>JAABQX010000045.1 GCA_011391215.1 Rhodocyclaceae bacterium
AAGTGACTGGGGGGATAAGTTCTCGAACTTATCGAGCGCATCGCTGATCGCGTTGGCAAGTGCCTTAAGTTCCTTGCGCTGGGTTGCCACTTCAGGATCAAGGTGCCTTCGGTAATCGTCAACGGCCTCTGTCAGTTCTCTTACAGCCAAAGTTTTGCCCTGCTCTGATTCAGGCAACATATCTTCAGCTTCAAGTGCGGATAGTACTTGTCCCTCAATTGACTGCAACGACGGATTGGTTACAGGGATACTCACGGGAATGTCCATAGATTGCTCAGCCACGAGTAATAAACGGATTCCTCACCGTCAGCCGTCCCTCGAACACCTGTCCGTCCTGCATGTCTTCGGAATAGAGCGTGGCGCAGCCTGTGGCTAGCGCGGCGGCCACGATCAGGGAGTCCCAGTGGTTAATCTGGTAGCGCTCGCCGATGTTCATGGCCAGCTCGGTAACGTCGGGGGTGACGGCGGCAACATCGCAGGTGGCCATTAGTGCACGTGCCAACTCGTTGGCATCTGCACGGCCCAGCTTTTGCTTGGCCAGCAAGACATTCAGGTATTCATTGACGACCTGGGTGCTGATGACGGGGCGAGAGGCAAGTACGGCCAGCGCCTTCTCGCGCTTCGCGAAATCCGCATCGACGGCGTAGATCGCGACGTTGGTATCAGCGAAGCACTTTGCGGTCGGCATAGGCATCTTCGCGGTTGAACTTGCCCGACCACAGGCCGGCATGTTTCTCGAAAACAGCGAAGGCATCTTTCTGTTCGCGCTCGCGCTTGGCAATCAGGAATTCGGCGAAATCCAATATCTCGCCGATTTCGCGATCTTGCATGGCTTTCATTAGTTCGGTAATACGTTCGGCTGCACCCATGTTTGCGCTCCTGTCATGAGGTTTTGGCAAGTTTAACGACTTTCGCTGACTTCTTCACGCCGGCCGCTGTAAGCATGGCGGAAGTGGCCGAAGTTACCGACTGACGCACCGGGTCCATGCTCAGTCGCGCATAGATCATCGTGGCATCGGCTGACTTGTGGCCCAAGCTCTTGCCGATCACCGCCAACGATGCACCACCAATAGCCTGCCAACTGCCGAGACTGCGACGCAGATCATGGATGGTGAAATCTTCGAGTTCGGCCCGCCCCAGCAGCTTCCGCCAACGCTCTTTTGGTGGGGAGATATGGCCGGTCGCCGACTCGCCGGCGAAGATGTAACCCTGTGGTTGCGGGTTGCGTTCTTGCAGGATGGCAACCGCTTCCGGCACCAGCGGCACGTTCAGCGGGTCGCCGTTTTTGGTATCCGGCACACGCCACAGATTCATTTCAAAGTTGATTTCCTCCCAGCGCGCCGCTAGGACATTGCCGCGCCGCACGCCAGTCAGTAGCGACAGCAGGACGAAATGCTTGAAATCCACAGACGTATCGGCTTCCAGCGCCGTGAAGAAACGCGGCAGTTCGTCATGCCGAATGAAGCGGTCGCGCTTGGTTTCCTTGAAGGGTGTGATGTCGGTGGCCGGATTGGTGCCGGGGTAGCCCCATTCCTTGGAGCGGTTGTAGATGCTGCTCAGCAACTCGATGACACGGTTTGCCAGCACCGGTGTGGTGGTCGCAATGCTGGCGTGCAGAGCGCGCACGTCCTTGTTGGCGATCTGATCGAGTTTGCGCTCCGACCAATCGACGCCGCCAGGATGCTTGACGCGCTTGCAACCATGCTTCTTCGCCGGCAGATCGGGCATGGGACCAAGGCAGCGCTCCCAAAGGGCGCGCAGATCGTTCGCTGTCTTGATGCCGCGTGGCCAGACGTACATCTTCATGTAGTGGTCGAAGGCTTGGCCGAGCGTCTGCTTCAATTTCTCGGCGCGCTTCACCTTCGCCGGGTTGTTGCCGATGGCAAATTCGCCAAGTTTTGTTTCCGCCGCCTTGCGCGCCTGCTCGACGGTCATGTCGGGAAAGGTGCCGAGCTTGACCCAGGCCATGCCATCCTCGGCGCGCTTGACGACGTAGAAAGTCCTGGAACCTGCAGCAGTGACCCTGAGCGCCAGCTTCTGGACATCGGTGTCGTAGTAGGTCGTTCGCCCTGTTTTCGGGGAAGCTAAAAATTCTATTTTAGACTTCAAGAATCTGAATCTATTGGTCATTGCCCAACCCCTTGGTTTCAAAACGGGCTAGCACCGGGCTAGCAGACTACGTGTAAAACCATCAAATGTCATGCTAGCCCGTTAAAGTAGGGCGGTCAATAACATATTGATTTATAGCGGTTGATTAAGGTCTACTAGGGTTGCGAAAGGGAGTGTCCTCTTCGCTACGAACCAAGGGGTAGGGAGTTCGAATCTCTCCGGGCGCGCCAGTAAAATCAACGGGTAAGACTAGAAATGGTCTAGCCCGTTTTCATTTTATGCCCTCCGCATCCTAGCCTCGTCCTAAAAAGTTGGGTAATACACGTCTAGGCATGCGCGGATTTCGTTTTCTACAGCGCGGGCAAAGTACCTACCTGCCGGAAGCTTCGGCATCATATTCAAACGACCATGGTCGGATAGGTCTTGAAAAGTTCCTGGACTGCCACGGGAGTTGAAGGATGGGCAAAATGATAGCCTTGCATGATGTCGCAGCCAAGCCTGCGCAATTCCTTGGCCTGCATGTCATTTTCGACGCCTTCGGCAACTAGATGCAGGCCGAAACCTTCGGCGATACCGACAAACGCGCGCACGATGGAGGCACCGCCGGCATCGGCATCCAGACTGTGAATGAAGGACTGGTCGATCTTGATGCTGCTGACCGGGAAGCGTTTTAGATAGTTGAGCGATGAATAACGGGTGCCGAAGTCGTCAATCGCGACATGCACGCCGAAGCGGCGCAGCGTGCGCACTTTATCGATCACCCGTTCGGCATCCTGCAGCAGGATGTTTTCCGTGATCTCCACTTCCAATGCCCCGGCCGGTAATTGGTGGATCGACAGGTTGGTCGTGACGCGCTCGATGATGTCGTCACGCTCGAACTCGCGCGGGGACAGATTTACCGACATCCGCAAGCCGGTATGGCCGGCGGCATGCCAGCAGGCGAGCTGCCGACAGGCTTCCGCTAGCACCCAGTCACTGAGCGTACTGATAAAACCGGCTTCCTCAGCCAGACCGATGAACCGGCTGGGATCAAGTAGTCCGTGCTCCGGATGCCGCCAGCGGAGCAGGGCTTCGACGCCAACCATGCGCTGATGCGACACGCTGACTTGTGGCTGGTAGGCAAGCTCGAATTCGCCGCGTTCGCCCGCCTGACGCAAGTCGTTTTCCAGCGCAATGCGATCCCAGTGCCCCTGGCTCATCTCCTTGCTGAAAAAGGCGAAGCCGTTCTTGCCGCTCTTCTTGATATGGTACATGGCCAGATCAGCCTGGCGGATCAGTTGCTCCGGGGTTTCGCCGTCGTGTGGGAAAATCGCGATGCCCAGACTGACGGAGGCAACAAACTCCTGTCCGGCGACGCTGAACGGGATACGCATGGCATCGACGATCTTACCGGCTGTCAGGGCAGCATCCTCGGGGCGCACCAGGTCGGGCAGGACAATGGTGAACTCATCGCCTCCCTGGCGTGCCAAGGTGTCGCCGGCCCGGAGAATGCCTGACAATCTTTCCGTGAAGTTTTTCAGCAGGCGGTCGCCCACGGCGTGCCCATAGGTGTCGTTGACCAGCTTGAAACGATCGAGATCGACAAATATGACACCGACCTGAAGCTCCCTGCGCTTGGCCTGGCGGATCGCGATATCGAGCCGGTCGCGGAACAGGGTGCGGTTCGGCAGGCCGGTCAGGTGATCGTGATAGGCGTGGAAGCTGATGACTTCCTCGGCCCGCTTGTGCTCGGTGATGTCGCGCGCCACCCCGTAGGTGCCGACAAAGCGCTGTTGTCCCTTGTTCTCCGGGTCTTCATAGAGGCCGGTTGCGCTCAGCATGGTAACGATGAGGCGATTATCGAAATGCAGGTAGCCGCTGTCGTCGTTACGCCGCAGGCGAATTTCGACGTTGTTGCTGGCACGCTCGCCGGTGCGCCGTTCGCCGAAGGCAAACTGCGCCTCTTCGCGATCCTCATCGTGGATCAATACAGAGAAGTGCTCACCGATCAGTTCCTTGCGCGAAAAGCCCAGCAGGGTTTCAATCCGCCCGCTGATGAACAGGAAGCGCCCCTCCTCATCCAGCATATAGATGATGTCCGGTGACTGCTCGACAAGGAAGCGGTGCAGCTGTTCCGACTGTTCGAGGCGAGAGGTCATCACGGCATGGCTGAGCTCCAGCCGGCGCCGTTGCAGCGCATTGTCCACCGTGCGCTCAAGTTGCTCCGGCTGGTAGGGCTTGCGCACAAATTCGTAGGCGCCGTGCCGCAGTGCCTGAATCGCCGAATTGATCTGGTTGTCGGCGCTGACGACGATCACTACGGCGGAGGAAGGTATTTTGCGGAGCTGGTTCAGGACCTCGATGCCGTTCATGTCCGGCAGGTTGAGGTCGAGCAGCACGACATCGACATCGTGTTCCGCAAGCCGGGCGAGAGCTTCGGCGCCGCTTTCACAGGTGATGATCTCGCGATTCTCGCGGGCCAGCAGCTGGGCGGAGCTTTCCCGCATGCGCGGTTCGTCCTCAATGATCATCAGGCGTTCCGACTCCGGGTGGGGCAGGGAGGCAGTGTGTTGCCAGCCGACAATTGGGTTGCTCATCGGATTTCCAGTGAAGTATTGGATGTGTCGGTGGGAATCAGGACGGAAAACGATGTACCTGCGCCCGCTTGTGTGGTGCAGATCAGCTTGCCATCGAAGTCTGCCACCAGATTCGCAACGATACTGAGGCCGATGCCATTGCGCCCGGCCGGCTGCTCGCCGGGGTGGTGCCCGAGCCGTTGCCGGACGTCGGGGGGCAAACCGGGGCCATTGTCCGCGACGCGCAGTTCGGCAAAGCGTCGCCCACCCTCGAAGACCTCAGCGGCAGTCGCGACGGCGAGTTTTCCGCCATCCTGCATTGCATTGGCCGCGTTCTTGAAGAGGTTCAACAGAACCTGCTTGATCGCATCCGCGTTGCTGGCGAAACTGATCGAAGCGGCGGCGAGGTTGAGTTCGACGCTGATCCCGCGTGGCGCCAGCAATGCCTTGTCATAGAGATTCAGCATCTCGCGAACCAGGGCGTTCAGATCGGTCTGCGCCGCAGCAGACGGCGGCGTACCCATGCTTTCGACGATTCTTGAGACGCGGTCGATTTCTTCGCCAAGAATCGCCAGCTCCGCGAGGACCGGGCTGCCATCGGGCAGCTTGCGCTCGATCAGGGTCAGGTAATTCTTGATGATGCCTAGGGGATTGCCGGCCTCATGCGCGACGCGCCGGGCTTGTTGTTCAAAGCGGCCGGCGACGTTGGCGGCAATGCTGTCGCAATGTTGCCTGGATTCCCGCCAGGCGATGATGGTGGTCGCTGCGAGGCGTGCAAAATTGACCAGCCAGGTCACGCGCTTGCTGACGCGAGCATACTGGCTTGTGGAAAGTCCGATCGCGATGACGCCGACGAGCCCATCCAGCCCCTGGCCCTTGTTGGTGCGCATGGGTACGCAAAGCAGGCCTTCGGCATCGAGTCCCCGTATCAACTGGACATCACCCAGTGTCAGGGTCGTGGTTTCGGTCTGTTCGAAAGATGCACAGGGCTGTTCAAGCTGGATGGCCCTGGCCGCAAGACTGCGGGCAGGGTCGAGCGGGATGATGAGTTGGCGCAATAACGCAGGCTGGTTGCCGTTCCTGGCACCACGCAGGCAGTTGTTGGCAGGATCGTACTCAAGGAAGACCAGGCGGTTGAGCCCGAACAGGATGCGTGCCGATTCGCGCAAGGACAACAGAATCTCGACGTCGGTCTCCAGTTCGAAGAGCGAGCTTTGCAGGGGGCGCATCAACGCAAGATCGCGCACCACGGCGGCAACAGCGGATTCTGGCGCGGCAGGCAGGCCGTGTGCCGCGACGACAGGTAGCGCCGAGGGTGGCGCTTGGCTGTCCGGCGCCGCACCGATACCGAGTGCCATGGCAATTTGCTCGACACGTTCCTGCGCCTTGGTCAGTGATTCCAGCAGATCGTCAGGATTCAGCCCGAGCAGCGTTGCCGTGGTGGGCGGGAGCTCGCCGGCACTGATCCAGTAGTGCGCAACCCAGAGTAGTCGGGAAAGGGGATCGGCCGTGGCGATCTCGGTCTCGTCGCAGTGATGAAAGAGAATCGCATCGGCCAGCGTGGAATTGAGATGCCACTGATCGACCAGCCAGGCCCCAGTCGCGGCATGTTCGCTACCGAACAGCAACTGTTCGAGTTGCGGCAGGCTGGCTTCATCGGGGCACATGGCCAGGACTTCGGCATACTCGGGCAGACCTGCCAGCAACAGAAGTTCCCCCAGGTCATGCAGCAGTCCGCCCAGGTAGGCTTCCTCGCTGGTGGCGGCGCGCGTCTCGATGGCCAGGGCACGGGCAGCTTCAGCGACGGACAGGGAGTGATGCCAGAATCCCGAAAGGTCGACCTGCATGCTCCGGGACAGCGGGTCGAAGGTTTGCTGTACCGCAAGACAGGTAGTGATCGTGCGGATGATGCGCGTTCCCAGCACCTGTACACAGTCCTTCATGCGCGCGAATTCCCTTCCCCGCCGGAAGGCTGCGGAATTCGCGGCGGTCAACACGCGTGCGGCGATGGCGGGGTCGCGGGTGATCAGGTCGGCAAGGGTTTCCGCGGAGGTGCCGTCGTTCTCGACCGCTTCGAGCAGGCGCAACAAGACCTGCGGCACCGGCGGGATCGCGGCGGATTCGATGGCGGTGACAATGTCTGGTGCTAGGGGAAGTGATCGTGGCATGTAGAGCGGTGCGCTATACCGGTTATTTGTGCGTTGAGGTCGAGTAACTCAATCTAAACAGTTTGATTCTAAAATAGTTTTGTCTGAGCGAACAATCGAAAATACGAATGGCATGCCCGCGCTTATCACACGATCAACTCTTTGACCACAGATGCGAAAGGAGTGCTTGCGTGCAATGCATGGATAATGAACATTATTCTCGCATGCCGGATTGCTGTGTCGATGTCGCTAACATTTCTGCTGAAAAAACTTCTGTCGGCTTTAGTGTTACCGCCCTTGCTGCCCTTGCTTTGGATTGCGGCCGGGCTGCTATTGCTGCGCAATTATCCCCGCCTCGGGCGTGGGCTGTCTTGGGGCGGGCTTTTGCTGGCCTTGTTGTTGAGCGTGCCACCGGCGGTTCGAGGTGATAGCTGCGCCGACCGCATTCTTAACAGACAAAAGCACCGGCGAGGAGTTTTTTGATTACTTGCCCGGCGCGACCGCAGCCTACGCCAGTTGGTATGCGCTGCACGAGTGGCTCGGACTTTTGGCGCAGGTAGTGCTCCGCTGGCTAGAGGAGCAGTGGCCGACCCAAGGCTTATCTCTCGGCGCATTAAATCCTGAATTGATGGGGAAATATTGACCTACAGCTATTACCAATGGAATAGATTTGTCGTAAATTCCTACAACAGGAAGCGAGACGAGTTCCAGGCGTAGTGGAGTGAGGAGGTTCCAAATGACACATTTGGTTCAGGAGCAACCGGATTCTGTGCTGATCACGGGGGTATTGGTCGTGATTGCGCTGGTGTGTCTGTGGGTTCTCACCTGGCTGGTCTTCAATGCATCCCTCCTCTGGGTGGTGGTGGGTTGGGCCATCGCCGCACTGCTGCCCTTCGTCATTCGGGTAGTCAGCATGCGGCTGTTGTCATCTGATGAGACGACATTGCGCCAATAAGCTAGGCAGTTCAATTGCGGGCTTATTCATGTCGGCGTAGATATATTGCGTCCTCAAATTGCGGCACTCACTCGGAGTTGAAGGGTGATTGAGGAGATGACGCATGGAAAAATCTGGCTACAAAGTTACCCTGATGGCGTTCCTGCGAAAATCGGGCAATTCCCTAGCTGAATTGATCGAGCGGGCCTGTCGGCGCTATACCGACAAGGTGGCCTTCCTGAGCATGGGCATGCGCCATGCGCTAAGATGAACTGGACCGGCTGGCTACCGAATTTTCCGGCTGGTTGCAAAGCCTGGGCCTCTGCAGAAGGGTAGCCGTGTCGCCCTGATGCCTAACCTCCTGCAATATCCCGTCTGCCTGTTTGGCACGCTGCGTGCCGGTTGCGTGGTGGTCAACTGCAATCCCCTCTATACACCGCGTGAACTGGAACACCAGATCAAGGATTCCGGGGCCGAGGTCATCGTGGTGGTGGAGAACTTCGCCCGTACCTTGGAACCGGTACTGCCGCATACGGCAGTGCGCCATGTGATTGTCACGACCATGGCCGAGATGCTCGGCATCTGCAAGGGCGCTCTAGTGAACTTCGTGGTGCGGCGGATGAACAAACTGATGCCTCCCTGGCATATTCCCCATGCCATCAAGTTGTCGGCCGCGCTGGCGGCGGGGCGGCGCCACGGCTTCAAGCCACCAGTGCTTGGACTTCGAGACCTGGCCTTCCTGCAATACACGGGGGGGCCACCGGGGTGGCAAAGGCGGCCATGTTGAGCCACGGCAACATCGTCGGCAACGTCATGCAGGCTTCTGCCTGGATTCGCAGCCGGGTGCGCGAAGGTGAGGAACTTATCGTGACTGCCCTGCCGCTGTATCACATCTTCGCCATGACCGCGAACTGTCTGACCTTTTTGCGCAATGGCGCCAGAAATCTGCTGATCGCCAACCCGCGCGATATTCCCGGTTTCATCAAGGAACTCAAGCGCCATCACTTCACCGCGATTACCGGCGTAAATGCCCTGTTTAACGCGTTGCTCCACCATCCGGATTTCGCGAAGCTTGATTTTTCCGGGGTCAAGATCACCGCTTGCCGGCGGCATGGCCGTCCAGCAGTCGGTGGCCGAGCGCTGGAAGCAGATGACCGGTTGCACCCTGATCCAGGCCTATGGCCTCACAGAGACCTCGCCGGCGGTTTCCATCAACCCCATCAATCAGCAGGCTTTCAACGGTGCGGTCGGCTTGCCGGTACCTTCGACCAAACTTTCGATTCGTGACGATGATGGTCATGAACTTGCTTGCGGCCAGACCGGTGAGGTCTGTGTGTGCGGACCCCAGGTTACCCTCGGCTACTGGCAAATGCCTGCAGAAACGGCGAACGTCTTTATGTCCGATGGATTCCTGTGTACCGGTGACATCGGCTACGTGGACGCAAAGGGCTTCGTCTTCCTGGTGGATCGCAAGAAGGATGTGATCATGGTTTCCGGGTTCAACGTCTATCCGAACGAGGTGGAGGAAGTCGTTTCCTCCCATCCGGGGGTGCTTGATGTTGCCGCCATCGGGGTGCCCAGCGAGCATTCTGGCGCTATGCTAAATTCTCCCTCATGAATCCATTCATCCCCGTCATCCTGTCCGGCGGTGCCGGCACGCGTTTGTGGCCGGTTTCCCGCGAGGCTCTGCCCAAGCCCTTCATCAAGTTACCGGACGGTGAGAGCCTGCTGGTCAAGGCGCTGTTGCGTGCAGCGGCCCTGCCGGATGTGACGGAAGTGCTGACGGTCACCAATCGCGATCATTATTTCCTGACCCGCGACGAATTCGATCTGGATCGGCCTTTGCCCGTGCTCGAATACCTGCTCGAGCCGTTTGGCCGCAACACCGCGCCGGCAATTGCCGCTGCGGCATTGCGGCTGGCAGAGGGCTTTGGGCCAGATGTGACGTTGCTGGTCCTGCCGGCTGATCACCTGATCAGCGACCAAGACGGCTTCGCCGCCGCCGTTGCCCGGGCCTGCGCACTGGCGGCCGCAGGGTGGCTGGTCACGTTTGGCATCAAACCGACGGCGCCCGAAACCGGCTTCGGTTACATCGAGGCTGGTGATGCCTTGGGTGACGGTGGCTACAAGGTGACGCGCTTTGTCGAAAAACCCACCCAGGACAAGGCTGCCGCATATCTGGCCGCAGGCAATTTCACCTGGAACTCCGGCATGTTCTGTTTCACCGCCGGATCCTTCCTGGCTGCCTTGCGCACCCATGCACCGGCGTTGCTGACAGCCGTCGAAGCAACCCTGGCGGCTACCGATTTCACCCAGCTGCCGTCGGTGCTGGCTTCTGAATTCTTCAAGCATGTCCCCGATATTTCCATCGACTATGCGGTGATGGAGAAGGCGGACAAGGTTGCCGTCGTGCCGGCAGCTTTCGACTGGAGCGACATCGGTTCCTGGAATGCCCTGGCTGAGCTGACCGCCGCCGACAGCCGCGGTAACCGTATCAACGGGGATGCCGTGATGGTTGATACGGCAAACTGTTACGTCCAGGGGGAGGGGCGCGTGGTCGCTGCCGTGGGCGTGGAGAACCTGCTGATCATCGATACGGCTGATGCCCTGCTGGTGGCCGACCGGTCGCGCGCCCAGGACGTCAAGGCCGTGGTACAAAAGCTGAAGCTGGTCGCCCACGACAGCGTGCGTCACCACCGCACCGTGCATCGCCCCTGGGGCAACTATACGGTGCTGGAGGAGGGCGAGCGCTTCAAGATCAAGCGGATCGTCGTCAAGCCCGGCGCCAGCCTATCATTGCAGATGCACCACCATCGCAGCGAGCACTGGGTGGTCGTCTCAGGCATGGCGCATGTCGTCAATGGCGCACAGGAAATCTTTGTCCGCACCGACGAATCCACCTACATCCCGGCAGGTACTGCGCATCGGCTGGCCAATCCCGGCGTGATTGACTGCGTGATGATCGAGGTACAGACCGGCGACTATGTCGGCGAAGACGATATCGTGCGCTATGAGGATAAATACGGCCGCAGCTGACCAATGTGCGCTTGGCTTCGTCTATGCCGTGCCGGCTTTGTTATTCCTCCGCGAGTTCGCCCAGCAGTAAATCCTGCGCGCAGGTGCGCACGCGGCGCGTTGGTTTCATGCGGTATTGGCCTGCATCATCCATGTCCCAGGCTTGGCAGTTGTCGGCCAGATAGCTGCGCAGACCTTCCTTGATGACGCGACGCTTGAGCTTGGGTTCGAGCACGGGGAAGCAGACTTCTATGCGGCGGAAGAAGTTGCGCTCCATCCAGTCGGCGCTGGCGAGGTAGAGCTTTTCGGCGCCATCCGAGTGGAAGTAGTAGATACGGTGGTGTTCGAGGAAGCGGCCGATCACCGAACGCACGCGGATGTTTTCCGATAGCCCGGGGACGCCCGGGCGCAGGCAGCAGACGCCGCGCACGATCAAGTCGACATTCACCCCGGCCTGGCTGGCTTCGTAAAGCGCTTCGATGATCTCGGGTTCGAGCAGCGAGTTCATCTTGGCGATAATGTGCGTCTTGCGGCCGGCGCGCGCGATTTCGGTTTCGGTACGGATGGCCTCCATCATGTTGGAGTGCAGGGAGAAGGGTGCCTGCCACAGGTGCTTGAGCGCGCTGGCCTTGCCCAGGCCGGTGAGCTGCTTGAAGACTTCATTGACGTCGTCGGTGATCTCGTCGTTGCAAGTCAGGAGGCCGAAGTCGGTATAGAAGCGCGTGGTGCGCGGGTGGTAGTTGCCCGTGCCGAGATGCACGTAGCGGCGGTAGCCGTGTTCCTCGCGGCGCAGGACCAGCATCAGTTTGGCGTGCGTCTTGTAGCCGAACACGCCATACACGACATGGGCGCCGACTTCTTCGAGCCGGGCGGCGATTGACAGGTTGGCCTCTTCATCGAAGCGCGCCATGAGTTCGACGACGACGGTGACTTCCTTGCCCTTTTGCGCGGCGCGCAGCAGATGTTCCATCAGCACCGAATCGGTACCGGTACGATACACCGTCATCTTGATGGCGACTACATTAGGGTCTTCGGACGCCTGCTTGAGAAATTCAATGACTGGCGTGAAGGACTGGAAGGGGTGGTGTAGCAGGATGTCGCCCTTCTTGATGCTATCGAACATGTCGTAGCGACCGGTGAGCTGCTTGGGCAGACCGGGCTGGAAGCTGGGGAACTTGAGGTCGGGGCGCTCGACCTGGTCGGGTACCGACATCAGGCGCACCAGATTGACGATGCCCGGTACCTGGTAGAGGTCGTCGCGGCCGAGGCCGAATTGTTGCAGCAGGAAGTCGGTCATCACCACGGAGCAGTTGTCGGCCACCTCGAGGCGCACGCCGTCGCCGAAATGGCGCTGCGGCAGTTCGCCCTGCAGGGCGGTACGCAGGTTCTTCACTTCCTCGTCATCGACGAACAGGTCGGAGTTGCGTGTGACGCGAAACTGGTAGCAGCCCAGTACCGTCATGCCGGAAAACAGGTCGCCGACGTGGCGGTGCAGGATTGAAGACAGGAAGACGAAGCCGTGATCGACATTCGTCAGTTCGCGCGGCAGCTTGATCACCCGCGGCAGGGCGCGCGGTGCCTGGACGATGGCGGCCCCGGAGTTGCGGCCGAAGGCGTCCTTGCCTTCGAGTTCTACGGCGAAGTTCAGGCTCTTGTTGAGCACGCGCGGGAAGGGGTGGGCCGGGTCAAGCCCGATTGGTGTCAACACGGGGATGACTTCGCGACGGAAGTAGTCGTGAATCCAGGCTTCCTGAGCTTCGGTCCATTCGGAACGCTTGTAGAAGACGATGCCTTCTTTGCGCAATGCCGGCAGGATGACGTCGTTGAGCAGTTTGTACTGATCTTCGATCAGGTCGTGCGCTTCACGAATAACGCGCCGGAAGACCTCCTGTGCGCCGAGCCGGTCGGCACCAGTGGCGTGGCTGCGCAGCTTGATCTGCTCCTTGATGCCGGCGACGCGGATTTCGAAGAACTCGTCGAGGTTGGAGGAGACGATGCAGAGAAAACGCAGGCGCTCCAGCAGGGGTACACGATCGTCGGCGGCCTGAGCCAGCACGCGGCGGTTGAAAGCGAGCAGCGAGAATTCGCGGTTGAGGAAGTGGTCGGCGGGAAATTCGTGCGGGGCGGAAAGGATGGTCATGGTCGTGGCTCGGGGCGCAAAATTTTTCAATGATGATGCAGTCAAGTTACGTCAGTATGACACGTCATTGTGCCGGACGTTCCTGGAATGCCGCGACACTGGAATGCCGTCTTGCCAGCGCCGACTTTTCCGCCCTGCGCTAGAATCAGCCACCGCCAATTCTGAATGCACCTCATCGTGGTTCACGAACACGTCGCCGCTGTCGATATGGGTTCCAACAGTTTCCGCCTGCAAGTCGGGCGGATCGTTGGCAACCAGATCTATCCCCTCGATGGGTTGAAGGAGACCGTGCGGCTGGCTGCCGGCCTGACCTCCGACAAGACTCTCGATGCCGCCTCGCAGCAGCGGGCGCTGGATGCCCTGTCGCGTTTTGGCGAGCGCCTGCGCGATTTCGCCCCGGATGCGGTGCGCGCGGTGGCGACCAACACCTTGCGTGTCGCCAAGAACGGCCCCCAGTTTCTGGTGCAGGCCGAGGCGGCGCTCGGGTTTCCCATCGAAATCATCGCCGGCCGCGAGGAAGCGCGCCTGATCTACCTAGGCGTGGCCCATACCCTGCCCAATCCGCGCATCCGCCATCTGGTGGTCGATATCGGTGGCGGCTCGACAGAATTCATCATCGGCCAGAACATCGAACCGATCCGTCTCGAATCGCTTTACATGGGTTGCGTGAGCTTCAGCCTGCGTTTTTTCCCCGACGGCCGTGTCAGCAAGCGCAGCATGAAGGATGCCGAACTAGCCGCGCGGCGCGAACTGCAGACCATCACGCAGGCTTACCACGAGACCGGCTGGCAAGAGGCCGTCGGATCTTCCGGCACTGCCAAGGCGATCCGCGACATCCTCGAATTGAATCGCTTTGCCGACGGCAGCATTACGCGCGACGGGCTGGAACGTTTGCGCACCCGCCTGGTCCTGGCGGGCGATCCGGCCAACGCTGGGCTGCAGGGTATGCGCCCCGATCGCGTACCGGTGATCGCGGGCGGCGTGGCCATCATGTCGGCCGTCTTCAAGGAATTCGGCCTCGAGCGCATGACCTTTTCCGAAGGTGCATTGCGCCTGGGCGTGCTGTATGACCTGATCGGGCGCTACCACCATGAAGATCTGCGCGAGGCGACGGTCAGCCGCTTCATGCAGCGTTACGAGGTCGACCGGCGCCAGGCGCTGCGCGTCAGCGTGCTGGCGCTGGAGTTTTTCCAGCAACTGCGGCCAGATGATCCCGTCGAGGAATCGGTCGCCGCGCAGTTTCTGGCCTGGGCGGCACGCCTTCACGAAATCGGCATTTCAATTGCCCATTCGAGTTTCCACAAACACAGCGCCTATATCCTGACAAATGCTGACATGCCGGGCTTTTCGCGGCGCGACCAGGCCTTGCTGGCACGGCTGGTACTCGCTCATCGTGGCAAGCTCGAACGCGTGCAGCCACTGACCCGCGTGGCACCCGAGTGGTTGTTGATCTTCTGTCTGCGGCTGGCGGCGTTGCTGCACCGGGCACGCGACGATGCGCCGTTGCCGGAAATCCTCATCAGTGCAACGGAAAATGGCTTCCAGATGCAGATCGACCGGGACTGGCTCGATAATGCACCGCTGACCGCCGCTGTCCTCGCCGAGGAAACCCAGCAGTGGGCGAATGTCGGCATTGAATACAAGTTGCGTAGCCGGCGCCCGCCGCGCAGTGAAGGTGCGCGTGGCTGAGCCGTCGGCTGCCTGATGCCCATGGCCGGGGCGGAAATCTTCGCAGCGCGTAATGCGGCCAGTGAGCTCGAACTGACCCTGAGCGGGCGCTGGACCCTGCGTTCGCTGGGGGACTTGAAAAAGTTCGGGCCGGACTGGCAGACTCGTTTGCTCGAGGCTGATGGCAAGGCCAGCTGGAACTGCATGGCGATCGAGGCGCTGGATTCCTCCGGCGCTCTCCTGCTCTGGCGTGCCTGGGGACGCAAATACCCGGAAGTTTTGCTGATTCGCCCCGAACACCTGCGTATCTTCGAACGCATCGCTACCACCGATCGCGAGCCGCCGGCGGTGACCGTGCCGCGTTCGCCCTTCGAAAGCCTGATCGCTCTGGGTTCGCTCACGCTGGGTATCGTGCGCCACGTAAAAGCCTTTATCGCCCTGCTGGGACAACTGGTGCTCGATGTCATGCACCTGCTGCGCCATCCGGCCGACCTGCCGAAACGCGAGATTTCCGCCAACATCTACAAAAGCGGTGTGCTGGCGATGCCGGTGACTGCGCTGGTGGGTTTTCTGATCGGCGTGGTGCTGTCGTATTTGTCTTCATTGCAACTGCGGCAGTTCGGTGCCGACATTTTCATCGTGAATATTCTCGGCCTCGGCATTATCCGCGAGCTCGGGCCGGTGCTGGTGGCCATCCTGGTGGCCGGACGTTCCGGTTCGGCGATGACGGCACAGCTCGGCGTGATGCGTGTTACCGAGGAAATAGATGCGCTGTCCACGATGGGCATCCCCCGCAGCCTGCGGCTGGTTTTCCCCAAGGTGGTGGCGCTGGGGGTGGCGATGCCGCTGCTGGTGCTGTGGACCACGGCGATCGCGCTGGTCGGCGGCATGGTCTCGGCGCAATTGCAGCTCGATATTAGCTACGGCTATTTCTTCGAGGCGCTGCCGAAAGCCGTACCGGTGGCCAACTTGTGGATCGGCCTGGTCAAGGGCGTGGTGTTCGGCATCGCCATCGCCCTCGTCGCCTGCCATTTCGGGCTGCGGGTTGAGCCGAATACTGAGAGTCTTTCAGCCAACACGACCGCCTCGGTGGTTTCAGCGATTACCGTGGTGATCCTGCTCGATTCGGTGTTCGCCATCGCCACGCGTGGCATCGGTTTGCCAAAATAATGCCCCCCCACGCTCGCAAACCCGGCTCTCTGCCCCCCACAGGGGGGTGCATGCCTCCTTGGGGCGGCCCGGCGGGGGCATGATGAATGCTCCGATTATCTCCGTCCGTGATTTGGCGACGCGCTTCGGCGAGACCTGGATTCATCGCAACCTCAATCTTGAAATCGTGGCGGGTGAGATGGTGGCGCTGGTGGGGGGGTCCGGCAGTGGCAAGACAACCCTGTTGCGCCAGATGATCGGACTCCTGCTGCCCACGCAAGGCGAGATTCGCATGTTCGATGAGCCCCTGTTTGGCGGCGGGGTGCAGCGCGAACGGGCCTTGCGGCGGCGTTTTGGCGTGCTGTTCCAGCACGGCGCGCTGTTTTCCGCGTTCAACGTTTTTGACAACATTGCCTTTCCCTTGCGCGAACTTAAATGCTTCGATCCCGAGACGATTCACGATCTGGTCATGCTCAAGCTGGAAATGGTCGAACTCTTGCCGCGTCACGCTTTGTTGATGCCGGCCGAGCTTTCCGGCGGCATGGTCAAGCGTGTCGCGCTGGCGCGCGCCCTAGCGCTGGAACCGGAACTGCTGCTGCTTGATGAACCGACCGCCGGCCTCGATCCGGACCGTTCCGACAGCTTCGTGCGCCTGACGCGCATGCTGGGCGAGGAACTCGGCCTGACCGTCGTACTCGTCACGCACGACCTCGATACCCTCGCCGCACTGGCGACGCGCGTCGCCGTGCTGGCCGAACAACACATCCTCGCCTACGACACGATCGATGCGATCATGCGCCTCGATCATCCTTTCATCCGCAACTTCTTCCATTCCGAGCGCGGCCAGCGCGCCCTTGCCCATGCCCATTGAGCCCTGACCATGGAAAATCGCTCCCACGCCCTGATAGCGGGTCTGTTCACTCTCATTTTCTTCCTGGCGACCGCGCTGGCGCTCTGGTGGCTGGGCGGTTCGCGCGAACTGACCAACACCTACATCCTCGAAACGCGCGGCAGCGTCACCGGCCTCAATCTCGAAGCCCAGGTGCGCTATCGCGGCATCCGCGCCGGCAAGGTGATCGGCATCGCGCCGGACGAAACCGACCCCGGGCTGCTGCTCGTCGAGATCACGCTGGGGCGCAAATACCAGCTCACCAACAAAACGACCGCCAAGCTCAACTATCAGGGCATTACCGGCCTCGCCTACGTAATGCTGGAGGAGGGCAGCAAGCCGGGCGAAACGGGCCAGCCGCTCAACACTGACGGCACCACCCCGCCGCGACTGAAGATTCAACCGGGTCTATTCGACATCCTGGGGGAAAAGGCCGGTGACATCGCCACCCAGGTGGCTGAACTCAGTGCCCGTCTCAACCGCCTGCTCGACGAACGCAATACGCAAAATATTGCCCGCACCCTCGATAATCTGGCGACCGCTTCCGAAGGCCTTAAAGATGTTCCCAAGTTGATGGCCTCCCTGCGTTCCGCCTTGTCCGAAACCAATCTCGCCCGCCTGCAGGGCTTGCTGGCCCATCTCGAAAAAACCGCCGGCGAGGCTGCTCCGCTGACCGCCGAGGCGCGTGTGCTGGTGGCCAACATGAACAAGCTGGCACAACGCTTCGACCGGCTGGCGGCCAGCGCCGGCGGCGTCAGCGATCATCTTAGTGCCGAGACCCTGCCACGCGTGGATGCGCTGATGACCGAGGTTGCGGCCGCCACGCGCCGGCTCGACCGGCTGCTCGATACCCTCAACGAAGCCCCGCAAGCCATGTTGTTCGGTGCCGCGCCGGCCAAGCCGGGCCCCGGCGAAACCGGCTTTGTCACTCCCACAAACCCCATTGCTCCCGCCCGGATGGAGTAGGCCCATGCGCAAAATCATTTTGATACTGAGTGCTTTCCTGCTGACAGCCTGTGTTGGCACCCCGCCGCGCCAGGACGAGATTGCCAGTTATGATTTGGGCAGCCATTCCCTCACCTGGACATCGCCCGGTTTCCCCATCGCCGCTGTCAATGTGAAAGCGAGCAGCTGGCTGGAATCCCCCGTGCAACTCTATCGCCTGGCCTACGCCGACGATTTGCGGCGGCGCGCCTACACGGAAAGCCGCTGGGTTGCGGCCCCTGCAGAATTGCTCGAGCGCGCCCTGCAGCAGCGCATCCTCTTTGGCCAGCCCGATTTCAGCGGCTCCGGTTGTCGCCTGCGGCTGGCGCTGGATGAACTCGAGCAGCGCTTCGATACGCCGCTGAGCAGCAAGGTCCTCCTCGAGGTGCGTGCAACTTTATTGTCACTGCAAGGCGATGCGCCATTCGCCAAACGTGCCTTCAAGATCGAAAAGTCCGCACCGACCGCCGATGCACGGGGCAGTGTCGTGGCAACGCGTCTGGCGGCACAAGCGCTGGCGGATGAGTTGGCGCAATGGCTGGGCGATGTGGCGCGCGAGCGGCCGCAGGTTGCAGTCGCTTGCAAGGGAGTCTGAAAGTCGGCGCTGGCGGGACGGCATGCACGATTCTCGGGAAAAATTCGAGGTACTTGTAAATGAAAGTGCTGGTCCCCGTTAAACGGGTCGTCGATTACAACGTCAGGGTGCGGGTGAGGGCCGACCAGAGCGGCGTTGAGCTGGCGGGTGTGAAGATGGCGCTGAATCCGTTCGACGAGATTGCGGTGGAGGAGGCGGTGCGGCTCAAGGAGGCAGGCATTGCCACTGAAGTGATCGCGATTTCCTGTGGTGCTACCCAATGTCAGGAGCAGTTGCGCACCGCCATGGCGCTGGGTGCGGATCGGGCAATTCTGGTTGAGACGGATGCCGCGCAGGCGGAAGTTTTGCAAGCTCTCGCCGTTGCCAAGTTGCTCATGGCGGTTTGTGAACGGGAGCAACCGGGGCTGGTGATCCTTGGCAAGCAGGCCATCGACGACGACGCCAACCAGACCGGACAGATGCTCGCCGCGCTGCTGGGCTGGCCGCAGGCGACGTTCGCATCCAAGGTGGTGATCGTCGCTGGCCGCGCCGAGGTGACGCGCGAAATCGACGGGGGGCTCGAAACCCTGTCGATGACGATGCCGGCAGTGGTGACGACCGACCTGCGCCTCAACGAACCGCGCTACGCCTCGCTGCCGAATATCATCAAGGCGAAGAAAAAGCCGCTGGATGTGCTAAGACCGAATGATTTGGGTGTCGATATCGCCCCGCGCCTGACGATTTTGAAAGTGGTCGAACCGCCCAGGCGCCAAACCGGCGTCAAGGTGGCCGATGTCGCGGAACTCGTGGCGAAACTCAGGAACGAAGCGAAGGTGATCTGAATGGCTATTCTTGTCATTGCCGAGCACGACCATGCTGCGCTGAGGGCGGCCACGTTCAACACCGTTTCCGCCGCGCGGAAGATTGGCGGGGATATTCACCTGCTGGTAGCGGGTACCGGTTGTACCGCCGCCGCGCAGGCCGCTGCCACACTTGCCGGCGTGTCCAAGGTCAGGGTTGCCGATGCACCGCACTACGCCGACCAGACTGCCGAGAATCTCGCTGCGTTGATTGTCGGCAATGCGGCGGGCTACACGTATATCCTTGCGCCAGCCACGAGTTTCGGCAAGAACCTGTTGCCGCGCGTCGCCGCGCTGCTCGATGTGGCGCAGATCTCTGAAATCGTTGGCATCGAGTCCCCCGACATTTTTGTGCGGCCGATCTATGCTGGCAACGCGCTGGCGACGGTGCAGTCCGCCGACGCGGTGAAGGTCATAACCGTGCGCCCCACGGCTTTCGATGCCTGCGGGCAGGGCGGTTCCGCTACCGTGGAAAACATCCCCGCCGGCCCCGATCTGGGCCTGACGCAACTGGTCAACCGCGAACTGACGCAGTCGGTGCGCCCCGAACTGGGTGCGGCGCAGGTGATCGTTTCCGGCGGGCGCGGGCTGGTTTCGGCAGCTCACTACCACGCGCTGCTGGAGCCGCTGGCCGACAAGCTGAACGCCGCGCTCGGCGCCTCGCGTGCGGCAGTGGATGCCGGTTTTGTACCTAATAACTATCAGGTCGGCCAGACCGGCAAGGTTGTCGCGCCGCAGCTTTACATCGCCATCGGCATTTCGGGCGCGATCCAGCACTTGGCGGGCATGCGCGACAGCAAGGTGATCGTTGCCATCAACAAGGATGCCGATGCGCCGATCTTCCAGGTGGCCGACTATGGGCTGGTTGGTGATTTGTTCAAGATCGTGCCGGAACTCACGGCGGCGCTTTAGCGATGAACTTTCCTGATGGACTTTTCAGTAATGCCTGGGCGTACGGAGCAATCCTGCCTTACGCCCTGTTCTTGCTCTGGGCGGCGCTCTGGGCGCCCTGGCGGCGCTTGGCAGACAGCCGACAGATGAACGTCTGGATGGGCAGCATCGTCGTACTGATGCTGGTCTGGAGCCTGAAGGCCGGCATCAGGCCGGGATTGAACCTGCACATGCTCGGGGCCACCGCCTTCACGCTGATGTTCGGCCGCCAGCTCGCGATGATCGGCCTGTCGGTGGTGCTGGCGGCCGTCACGTACAACGCCTCGCTGAAAGGCATCCAGGGCTGGCAGCCGTTTGCCCTGAATGCACTGGCGCTGGTGGTGTTTCCGGTATTTGTGACGTACGCCATCCAGCGCTTTGTCGAACGTCGTCTGCCGGCACACATTTTTGTCTATATTTTTCTTGCCGCCTTTTTCGGCGCGGCTGTCACCGTGGTCGCCACCGGTATGCTCACCGCCCTGATGCTCTGGTTGTCTGGTGCCTATGCCGGCGAGTTGCTGCTGTCCGAGTACGTTCCTTTTTACATTCTGCTTGGGTTTTCCGAAGCCTGGCTGAATGGCGCGACCATTACCTTGATGGTCGTGTATTACCCGCACTGGGTCGGCAGTTTCGACGACCGGCGCTATCTCTGGCAGAAAAAGTGACGCTCGCCTTTTCATGACCTATGTTGCGCCCTTGCGGGACATGCAATTTGTACTGACGGAGTTGGCCGGTCTTGTCCAGATTGCCACCCTGCCAGGCTGCGAAGAGGCGGTGCCCGATGTCGTGAATGCGATCCTCGCCGAGGCCGGCAAGTTCGCCAGCGGCGTGCTGGCGCCGCTCAACCGGGTCGGTGATCGGGAGGGCGCGATCTGGAAGGACAAATCGGTCACCATGCCGGCCGGTTTCCGTGACGCCTACCGGCAGTTCATCGAGAATGGCTGGAACGGCCTCGACTGCAATCTGGAGTTCGGTGGCCAGGGGCTGCCGCGCCTCGTCTCGGCGGCGGTCCGCGAGATGTGGAAGTCAGCCAACCATGCCTTCTCGCTCTGCCACCTGCTGACCTGCGGCGCCATCGAGGCGTTGGAACTGTGTGGCACGCCCGCGCAAAAGCAGCAGTATCTGCCGAAACTGGTGACTGGCGTATGGACGGGCACCATGAACATCACCGAGCCGCAGGCCGGCTCGGACCTCGCCGCCATCCGCTGTCGTGCCGAACCACAGGCCGACGGCAGTTTTCGCATCTTCGGCCAGAAAATCTTCATTACCTATGGCGAGCATGACATGGCGGAGAACATCATCCATCTCGTGCTGGCCCGAACCCCGGCTGCGCCTCCCGGGGTAAAGGGGATTTCGCTATTTGTCGTGCCAAAATTTCTGCCGAATGTGGATGGGTCGCCGGGCGCACGCAACGATGTCTATTGCATCTCCCTCGAACACAAGCTCGGCATCCATGCCAGCCCAACCGGCCTG
>JAABQX010000046.1 GCA_011391215.1 Rhodocyclaceae bacterium
CCGCGAAAGTAGGTCAGCACCAGACTTCCCAACAACAAAACGCCCCTCATCTGTCTGGATGCAGGGGCGTTTCTACTGGGGGGCTTCAGGAGAGAGGAGGCTTCTTCAGAGTAACACCATGTTATCTCGATGAATCACCTCGGATTCATCCATATAGCCGAGCAAAGCCTCTATCTGCTGACTTGAATGTCCTGCGACCTTCTTTACGTCACTGTCAGGGTAGTTTGCAAGACCGCGCGCAATTTCCCTTTTTCCGGAATCCAGACAGGCAATTACTGAGCCGCGAGCAAAGTTACCTTTTACTTCGCGAATACCAATGGGGAGCAGGCTTTTTCCGCTACGCAAGGCCTCTATGGCCCCATCATCAATGATGACGGAACCTGTAACGCGCAAGTGATCCGCCATCCACTGTTTTCTTGCAGCCAACGGTGATTTGCTGGCTTGTAAAAAGGTTCCAATTACATCGCCGGAGGCGGCACGTAATAGCGCATCAGTTTCCCTGCCGCCAACAATAAGAGTATGAGCCCCGCTGCGCGCTGCGCGCTGGGCCGCCAATATCTTCGTAATCATTCCACCCTTGCTGATGCCGCTTCCGGCACCGCCAGCGATTGATTCGAAATACTTGTTTTCGGCATCACCTTCGCTAATTAGGGTAGCTTCGGGATTCAAGCGTGGATCGGATGAATATAGACCTTGCTGGTCAGTGAGTATGATCAAAACCTCAGATTCAACCAGGTTCGCTACAAGAGCCCCCAGAGTATCATTGTCACCAAAGCGGATCTCGTCGGTCACAACAGTGTCATTTTCATTGATGATTGGCACCACACCGAGTTCAAGGAGAGTATTTATCGTTGTACGAGCGTTCAAATAGCGCGTCCGGTCGGCGAGATCATCATGGGTGAGTAAAATCTGCGCTGACTTCAAGTTATGACCGGAAAAAACTGACTCATACGCTTGAGTAAGTCCCATCTGCCCGACAGCTGCGGCCGCTTGCAGAGAGTGCATCTCTTGGGGGCGTTTGGTCCAGCCAAGGCGCTGCATTCCTGCAGCAATGGCCCCGGAGGACACCAAGATAATTTGGCGGCCTGAATGATGCAATAGAGCAATCTGACGAACGCAATCAACAATAAAATCATTACAAAGTCCGGTTCCATTATTGGTAACCAGTGCGCTTCCAACCTTGACAATAATTCGCTTACTTTCAGAAATCGCGTTGCGCATCGTCAGGACGCATTTCTAAAAATTGCATGATGTTTTGACTAAGCGAGTTACAGCCCTCACCCGTTGCAGCTGATACAGCAAAAACAGGCCCGGTCAATCCCGATGAGTGCAGTTCTTTGGACAGGATACTAATGCGATCAGCTAGTTCATCGGGAGGAATCAAATCCGTTTTGTTAAGTACGATCCAACGCGGTTTGAGGAAAAGCGATTCATCAAAGCTTCTAAGTTCTTCGACAATCGCACAAGCATCGGCGACAGGATCCGAGTTGGAATCAAGCGGCGCAGAGTCGATGATGTGAAGGAGGATCCGCGTGCGCTGTAAATGTTTGAGGAAACGATGGCCCAACCCCGCACCTTCGGCTGCGCCACGAATCAACCCGGGTATGTCGGCAATGACGAAACTCTGGTTATCCCCCACACGAACGACCCCAAGGTTAGGCTGAAGCGTCGTAAACGGGTAGTCAGCTACCTTGGGCCTCGCGGCAGAGACAGCACGAATGAATGTCGATTTTCCAGCATTGGGCAAGCCTAGCAAACCCACATCGGCAAGA
Organism: Rhodocyclaceae bacterium; assembly: GCA_011391215.1. Taxonomy (GTDB): domain Bacteria; phylum Pseudomonadota; class Gammaproteobacteria; order Burkholderiales; family Rhodocyclaceae; genus Sulfuricystis. Next base: position 1,773 of record JAABQX010000046.1, read on the forward strand.
ACCTTGAGTTCAAGTTTGAGCTCACGGGATTCACCCGCCTCTCCGGGAGTAGATTGGCGAGGCGCACGATTTACGCTTGACTTGAAGCGGAGATTTCCTAACCCCCCAGTGCCGCCGCGCGCGACAACTGCACTGGAACCCTCTGCATTCAAATCAGCCAAAATTTCACCCGTTGAGAAGTCGCTAACCACGGTTCCCACAGGAACGCGAAGAGTCATATCCTCCCCGCCTCTACCAAAGCAATCAGCCCCGCGTCCATTACCTCCATGCGCAGCACGATAAATTCTGGTATAGCGATAGTCAATCAGGGTATTTAGGTTGCTATCCGCCAAGATGCTGATATTACCGCCCCTGCCGCCATCACCACCATCGGGGCCACCGCGTGGCACATACTTCTCGCGACGAAACGATACCGCACCGTTGCCGCCATTACCCGCAGCAACAGAGATTCTCGCTTCGTCGAAGAATTTCATGATCTAAATGAAAAAGCCCCGTCCGTCAGGACAGGGCTTGGATTATCCGTGCAAGCAATATTAAGCGGAAGGAAGGATGCTGACGTACTTACGCTGTGTGGCACCTTTGACCAGAAACTTCACCGTACCGGTAATTTTTGCGAACAAGGTGTGATCCTTGCCAATACCAACGTTCTCGCCGGGGTGGAACTGAGTACCGCGCTGGCGAACGATGATACTACCGGCCGGAATAAGTTGACCACCATAACGCTTGACGCCGAGACGCTTCGATTCCGAGTCGCGACCGTTGCGTGAACTGCCGCCTGCCTTTTTGTGTGCCATGAGATGCTCCTGGTTAGAATCAAACGTTGATGCCGCTGATTTCTAGTTCGGTATAGTTTTGACGGTGTCCTTGATGCTTTTGATAGTGCTTACGACGCCGCATCTTGAAAATCTTCACTTTGGGATGCCGGCCTTGTGAGATCACCTTGGCAGTCACGGTCGCACCGGAAACCACAGGAGAGCCGATTTTTACCGTCTCACCTTCGCCGACCATTAATACTTGATCCAGGGAAATTTCAGCGCCAACATCTGCCGGTATCTGTTCTACTTTAATTTTTTCGCCAGCGGAAACGCGATACTGCTTACCACCGGTTTTTATGACCGCATACATGTTGAACTCCAAAAAATGCACTAAAGAACCGGCTATGATACTGGCCCAGATCATTTTGGTCAATAACCCGATCCATCATCGATAACTGCCGAAGTAATGCAACACCGCTACCTTAGACAGCAGGAAACCAGGCTTTGAACCAATTACCCAACCATTCCCTGATAGCGAAAGACCTGTTGGGGGTCGACGCCGTCATTCGTCACCGCCTCCATTCCGATGTGCCATTGGTCAGCCAGGTCGCCGAGCACATCATCGCCGGAGGGGGGAAAAGATTGCGCCCGGCGTTGTTGCTGCTGGCAGCGGGTGCAGTTGCATACCGTGAAAATCAGCATCTGATACTGGCCGCCGTGGTCGAATTCATCCACACTGCAACCCTACTGCATGACGATGTCGTCGACGAATCCGCATTGCGGCGCGGAAGGGAAACCGCAAATGCCCACTTTGGAAACGCCGCCAGTGTTCTGGTGGGAGACTTTTTGTATTCAAGGGCATTTCAGATGATGGTGGGAGTGGGCAGCATGCGCGTCATGCAGGTGTTGGCTGACGCAACCAATGTGATTGCCGAAGGAGAAGTATTGCAATTGATGAATTGCCATAACGCGGATGTCGATGTGGAAGATTATCTGCGTGTGGTGCGCTACAAGACCGCTAAGTTGTTTGAAGCCTCCGCCCGTTTGGGCGCTATCCTTGGTGCCGCATCAGCCGATGTGGAGGAGGGATTGGCCTGCTTTGGGATGCATCTGGGAACGGCGTTCCAGATTGTCGATGATGTACTTGATTACTCAGGCGAAGAAGGGAAAATCGGGAAGCACCTGGGTGATGACCTCGCTGAAGGCAAGCCAACCCTGCCACTGATCCATGTGATGAAAGAAGGCGATGCGGCGCAGGCGAATTTGGTTCGTATGGCGCTGGAGGAGGGGGGGCGGGAAAGCTTTACGGCGATAATTCAGGCCGTCAAATCAACGGGAGCGCTGAATGCCGCCATGCAAGTGGCGGTGGATGAAGCTGCCTTGGCCAAGCAGGCATTAAGCGTATTGCCTGACACCCAATACCGGGATGCTCTGATAGAATTGTCCGACTTTGCAGTAGCAAGGGATTATTGAGCGGCTGATTGCCTGTTGCTGCTTGATTCGGGGTGTAGCTCAGCCTGGTAGAGTACTGCGTTCGGGACGCAGGAGTCGGAGGTTCGAATCCTCTCACCCCGACCAATTAAAATTAAATGGTCACTCCGCAAAATCGCCGGCATCGCGCTGGCGATTTTGCTTTGCAAATCTCCCAAGTATCCCCCAGGATTCTTCACAGAGCTGTTACAGCCACAGTCGCCGTCCTGAGTCGTTAGAATAGACGTTCCGGCAAACCGGTCGCATCCCCCGGTGCTGTTCAGTACTCTGCTGAAGTGGCTGGAGCAATCCGGAGGTTGAACCCATGTTAAAAGTTGCCCTGCTGATACTTGTCCTGGTGCTGATTTACCGGTACGTTGTCGGTAGCCGGCGGGCGCGGTCGAATGGCGGGCGTGACGGTGTGGTCAGCCCCGAAAAAATGGTTACCTGCGCACACTGCCATCTGCATATTCCCGAGGGCGAAGCGCTGGGCGGTGAAGGAGGCCATTATTGCTGCGATGAGCACCGCCAACTTGGTTCAAGCTGAGCGCCCCGGGCAAATGGCCACATGGGCGGGTGAGGTCGGGTTGCCGAATGACTCTTTCTGGCGCTCCCTCCGCTATTTTTCATACTACCGGCTGATCGTCGCAACGGTATTCCTTGCCTCCATCGTTTTTTCACAAGGCACGTTGAATCTCGGGTCACAGAATCCCAGGCTGTTTCTCTGGGCCTGCGTTGCTTACTTCGCTTATGCAATTACCAATCTGGCGCTGCTGGCCAGATGGCGGCAAGCCTTCAACCTCCAGCTGACCCAGCAGGTTATTGTCGATATTCTCCTGCTGACGATACTGTTGTTCGCCAGTGGCGGTTCAAAAAGCGGGATTGCGATGATGCTGCTGGTGGTCCTGATGGGCGCGGGGCTGGTCGGGCAGGGGCGCATGGTCTTGTTCTATGCGGCAGTGGCGACGGTCGCCCTGTTGCTGGAGCAGTCTTATCGAGTGATCCGTTATCACGGTGATGCGGCTGAATTTTTGAGTACCGGGCTGACCAGCATCGGCTTCTTCGGCTCGGCGATCGCCGCCCGCTTGCTGGCGCGCCGTGTCGTGACAAACGAGGAGCTGGCGCGCAAGCGGGGCATCGAGCTGGCCGACCAGTTGCACATCAACGAACGGGTCATCCGCGACATGCAGGATGGCGTGCTGGTGATTGATGCTGCCGGACGGGTGCGTCAATCGAACCCCAAAGCAGCCTTATTGCTGGGGTTGCCACTTCCTTTGCCGCCGGTACTCGAAGCCTGTTCGCCAGCCTTGGCCCAGGAACTCAAAACCCGCCTCACCCGGGGTGTCGAATCCGAAATGGTCATGCAAACGCCACAAACCGGACGGCCGGTCCGGGCGCGTTTCCTGCCGCGTGGCGAGGGGGGGAATGTGCTGATCTTCCTTGAGGATGTCGGCCGCCTGCAACAGGAAGCGCAACAGGTGAAGCTGGCCGCCCTGGGGCGCCTGACGGCCAATATGGCCCATGAAATTCGCAACCCGCTTTCCGCCATCAGCCAGGCCGCTGAATTGCTGGTGGATGAGCCACCCGGCCCGGGCGAGAAACGCCTGATCAACATCATCGGCGACAATGCTCAGAGACTCAACCGGCTGGTCGCCGAAGTGATGGAGCTGGGGCGCCGCGATCGTGCTAGCCCTGAACCGATTGTCGTGCGCGACTTTCTCCGGCAAGTCTTGGATGAGTTGTCGCTGCGCGAACCGGGTAGCACGGCCAGAATCAGCATCGAATTGCCGGATAAATTTTCACTCTGCTTCGATCGCGGCCATTTGCATCGGGTGATCTCCAACCTGCTGAGCAACGCGCTGCGCTATGCCGGCCCGGATGCGGGGGCGATCCGGATCGTCGGTGAGCTCGACCGCTTCCCTAATCGTGTCGGCTTGCACATCATCGATGATGGAAAAGGTATCGATGCGCAACAGCGCAACCAGATCTTCGAACCATTTTTTACGACGCACGCGGCTGGCACCGGGCTGGGACTCTACATCGCCCGCGAACTCTGCGAAGCCAATGGGGCGCGCCTGATCCTGCTTGAAAATGCACCGGGCGCCCATTTCTGCCTATCATGCGGGCTGACATGCCAAGACCAGAGCCCAGAACCAGTACCGACGTGACCGGCAAGATGCGGGTGCTCGTCGTCGATGACGAGGCGGATATCCGCGAGTTGCTGGACATGACCCTGGCACGCATGGGGCTGGCCTGCGACTGTGCAGCCAGCGTTGCCGAAGCGCGCCAGTGGCTGCAGGAAAAACAATACAGCCTGTGCCTCACGGACATGCGCATGCCGGATGGCGATGGCCTCGAACTGGTGCGACATATCGAAGCCCAGTGTCCGAGCCTGCCCGTGGCGGTCATCACTGCGCATGGCAGTACCGAAAATGCCGTTGCCGCATTCAAGGCGGGTGCCTTCGATTACCTGGCGAAACCGGTTTCGCTGGCGCAGTTGCGCACGCTGGTGAAATCGGCCCTGGCTTTGCCCGCAAGTGCAAGTGCGTTGACTACAGCGCAGCGCGGCCCCGAATTATTCGGCAGTTCAGCGCCGATGGCGCAGGTGCGCGCCTTGATCGGCAAGGTGGCGCGCAGCGAGGCTCCGATCTATATCTCCGGCGAGTCGGGGAGTGGCAAGGAGCTGGCAGCCCGCCTGATCCACCGGGAAAGCGTGCGGGGTGACAAGCTTTTTGTCGCCGTCAACTGCGGGGCGATTCCGGAAAACCTCATGGAGAGCGAGTTTTTCGGTTATCGCAAAGGCGCCTTTACCGGCGCGGAAGCCGAACGCGAAGGATTCTTTCAGGCGGCCAATGGTGGCACCCTGTTTCTCGATGAAGTTGCCGATCTGCCGCTGGCCATGCAGGTCAAGCTGCTGCGCGCCATCCAGGAAAAACATGTGCGTCAGGTTGGCGCAACGGCCGAGGAGCCCGTCAACGTGCGCATCATGTGCGCCACCCACCAGAATCTCAGGGAGCTTGTCGAGGCGGGCAAGTTCCGCCAGGATTTGTTCTTCCGTATCAATGTGATCGAAATCCATATGCCGGCCCTGCGTGAGTGCAGTGCCGATGTGCCCGATCTGGCGCAGCGCGTTCTCAAGCGCCTCGCGGTGGGCCTGGGCGTGCCGCCACCGGTCATGACGCGACAGGCGTTGGCGACATTGCGGGAGTACGCCTTTCCGGGCAACGTGCGCGAACTGGAAAATATCCTCGAACGCGCATTGGCCTTGCATGGCGGGGGCGTGATCGATGTCGGTGACCTCCAGTTGCAGCCGCAGCAACCGCAAAAAGTCGGCGCTGGCGAGACGGCGGACATGGGCAAACTGCCCCTACAGGATTTCCTGGATGAACAGGAGCGCGCGGTGATTCTCGATGCCTTGCAAAAGACGCGCTTCAACCGGACGGCGGCGGCACGCATTCTCGGCGTGACGTTCCGCTCGTTGCGTTATCGCATGGAGCGCCTCGGACTGAATGACCCCCCCGACTGATCCAGTCGCGCCGCTGAGTGCCGATGGCTGGCTGTCGGGGGTGGCACGCATCGACAGCCCGAATCATGATGCGCGACCAGCCGGTGTGGCGATCTCGCTGATTGTCATCCATGCGATCAGCCTGCCCCCGGGCGAATTCGGCGGCAATGCCGTGACAGAACTCTTTACCAACCGGCTCGATCCGCAAGTCCATCCGTATTTTGCAAACATCGCCGCCCAGCGTGTCTCGACACACTTTTTTATTCGCCGGGATGGCGCGGTTAGCCAGTTCGTTTCTTGTGGGCAGCGTGCCTGGCATGCCGGTACCTCCTGTTGGCAAGGGCGCGAGCGCTGTAACGATTTTTCACTGGGCATCGAACTCGAAGGCGATGACCTGACGGCGTTCACTTCCCTGCAATACCAGGCATTGGTGGATTTGCTGGCGGTATTGCAACGGCACTTTCCGGTCGACTCCATTGCCGGTCATCTCGATATCGCACCGGGCCGCAAGACCGACCCCGGGCCGCATTTCGATTGGTCACGCGTGGCGCCCTGCATGTCGCGCTGAGTGTGTGGTGAGTGCGTGGTTTCACTGCAACGCGCCACTGTCAGTCCGCATGCCCCACACAATTTATCTTGCATTGAAATTTTCGACCTACTACCATTAGTGCCTGATGGTCGATGACCTACTACATCTAGTAGGTCGGTACTGTAAGGCAACCACAAAGGAAGGTGCATGCAGACAGGCACAACGCAGCTGAAAACCCACCACAGCAGTTCGCTGATCGGTTTGCATGCCGTTGTTTCCTGTTTCTCCGCAATGCGCTCTTGGCTCGTCATCTCTGACCTCGCCAGCCTGATCCCCCACTTTCGCAAGCTTTCCGCGCGTGCCCGGCAAACACAGGGATGCGCCATGAAAGCCTTTGAATTCAACGATTCCGGTCCGCCGGTGTTGCTGAATAATCCGTGCTGTTGTAGGCGGGTTGTTTCTTGTTCTTTCCTCAAACATGCAATGGAGGTTCACTATGGCTGAAGAGAAGAAAGCCAAAAAACCGGCGGCGGCGAAAAAGGTAACTGCTGCAAAGCCGGCGGCGAAGAAGGCTGCTGCACCGAAGAAGGCTGCTGCACCGAAGAAGGCTGCTGCAAAGCCGGTAGCGAAGAAAGCTGCTGCACCGAAGAAGGCTGCTGCAAAGCCGGTAGCGAAGAAAGCTGCTGCACCGAAGAAGGCTGCTGCAAAGCCGGTAGCGAAGAAAGCTGCTGCACCGAAGAAGGCTGCTGCAAAGCCGGTAGCGAAGAAAGCTGCTGCACCGAAGAAGGCTGCTGCAAAGCCGGTAGCGAAGAAAGCTGCTGCACCGAAGAAGGCTGCTGCAAAGCCGGTAGCGAAGAAAGCTGCTGCACCGAAGAAGGCTGCTGCAAAGCCGGTAGCGAAGAAAGCTGCTGCACCGAAGAAGGCTGCTGCAAAGCCGGTAGCGAAGAAAGCTGCTGCACCGAAGAAGGCTGCTGCAAAGCCGGCTGCGAAGAAAGCTGCTGCACCGAAGAAGGCTGCTGCAAAGCCGGCTGCGAAGAAAGCTGCTGCACCGAAGAAAGCTGCTGCAAAGCCGGCTGCGAAGAAAGCTGCTGCACCGAAGAAGGCTGCTGCTGCCAAGCCGGCAACTGCACCCTCGACTGCTGCAACGCCTGGCATCAAGTCGTCGCTCAATCCGGCGGCTGCCTGGCCATTTCCTACGGGCTCTCGTCCGTCCTGATCCGAATTTCCGATCAGTCAAGGCTGGCGGCTGTGATACGGCCTCCAGCCTTTTTCTTTGCTGTCGCCAGAACTATGCGCTGAAGGACTACGCGCTGAAGTAACGTTCCAACCGCGTCAGCCCTTCTGCGATCTTTTTAGCGGCAACCGTGTAGGCAAAGCGCATGTGACGCGCGGGTGCGTTGGACCCGAAATCCAGCCCCGGCGTGCATGCCACCCCGGCATGTTCGATGAGCTTCCCCGCCAACTCGAAACTGTCCTCGTCCAGCTTGCCTATGTCGGCATAGATGTAAAAGGCGCCCTGCGGTTCGGCGTCGATACGGAAGCCGAGCTTTCTCAATCCGGGCAGCAGCAGGTCGCGGCGCGCGCGAAACGCTGCGCGGCGTTCTTCAAGAATGGCGAGCGTTTCCGGTGCAAAAGCCGCCAGGGCGGCATATTGCGCCGGTGTCGATGGAGCGATATACAGGTTTTGCGCCAGCTTCTCGACATCGCGCACCATGTGCGGCGGTACCACCAGCCAACCCAGCCGCCAGCCGGTCATGCCGAAATATTTCGAGAAACTGTTGATGACGATGATTTCGTCGGAAACCTCCAGGGCAGTGCGTGCGTCGGTACCGTAAGTTAGCCCGTGATAAATCTCGTCGACGATCAACGCGCCGCCCCTTGACTGTACGGCTTGCCAGAGTTGTACGAGTTGCCCGGGTTCTATGAGAGTTCCGATCGGATTGTTGGGCGAGGCGACCACTAACCCCTTGGTATTTGCCGTCCAGCCAGCGCCGACTTTTTCGACGGTGGGCTGGAAATTGGTCTTCGTATCGACATCGAGCGAACGTGGTACGCCTTCCAGCAGGCGCACAAAATGGCGGTTGCACGGGTAGCCTGGGTCGGTCAGCAGCCATTCATCCCCCGGACTGATCAGCGCACCGAGCGCCAGCATCAATGCCCCCGAGGCGCCGGCAGTGACGACGATACGCGCCGGATCGACGCTGACGCCGTAGCGCGTGGCATAGAAGCCGGCAATCGCTTCGCGTAGCTGCGGCAAGCCCAGCGCATGCGTGTAGAACACCTGCCCACCGGCGATGAAGCGCTGCGCCGCGTCGATGATGGTTTGCGGTGTCGGAAAGTCGGGCTCGCCGACCTCCATGTGGATGATATCGCGCCCCTGTGCCTCGAGTGCCTTCGCTCTGGCCATGAGTTCCATGACGTGGAAGGGTTCGATCGCGGCCATGCGTGCGGCTGGTTTCATGTGCTCTCCCGAAACAAAACGGCCACCCCTGCGGATGGCCGTTTCATTCTAGCGGCAGCGGGGATTAGTCGATCAGCGCCAACTCGAACAAATCACGCTTGAGCGCCAGTTGCTTCGGTAACTTCTCACCCATCTTGTCGAACCATTCCTTGTGCGAAGCGAGCTCCTGCTTCCAGGCATCGGCATCGATCTGCGTAAGCATTTCGAACTCGGCCTTGCCGATTGGCAGCCCCGTCCAGTCGATGTCTTCGAAGCGCGGCATCCAGCCCAGCACGGTTTCGCGTGCTGGCAGGCGACCCTGCACGCGGTCGACGATCCATTTGAGCACACGCATGTTCTCGCCGAAGCCCGGCCACATGAATTCGCCCTTCTCGTCCATGCGGAACCAGTTCACGCAGAAGATCTTCGGCGTGTGTTCGACGACTTTACCCATCTTCAGCCAGTGGTTGAAGTAATCGCCCATGTGGTAGCCGCAGAAGGGCAGCATGGCGAAGGGGTCACGGCGTACTACGCCTTGTGCGCCGAACGCCGCCGCCGTGGTTTCCGAACCAAGCGTGGACGCCATGTAAACGCCGAAGCTCCAATTGAAGGCTTCATAGACCAGCGGTACCGTGGTGGCGCGGCGGCCGCCGAAGATGAAGGCGGAGATCGGCACACCCTGCGGGCTTTCCCAGTTCTCGTCGACCGACGGGCACTGGTTGGCGGGCGCGGTGAAACGCGAATTCGGATGCGCCGCCTTGCGGCCGGCTTCAGGCGTCCAGTCCTTGCCTTGCCAGTCGATGGCATGCGCCGGCGTTGGCGTGCCCATGCCCTCCCACCAGACATCGCCGTCGTCGGTCAGCGCGACGTTGGTGTAGATGATGTTGGCTTTGAGCGTCGCCATCGCGTTGAAGTTGGTCTTCTCGGAGGTGCCGGGCGCAACGCCGAAAAAGCCGGCTTCCGGGTTGATGGCGTAGAACTTGCCGCCGGGGCCTGGCTTGATCCAGGCAATGTCGTCGCCGACCGTAGTGATCTTCCAGCCGTTGAAGGACTCCGGCGGAATCAGCATGGCGAAGTTGGTTTTGCCGCAGGCCGAGGGGAAAGCGGCAGCAACGTAGGTTTTCTCACCGGTCGGCGCTTCCACGCCGAGGATCAGCATGTGCTCGGCCAGCCAGCCTTCGTCGCGCGCCATCGTCGAGGCGATGCGCAGGGCAAGACATTTCTTGCCGAGCAGGGCGTTGCCGCCGTAGCCGGAGCCGTAAGACCAGATCTCGCGCGTTTCGGGGAAATGCACGATGTATTTGGTGGTCGGGTTGCACGGCCATGACACATCCGCTTGTCCCGCAGCCAGCGGTGCCCCGACCGAATGCAGGCAGGGGACAAAGAAACCATCGGTGCCGAGCACGTCGAACACGGCTTTGCCCATGCGTGTCATGGTGCGCATATTCACTACGACGTAAGGGCTGTCGGTAATTTCCACCCCGATCTGGGCGATGGGCGAGCCGAGCGGGCCCATGCTGAAGGGAATGACATACAGGGTGCGGCCGCGCATCGAGCCGGCGAACAGGCCCTTGAGCGTTTCCTTCATATTCGCCGGGTCTTCCCAGTTGTTGGTGGGGCCGGCGTCTTCCTGTTTGGCGGAGCAAATGTAAGTGCGATCTTCGACGCGCGCGACGTCCGACGGATCGGAAAAAGCCAGATAGGAATTTGGCCTTTTTTCCTCGTTCAGCTTGATGAAGGTGCCGGCAGTGACCATTTCGGCACAGAGGCGGTCGTATTCCTCCTGCGAGCCGTCGGCCCAGTAAATCCGCTCGGGTTGGGTCAGCGCGGCGACTTCGGCGACCCAGGCCTTGAGCTTTTCATGGTAGACATAAGCGGGGGCGCCCACGGCGGCGGCGTCATAGGTGCGTTGATTCATTGGTGATTCTCCATAAAAAGTCGGTGCTGGCGGGACGGCGTGGCAAAAGACATTAGGCAGAGATTCTGCCATACGCGCAGCAAAGCGTTTCAACAATGGTTTTGTTTCGGGGACCAACTTTCCCGATGCCTCCTAAAATGTGCGGCTCAAATACAAAACCAAGCTGGAGGATTCCCCATGGACGAAGCCTTGCGCCGTGCCGCACTCGAATATCACCGCTATCCTCGTCCCGGCAAGATTGCCGTTACGCCGACCAAGGCGCTGACCAACCAGAACGACCTGTCGCTGGCCTATTCGCCCGGTGTCGCCGCCGCTTGCGAGGAAATCGAACGTGATCCCGCCACGGCCTCGCTCTATACGTCACGCGGCAACCTGGTCGCCGTCATCAGCAACGGCACCGCCGTGCTGGGCCTGGGCGACATTGGTCCGCTGGCCGGCAAACCGGTGATGGAAGGCAAGGGGGTTTTGTTCAAGAAGTTCGCCGGCATCGACGTCTTCGATATCGAGATTGCCGAGAACGATGCCGACAAACTGGTCGACATCATTGCCGCACTCGAACCGACCTTCGGCGGCATCAACCTCGAGGATATCAAGGCGCCCGAATGTTTCATCGTCGAGCGCAAGCTGCGTGAACGCATGCGCATCCCCGTCTTTCATGACGACCAGCACGGTACGGCGATCATCTCTTCCGCTGCCATCCTGAATGGCTTGCGGGTCGTCGACAAGGACATCACCGAGGTCAAACTGGTGTGCTCCGGAGCGGGCGCGGCAGCGATTGCCTGCCTCGACCTGATCGTCAGCCTGGGCGCTGAGCGCAAGAATATTTTCGTTTGCGACAGCAAGGGTGTCATCCATACCGGCCGGCAGAATCTGGACGAATCGAAGCAGCGCTACGCCCAGGAAACTGACGCACGCACGCTGGCTGATGTGATGCCGGGAGCCGATATTTTCCTCGGCCTGTCCACCGGCGGCGTGCTCAAGCCCGAGATGGTGGCGGGTATGGACCGGGACCCGATCATCCTGGCGATGGCCAATCCCGATCCGGAAATCCTGCCCGAGGATGCGCATGCGGTGCGCCCGGACATCATCATCGGCACCGGCCGTTCGGATTATCCGAACCAGGTCAACAACGTACTGTGCTTTCCCTACATTTTCCGTGGTGCGCTCGACGTCGGCGCGACGACGATCAACGAGGCGATGAAGATTGCAGCGGTGAAAGCCATCGCCGAGCTGGCCCATGCCGAGCAGTCCGATGTGGTGGCCGCCGCCTACGGTGATGACAGCCTGAGCTTCGGCCGCGAATACCTAATCCCCAAGCCGTTTGATCCGCGCCTGATTCTCAAGGTGGCGCCGGCCGTCGCGCAGGCGGCCATGGACAGCGGCATCGCCACGCGTCCGATCGCCAACATGGACGCCTACCGCCAGCAGCTCAACGAATTTGTCTACCAGTCGGGTTTCGTCATGAAACCGGTGTTCGCTGCCGCGAAAAAGAAGCCGGCGCGCATTGTCTTTTGCGAGGGCGAGGATGAACGCATCCTGCGCGCGACGCAGACGATCTGCGACGAAGGGCTGGCGCGCCCCATCCTGATCGGCCGGCCGGACGTCGTCGAGCAGCGGCTCTCCCGTTACGGCTTGCGCATCCGCGCAGGTGAGCATTTCGAGCTCGTCAATCCGGATTCCGACCCGCGCTACAAGGAGCTCTGGCAGGACTATTACAACCTCATGTGCCGCAAGGGCATCAGCGTGGAGTACGCTAAAAGAGAAGTGCGCCGCCGTACCACGCTGATCGGCGCCATGCTGGTGCGCCAAAACTACGCCGACGCCATGCTCTGCGGCACCTTCGGCAAGCATTCCCTGCACTTGCACTATATTGACGAAGTAATCGGCAAGCGTCCGGGCATCGAGAATTTCTACGCCATCAATTTGCTGATTCTGCCGAACAACACCCTGTTCATTGGCGACACCTACGTCAATTACGATCCAACGGCCGCGCAACTCGCCGAAATGACCCAGCTGGCGGCAGAGGAGATGCGCCGCTTCGGCATGACGCCCAAAGTGGCCTTGGTGTCGCACTCCAGCTTCGGTACCGAAGACACGCCAACAGCGCAGAAAATGCGCGCGACGCTGGCGCTGTTGCGCGAACAGGCCCCCAAACTGGAAGTGGATGGCGAGATGCATGGTGACGCCGCCCTCGATCCGGAAATCCGCCGCGAGGTTTTCCCGAATGCCCATCTTTCCGGTCACGCCAACCTGCTGGTGATGCCAACGCTGGATGCCGCCAATATTTCTTTCAATTTATTGAAAACCTCGGCCGGCGAAGGTCTGACGGTCGGTCCGCTGTTGCTGGGCGCGGCACGTCCCGCGCATATCCTCACGCCGACAGCTACGGTGCGGCGCATCATCAACATGACGGCGCTGTTGTCGGTCGAAGTGGCGCAAGGAACACACGCCAAATAGGGAGTTGCCACCATCTTGAGAGATCGGTATAAAATACCTCTGTAATCACTTAATTTTGATGAATTAAATACGTTATTAAGTTGTCTGTGCCAGGAGGAGGCCAAGTCGTTGGCCTGCTGTTAAACTTGGCCTTGTAAATTTGACGGATTTTATTACTGCATGCCCATGAAATCGACACCTAAAAGACTGCTGACCATGTTTGTTGCAGCAAGTTTCGCTTTCGGGGCGGTGGACATTGCCTCCGCCACGGCCGCTACGCCCAAGAAAAAGGCGGTGGCGAGTAAAAAGGTCACCAAATCCAAGCCTGTGGCCAAGACAACAAAGAAAACGGTCGTGGCCCAAAAGACGCTCCGCGACAAGTCGATGCGCCGTGTCTCTTATGCGCCGGCGCTTGCCCATGCGGCTACACTCGATGATGGTGTGACGCCCCGGCTCGCTTCCTCTGCTGTCGCGATAATCGACCAGGCCACCGGCGATGTGCTGTATGAAAAGAACGCCAAGGCCGTCGTGCCGATCGCCTCGATTACCAAACTGATGACGGCAATGGTGGCGCTCGACGCGCAGCCGAGCATGAGCGAAACCCTGTCGATCAGCGATGCCGATGTCGATATGCTGAAGGGCACGCATTCGCGCCTGGCGGTCGGCACGCAACTGACGCGCGAGGAAATGCTGCGGCTGGCGCTGATGTCCTCGGAGAATCGTGCGGCTTCGGCGCTTTCGCGCCATTATCCCGGCGGCCGCGAAGCCTTCATTACTGCGATGAATGCTAAGGCACGCAGCTTGGGGCTCACCGAAACGCACTTCCTCGACCCGACCGGGCTGACCGCCCATAATGTTTCCAGTGCCCGCGACCTCGTCAAACTGGTCAGCGCCGCTCACCAATATCCCTTGATCCGCGAATTTTCCACCTCGGAAGAGTATGAGGTGGCGTTGAAGGGCGGCCGCGCACACACCTTCCGCAATACCAACGCGCTGGTAAGAAACGACGACTGGACGATCGGGCTGTCGAAAACCGGCTACATCAGCGAGGCGGGCCGCTGTCTGGTGATGCAGGCCTGGTTCAACAACAAGCCGACCATCATCGTCCTGCTCGATTCCATGGGTAAACTTACGCGCATCGGCGATGCGCAACGCATCAAGCGCTGGATCGAGAGCGTCGCCAGTACCGGGAACAACACCATCACGGTCAAGAGTTAAACCGGCCCCGGCCCTGGTTGTGTCATGCGCCGTCCCGCCGGCGCCGACTTTTCTGCTGTTCAATTCGCCACTAGCACTCACCGGGTGCTGTTGTGTGCCAAAATCCATCACGCCCGCCGCACGGGCCCACGGAAGCGTTGCGATGACCTGGATGGAGAGAACCGTAACATGCGCGTCGCCCTTTTTGTAACCTGCCTGGTCGACCTGATGCGCCCGCGTATCGGGTTCGCGGCCATCGAGCTGCTCGAAGCTGCCGGCTGCGAAGTGACGGTGCCGGCGTCGCAAACCTGCTGTGGCCAGCCGGCCTGGAACAGCGGCGATCGCGCCTCTGCCGCTGCGCTGGCGAAGAAAGTCATCTCCGAATTCGAGGCGCACGAATATGTCATCGTGCCGTCCGGTTCCTGTGCCGACCAGATCCGCAACGAATACCCCGGCATTCTTGCTGACGATGCGGAATGGCATGCCCGCGCCGTCGCGCTCGCCAGCCGCGTGTATGAACTGACCGATTTTCTGGTGAATGTGGCGAAGCTGGAGTCTTTGCCGGGCAAGTTTGCCGGCAGCATCACCTATCATGATTCCTGCACCGGCCTGCGCAGCCTCGGCATCAAGAATCAGCCGCGCGCCCTGCTCGCCAAACTGCCCGCCGTCGAACTCAAGGAAATGCATGCTGCCGAAGAATGCTGCGGTTTCGGTGGCACCTTCTCGGTCAAGTTCGGTAAAATCTCGGCGGCGATCGCCGAACGCAAATGTACGAATGCCTGTGCCACCGGCGCATCTGCCATTGTCGGTGGCGACCTGGGTTGCCTGCTCAACATCGAAGGCAAACTGCGCCGCATGGGGGATGAAACCACCCGGGTGATGCACATCGCTGAAGTGTTGACAGAAAAAGCATGAGCACGGACTTTCGCGCCCGCCGCTTCAAGGCCAACGCCGCCGCTGCACTGGCCAACCCGGTGTTACAGGCCAACATGAAGATGGCCAAAGGCAAGTTCGTCGACAAGCGCGCCATCGCCATCAAGGAACTGGGTGACGCGGGCGACTTCGAGGGCACGCGCGAAGCGGCGAAAGCGATCCGCGATCGCGTTATCGACAATCTGGACCTGTGGCTGGAAAAGTTTGAGGAAAGCGCCACGGCAACAGGCGCCACGGTGCTGTGGGCGAAGGATGGCGCCGAAATCTGCCGTCACGTCGTCGAGATCGGCCGCCGCCACAACATCAAGAAGGCCGCCAAGTCGAAGTCGATGCTTTCCGAAGAGGCTGGCCTCAATCTGGCGCTGGAAGCCGCCGGCATCCAGCCGGTCGAGACCGATCTAGGCGAATACATCCTGCAGATCAACAACAACGAGCCGCCCTCGCACATCATCGCACCGGTGATTCACAAGAGCCTCGACGAGGTGGCTGACCTGTTTCACGCCATCCACAAGACGCCGCGCAAGACCGAGATTCCGGCGCTCACCCGCGAGGCGCGCGAGGTATTACGTTCGCACTTCCTGACTGCCGATATGGGTATTTCTGGCGGCAACTTCCTCGTCGCCGAGACCGGCTCGGTCGCGCTGGTTACCAACGAAGGCAATGGCCGCATGGTGACAACGCTGCCGCGCGTGCATGTCGTCATCACCGGCATCGAGAAGGTCATCCCGACGCTGGAAGACCTGGCGCTATTGATGCGCCTGCTGCCGCGCTCCGCGACGGGTCAGTCGATCTCCAACTATGTTTCCGTGCTCACTGGCGTCAAGCAGCCGGATGAACGTGATGGCCCCGAATATCTCTATTTCATCCTCGTCGACAACGGCCGCGCCGATGTCGTCGGGTCGGAATTCCACGAGATGCTGCGCTGCATCCGCTGCGGCGCCTGCATGAACCATTGCCCCGTCTATCAAACCATCGGCGGCCATGCCTACGGCTGGGTTT
>JAABQX010000047.1 GCA_011391215.1 Rhodocyclaceae bacterium
CGCGAAGTCGTGGCCGAGGGGGTCGAAACCATCGAGCACGGCGTGTTGCTGTTGCGCCTCGGCTGCAACATCGCCCAGGGTTACGGCATCGCGCGGCCGCTGCCGGCGGCGGCGGTGGCCGATTGGGTACGCGACTGGCAACCCGATGCGGCCTGGGTCGCCGCCACCACCTAAGGTTTGCGCACCTCATGGGGCGCTCCGCGCGGGCATTTGAAAAGTCGGCGCTGGCGGGACGGCGCCATCAGGCCGTCAGAATCATTTTTGCTCCGGCAATCGCCAACACCAGAGCCAGCAATTTCTTGATCATCGGGTTACCCAGACGACGGCTGCCGTATTCGGCACCAATCAAGCCACCGGCCACGGCGGCGACAGCCCACCCAGGCAAAGCCGGTGGCAAGACGACCGGCGATTGCATGACGCCGAGTAGGCCGGCGCTGGAATTGACTAGAATGAAGGCGGCGGAAACACCGGAAATCACCTTGATCGGCGCCCAGCCCAGCACCAGTAGCAAAGGGCTGAGAAAGATGCCGCCCCCCACCCCGGTGAGGCCGGAGAGGAAACCGAGAACTGCGCCAGCAAACAGGCGCAAGGATATCGGCGGTGCGCTGACCGGAACGGACTCGGCTTGCCGTGCCGAGCGAAAGGAATACCAGGCCGTGTAGATCAGCACGCCCCCGACCAGCGGTTTATAGAAATGGGTCGGCAGCGTGATCCAGCCGCCCAGCCAGGCGAAAGGTACCGAGGCCACGGCAAACGGCCACAACAATGTCCAGGAAAATGCACCTGAACGATAGAACTTCGTGAAGGCGACGATGGCGACAAGAATGTTGAGTGCCAGCGCGGTGGGCTTCATCACCGCCGGCGCCACACCCAGCAGGGCCATCGCTGCGAGATAGCCGGATGCACCTGCATGGCCGACTGAGGAATAAAGCAGCGCAGCGACGAAAATCAATAGCGCAAGAGCGGCATCGGTGCTGGTCATGTACGGAGACAGGGTTAAATAAAATTGCGCGCAATCCTAGATCAGTTTGGCAGTATCAGCCCGCAACATTAGATTGCGGTTACCAGCTTTTTACCCGTTTAGTCAGTCCAGCGGGTTTGCTATAGTTCGCAAGGCTCGATGGCTAGGGACAATATGTCGGTACACAAGAGAACTTTCCGCAGTGCCTTGGGGGCGCTGGCGGGTTTGGTCGTGGCCCTCCTGACGGTTTGGGCGGCACTCGCACTCTGGATTAGCGGCCCCGGCGGGGAGACCTTGCGCATTGCGCTGGGAGCATGTTTTGCCCTGTGTGGACTACTGGTACTGGCGAGCCTGTTCAGCGCGCGCCGGCGCGTGGCCAGTCTCATTGGGTTCGCGCTCCTGTATCTGGCTTTTGTCGTCTGGTGGCAGGGCATCCAGCCCTCGAATGAGCGGCAGTGGAATGCGCCGGTCGCGCGCCTGGCGTACGCCGAAATCGACGGCGACCGGGTGACGGTACGCAACATCCGCAATTTTGATTACCGTACCGAGACCGACTTCACTCCCGGGTACTACGATCATACCTTTGATTTGCAGCAACTCGAATCGATCGATCTGGTGGCGGTTTACTGGATGGGCCCGGCCATTGCCCACACCTTCCTCAGCTTCGGCTTTGCCGACGGCAAGCATCTGGCGATGTCGATCGAGACGCGTACCGAGGTCGGCGAGGGCTATTCCACGCTGAAGGGTTTTTTCAAGCAGTACGAGATCTACTACGTCGTCGCCGATGAGCGCGATGTGATCCGGGTGCGCACCAATTACCGCAAGGATCCGCCCGAAGACACCTACGTTTACCGCATCCAGGGCAAGCCGGAAAATCTGCGCCGTGTCTTCATGTCCTACATCGACCGCATCAATCAGCTGAAGGCCGCTCCGGAGTTCTACAACACCTTGCTGGATAACTGCACCACGGGCATCTGGATGAATGCGCGGGTCAATCCGGGCCGCGTGCCGCTCTCCTGGAAAGTGCTGGCGAGCGGTTATGTTCCACAATACCTTTACGAATCCGGCCGGCTTGATACGCGCCAGTCCTTTGAACAGTTGCAATCGCAGGTCCATATCAACGCGCGGGCGCAGGCCGCCGACACCGCGCCCGACTTTTCCCAACGCATCCGTGCCGGATTACCTGGCATCGACGCCAAAGCCAATTAACCAATTAGCCAAACCGGCCCTGACCCGGACGACGAATGGAAACTCCTATGAACGATTTGCTGACCCATCTGCTGCGCCGACTAACCGTCGCAGGAAATACGCTACTGTGCCTCGCTCTGGCCGCCTCGCTGGCGCAGGCCGCCCCGGCGCCTGTGGGCAACCCGGCCGAAAGCGTCAAGCGCCCGAAGATCGGGCTGGTGCTGGCGGGTGGCGGCGCCAAGGGGGCGGCGCACGTCGGCGTGCTCAAGGTGCTGGAGGAAATGCGCATTCCCATCGACTACGTGGCCGGTACCAGCATGGGGTCGATTGTCGGCGGGCTCTACGCCTCAGGCATGAGCCCGGCACAGATCGAGCACGAGATGGTGACCATTGCGTGGGGTGATGTTTTCAACGATGCCCCCCTGCGCCAGGACAGATCGTTCCGCCGCAAGCTGGATGACGCCCTCTATGTCTTCAAGGCCAAGCCCGGCTTCAATGACGGCGAACTGCAGCTTCCTCTGGCGGCGGTGCATGGCCAGAAATTCAGCCTGCAGCTCAACCGCTTGCTGTTGCCGGTGGCCCAGGTGCGCAATTTTGACGAGCTGCCCATTCCTTACCGCGCCGTCGCCACCGATCTGGAAACAGGACAGGAGGTCATTTTGGGCAAGGGCACCATGAGCGGGGCGCTACGTGCCAGCATGGCGGTGCCCGGCGCCTTTGATCCGGTCGATTACGACGGCAAGCTGCTGGTGGATGGCGGCATCTCGAACAACGTGCCGGTCAGCGTGGCGCGCGCCATGGGCGCCGATATCGTCATCGTCTCGGATCTGGGCAGCGACTTGCTGACCCGCGAGCAGATCACCTCGGCGCTTTCGGTCGCCGGCCAGATGGTGAATTTTCTGTTCGCGCTCAATTCGCAGAAGCAACTGGCCAGCCTGACGGACAAAGATGTGCTGATCAGCAACAAGCTGGGTGACATCGGCGCCGGCAGCTTCGACCGCATTCCCGAAGCGATCCCCGTGGGCGATGTCGCGGCGCGCAAAATGGCCGATTCCTTGCGCCGCTATTCGCTGAGTGCGGAAGACTATGCCCGGCATGTGGCCGCGCGCAGCGTACCGGACAGGACGCCACAGCCGTTAGCCTTTGTCAAAGTGGCCAACAAATCACGTTTGAGCGATGACGTGATCAGAAATTACATTGAAGCCAAGCCCGGCGATCCGCTCGACATCCCCCAGATGGAACGCAACGTACAGGAGTTGTTCGGCCTCGATGTCTTTGAGGCGGTCCGCTACGAAATCAAGGAAGAAGATGGTCAGACCGGGGTGGTGGTGCACGCCAAGGAAAAACCCTGGGGGCCGGGTTATCTCCAGACCGGGCTGATCACCTCGAGCAACTTTGAGGGTGATGCCGCATTCCGGCTGGGTCTCGCCTATACCCTGATGCCCTTGAATGCACTCAATGGTGAGTTGCGCTTGGCGGCCCAGGTCGGTGACGAACCCGGTGCCTTCGCCGAAATCTTCCAGCCGCTGGATCCCGGGGCACGCTACTTTGCCAATGGCGCACTTAAATTCCAGAGCCAGAACATCAATAGCTACGACGCGGATGGCAACAATCTTGCCGAGAACCGAGCCAAGTTTACTGAACTGAATCTCGCACTCGGCCGCCAGTTCGGCACCTGGGGGGAAGTGCGCATGGGCTTTGCCCGCGCAGCAGGGGATATCGAAGTCAAGACAGGTCCGCCTGCGCCGGCAAGGGATTTCGATACCGCCGAGGTCTACCTGCGCTTGACAGCGGACAAGCTGGACAACGCCTACTTCCCCACCGAAGGTCACTTGGCGCTAGCGGAGTGGCGCGTATCGCGCGAAGTCCTGGGGTCCGACTCCGACTACGAGCAATTTAGGCTGGGCTATCTGCAAACCTACAAGTGGGGTGGAGATTCCATCATCGGCGCCGTCAACCTGAGAGGCACCATCGATGACAATGCTCCGCTGCAGAGGCAGTTCCGCATGGGCGGCTTCCTGAATTTGTCGGGCTTTGCCCTTGATGAATTGACCGGCCAGCAGGCTGCGCTTGCGAGGCTGATCTACATGCACCGCCTCACCGACGCGAGTTATTTCCGCAGCTATGCCGGCGTGTCGCTGGAGGCCGGCAATGTCTGGCAGCGTCGCGAAGATATCAGCCTGAATAACAGCATCATCGCCGGCAGTATCTTTGTTGGCGCCGATACGCCTCTGGGGCCGCTTTACCTCGGCTACGGACGCAACGATTCGGGTGTCGGCAGTGCCTACCTGACCTTGGGGCCGTTGTTCAGCTTTTAAACTACAGGAAAATTCAATGCGACATCCGGGGGGGGGCTCCCCGACTCATACCACGGTAAATTTTTCGGTCGACTCGTTGTACCGCACCAGCAGATACCACAGCAGCAGGAAGGCGCCGGTGACAAGATAGGTCCAGCCCCAGCCACCCAGCATGGTCGGGAAGAAAGTCTGGATGCCCAGTCTGCTCTCGTCCAGCATATCGAGGTTCATCTCCGATACAGTCCAGCCGGCCTTGCCGAGCAGGGCACTGGCGGTAGAGCCGACCCAGGCGAAGAAAAACACCGCCACCCACAATTTGAGATGCCCCTCACCCACGCGCCATAGCGAGCCGCTGCCACAGCCGCCGGCGAACACCATGCCGAGACCGAACACGGTGCCGCCGAGCAGCGAGCCGAGCCAGAAGCGCGGCGGAATAGCGAGGTAGGGATCAAGCCGTTCGGCCTGGAAGATCAGCGAGGCAACCGGGATGCCGACCGCCAGGGCCAGGATCACTGCCTTGGTCATGTCCCCTTCGGCGGTCATGAAGGGTTCGCGCACGGCGCGGGCGACGCAAAAGCGCGAACGGTGCATGATGAAACCGATGGCGAAACCTGCCGCCACGATGATGCCGCGCGAGGCGATCTTGCTGTCGGTCGAGCCATACCAGTTGGTCGTCCACCACAAGACACCAATGATGACGGCAAGGCCGAACCAGGGATACATCGCCAGTGTGCGTGACGACAGCGATTTCGGTACCGGCGCCTGCATGCCCCAGGTGATGTGCTCCAGCGTCCACATCAGTAGCTTCAGGCCGATCACCGCACCGATCATTAACCCTACCAGCATCACGAAGCCGGACGGCGAGGCATGCAGCGTTGGCACGAAAAAGGCACCGACGGTGCAGCCGCCGGCGAGCACCGCACCGATGCCCATCAGGCTGCCCCCGAGCGCACCCCAGACGACCTCAAGCAACGGCGGGCGGTAGAAACGGAACTGGCGCGACAGCAGGGCGGCGCTGAATGCGCCCAGCACCAGGGCGATGTTGCTGAGCGAGAAGCGATGTATCAGCGGCGATTCCGGCGTGTGGATACCGAGCATGCCATCGAGGCCGATCAGATGGTTGAACCAGTCGCCCCACAACCGGATACCACCGAACACGCCCCATGCCTCGCCAGACAACATCAGTGCGAACACCGCCAGCAGCAGCAGCACGGCACCAAGATAGGGCGACCACGGTTCGACCAAGGCGGCTTCGTAATCGACCTTGAGGCCGCTCGCTTCAATCAGGGGAGATTTCATCGTCTCATTCCGTCACATAGGGAAAAACCATTCCATCATCCCTCCGTTTGTTGGGTATTGCCTAGTTGCATGTTGCCGGTGCATCGCCATCCTTTGCACCTCTGATGGCGAAAGCCTCGATATCTTTCATCAATTGATCCTCGGGTACATCGATGAATTTCGCTGCTGCCTGGTTTTTGGCTTTGATGCTTTCGCGGAAAGCCTTGCTGACGTAATACTTGAGGCTCGTTTTACCTTTCTCGTGCTTGTCTGCCTGGAAGTACGCCTTCCATTCCGCCATGCTCCTGGAATTCGGCGGTATCTCGCTACTCCCCCCTTTATGGCAGTCCGTGCACACGAAACGGTAGTAAACGCGTCCGCGTTTCCAGTCGCCATCCGCAGCCTCGCCAGCGAACGACAGGGCCAGCAACCCCAGCGTGATGCCCGATAGAATCGAAAAGTGGGATTTCATGACTTATCTCCTTTGCTTAAAGCCTTTCATGGCGGCTTGTAAAACCTATCAATCAACCTCTTCCCAGCCGGTGATCATGGCCTTGAAATGGCTGAGCACGGTATGTCCAGTCGTGATCAGATAAACATGGACGATCAGGAAGAGCAGCATCAGAAAAGCACCCGTTGTGTGGAAAAACGAAATCCACTGTAACGACAGGTATTGCTCCCAGCCCCAAGCAGCCCAGTACCCATAAAAGATGTATAACCAGCCTGTAAACCAGAGCAACGGGCCGATGAACAGCATCACCCCCAGATAGGCCAATCGTTGCAGCGGGTTGTGCTTGTGCAGGCGGGTGAGCCGGAACGGATGGGGTGCGTTCGTGAAGATACCGAACACGTAGTACTTGATCATGGCATCCACTTTTTGCAGCGTTGGTATGTACTGCTTCCATTCGCCGGTGGTGAAGTGCCAGAAGATGGCGAACACCCAAAGCCCGATCAGGGCCCACGCGCCGGCCGTATGCGTGTCCACAGCGCGCTCGAAGCCGAGCAGGCGATAGGTACCGTGGGCCTCGAACCCGGTGACAAGCAGCAACATGATCAGGATCGCCTGCGCCCAATGCCAGAAGCGCTCGAACAGCGGGAAAACATAAATACGCTCGCTCACTTGCGCGCTCCTTTCCGGGAGGTGAAGGCACGGCCGGCGCCATGCACGATCACGCCCAGCAATGTCAGCCAGGCGAGCCCCCAACCCAGCTTGTCCAACCAGCCATGGGCATGATGGCCGGGCAGGTGGATACCTGGTACTTTGGCCAGGCGGCTTTCAGCGCCGTGGCAGGCTACGCAAGAGAGCGCCTGTTCCTTGGGCGCCACCATGTGGGTGATCGGCCATGACATTTCGGTTTCAACAAACCCCATCTGCCCGGAAAAAGGCTTGCCTGCGTCCTGCATGCCGCGTGTGACGGCTTTGTGCCAGTCGAAGCTTTTCCCGTAAGAGTCCTCGTCGTTGCCGGTGGTATGGGCTTTCAACATCGTCATGTGGACCTTGTCATAAGGCTGCGTGGCGCGCATGACCTTGAACGGCCAGATGCGTGACGCGCCGTCGGCCGGCGACCCATAAAAGCGGTTCAGGGGAACAGAATTTGTGGGGTCTATCTTGTCCGACACAGTGAGGTGATCCACTTTTCCGTTGAACCAGAAATAGTCCGGCACCATGTTTTCACCATAGGTGAAACTACCTTTCTTCGCGTCGTATACGACGTGCCCATTAGCATCCTTCTCAACGAGCGGTTGCCCGTCTTTGTCCTTCCTGCCGGCTGCGGACCAATCCCAGGTCAGCTTGGTCGCGATGCCCCCACGGGCATACTGGGGAATGTGGCAGGTCTGGCACGCAAGCTTGTCTGCATGGCGATTGAGCCGCGCCAACTTGTGGGACGCATTGCCATGGCAAGCCTGGCAGGTCGAAGGATTGCGATCATCCTTGCTGCCGCGCATCAGGGCGCCATGAACGTCCGTTGCAGTCAGTGCATAGCGGCTGCCTGCCACCTGATGCCGGGTTGTCTTGTGGCATTCGGTGCAGGAAAAATCGAGGCCCAGCGCATTCATGTGGACATCCACGTCCTTTTCAGGTGCCGCCAGTGAGCTATCCAGATCGCCATGTTTCACGCCATCGCCGCCGCCGCCGTAAAAGTGGCAGGCACCACAGTTGTCGCGGCTTGACTTGCCCACATTCTGAGCAACTTCCTTTAGATCGACAGGTTTGACGACGTTGCCCGAGCCCGGCGGAAATTCCATTGCCACGACCGGCGGGTGTCCGGCCATGCCGGACTGTTTGCGATAAGTACCTGTGGTGTCATGGCAAACCAGGCAGTCGACATTTTCTTGGGCTGTGAAATCGAAGTTGTTGTCTTTCCAGCCATAGCCGACATGGCACACACTGCATACGGGGTTATTGCTTTGGATCCCCAGCGAGAATGAAGTCAGGACGTTCTGTTTGCCCAGCATTTTTTTCGAATGCGGATCGGGCCACTCCCAACTCCAGTGTTTTGACGCCATGACCTCGCCTGCCGCTTTGGTGTGGCACTCCAAACAAATCTTGGTGACAGCCGATCCGGATTTGAAGTCCTGCTGCAGCCCCTTGAACTGACTGTGATCGGCCGTGCTGGCAAGAGCTGCCCCCTGCAAGAGACCGACTGCGCATGCCAACACCCCCCAAGCAAAAAGACAATGCATGGGCATGGTCAGTAGTTCCTTCCTCACGCTTCTCCTCCCCCTTCGAAAAAACAACTTATATTCAAATTTGGATAACACAATCTTCAGCCAAGCATGATTCAAGAAAATGTCAACTTCGTTCATCACTCTCTTATTTTTTTATAAAAAAGGCAATGACAAATGTCATTACTATGAATTCTGTCATGCGCCGGGAATGAGCTTTGTGGTCACCGGCCAAAGATACCCTTGAGCACGTTGCCGACACCTGAGGGCAGCACTGAGTCTGCTGCCGATTCATTGCCTGGTCCGGAAGCCGGCTCGGTGCGACCGTGCGGGTCTTCGCTGGTCGGCATGCCGAGGATCACGTTGTCGTAACCCATGACCCGGACCGTCGCCGACCAGATCAGCGGTAACTTCTTCTTCTCTCCCGGCGGTTGCGGGGGATATGAGAAGCCCTGCACGGGGCCATGCGCAATACCCGTCAGCATCGCCATCTCCGACTTGGCGAAAATTCCTTCGGGAATCGTGCACTCGCGCTGGCTGGCCGGTAGCATGGGCTGCTTGTTGCGCGCCGCCATCCAGATGACCATTTCCTTCTCACCGTTGGCGCCGAACGCCTGCAGGTCCCAGCCACGGGACCGGGCGAGGCCGTCCCAGGTTAGCGGAATGGCTGCCTTAAGGTTTTCCGAGCGTGCCTTCAGGTTCATCGGTTCGAGGAAGTCCAGCGCCGGGTTAATGTTGTAGCGGATGTCATCCTTCATGAAGCTGGCCTTGACCAGATGCTCGCCTACCGCCGAGGCCTCGGCCGGGATGCCATTGAAATCGCGGTCGCCGTTGGGCCACAGGATCGACCGCGGCGGCAGGCTCGTCTCGTCGCCCGACGATTTACCCTGAGTGCGGCTCTGGCGCGCCATGCCCATGATCTCGGGCGGAACCTTGCCGGCCAGCGCGCGAAAGTCGATGACTTCCGGCTGGCCCTTGGGCACGGTCGGCGAGCAACCCCAATAGATCAGCACGCGACCGTCCGGTTCGCGCTCGTCGCCCGAAGCGGCACTGCCGCCACTTCGGCGCTCACCGCGCAGAGGGAGCTGCGGGCCGATGCGCATCGCGGCGGGCACCGCGTGGTTGGCTTCATAGCCGGCCGGGATATCGTTCGGCGAGGTGAGTTGCAGATGCATGCTGCGCGTCACGCTGCTGCCCCCCGTCATGGCGCCGAACATGGCGGCCATGCCGCCTCCCGCCCCCATGCCAGCACTTGTGGTCAGGCGCATTTCGTAGGAGGTTGGTGCGCCGCAGGCAGGCAATGCAAATGCGGCCAGCGACAACGAGAGAGAGCCAAGAACCGGTGACAGGGATGCAGCTTTCATGGCATGGCCTCTATGGATGTTGGGAAAAAGCGATGCTATCACTTCCGAGAATTACTCGATCTGTCATGGCACAGACACGCAGTTTGCGGCCGGTTAGCTTGTCAGCGAGACACCGTGTATCAATAGTGCAGATCCTGTATATAAGTAATTATGAATATACAGCTCTTGCAGCAATATATTAGTATTCGCTAATGCTTATGTGATGGCCGACTGCGCTGAACTTGGGGGTTCTGCTTTTGGTAAGCACTGGGCGTTGTAACCGGGCTAACTGACCCATTCAAATAATTTAAACATTTTCAGACGAGGGTTCCTAAATGAAAACTACCATCAAGATTTTGGCCACTTCCATGGCCCTCATCGCCAGCGGCGTCGCCATATCGCAGCAGCAAAACGTCACGCCCAAGGCGCCATCTCCCTACGCCTATGACCCGGGTTACTCCTCAGGCACAGGCTTGTATGGTGGCAATACTGGCAAAGTCACCACGAACAAGAGCGACGGCGCCCGCGAAGCCTTTGCCCGCGGCGACATTGATGGCGCGGTATCGCTCTATCAAAAGCGCATCAAGCGCAACAGCAAGGACGCTGAAGCACATCAGGAACTTGGCAATGTTTACTACTCGACAGGACGTTTGCCCCAGGCCGCGCAATCCTATACCGAAGCGGTCAGCCTGATGATCGAGAAGAAGGAATTCGACGACGTCGACCCGATGTTGTCTGTGATTGCCGAATTCAATCCCAGAAAAGCTGATGAGTTAATCCGCAAGCTTCATGATGCGATGGATGAACAGATGAGAGTGAGTCTTCCAATGCCGAAGTACGAACCTCTGCAAAAACCATCCCAAAGCGCCCTGACTCGCTATTGATCCACGACAAACTGGGGTTTGACCCGATTTAAGGGGGAATTCCAGTTTCAACTGCCCGACGAAAATGAGGAGAGTTTCAATGAAGAACATTTTGCAACGCCTGACCATGGTTGCCACTGTCGCCATCGCCTGCACCTTGCCCACTATCGCCCAGGCTCAATGGGGCGGACCGGGATGGAATAACGGTGGGTATGACAATGCCTATGGCAACGGGTATGGCAATGGGTATGGGCGCGGTACCGGATCGATGGGCGGCAAAGGACATTTTTGTATGCACGCCGACGTCGGTGGCATGATGGACGACATGTTCGGTACCAATGGCTGGGGGCGTGGCAATCCTGCCTATTGGGGCGACGGCTTCAACGGCTACGGCGATGGCTCTGGCAGGGGTAATGGTTATGGCCGGGGTTATGGACGCGGCTCCATGCGTGGCCAAGCCTGCGTCACCATGGATGCTCGCGGCATGACGGACGACATGTTTGGCGGCAATGGATGGGGAAACAACGGCTGGGGAAATAATTACAACGGCGGGGGCGCACAAGGGCGCCGTGGCTGGTGGTAGCCAGCACCAATCACCTTCACAGCGGCGAAGGATTCGAATATAGCTAATTTGTCCTAGACAAAATGTAATGTTTGGCATAGGATAGTAGACCATAGCTATTTTCCAAAGTTTTCTAGCGAGGCCTACCCACCGATGTCTTATCCCGACCATTTGCAGATTGCCAAACCATGCCCACCGTACTGATCACCGGTGCCAGTGGCGGCCTTGGACAAGCGCTTGCCCGTCGTCTGGAGGCGGATGGCTACGACCTCGTGCTTGCCGGCCGCGACTCTGGCCGATTGCAGGCTGCGTATGGCGACCGCCATCTACAGGTCGAGGGCGATTGCACGACATCTGCGGGAGCCCAGGCCATCATTGAAAAGTCGGCGCTGGCGGGACGGCATCTCGACGGCCTCGCGCATTGCGTAGGCAATATTCGTCTCGGGGCAATGCATCGCATGCGTGATGCGGATTTTGCCGACTGCCTGCAGGCCAACCTGATCAGCGCCTTTCATACCTTGGCTGCCTTTGTCGCGCATCTTCGCGCCGACAACCGACCGGGCGCCGCCGTGCTGGTCTCATCCGCTGCGGCGCGCATCGGCACGCCGAATCACGAGGCCGTGGCGGCAGCCAAAGCCGGGGTTGAGGGGTTGGCCCGCGCGGCGGCGGCGACCTATGCAGCCAACGGCATCCGGATCAATGTCGTCGCTCCCGGCATCATGGAAACGCCTGCCACGACGGGCATTTTGGGCAGTACCGTGGCGCGGGAAGCGGCGGCGCGTCAATACCCGCTGCCCGGGATTGGCAGTGCCGACGAACTCGCCGGCTTGATGGCCTGGTTACTCTCGCCCGCCGCCGCACGTGTGACAGGCCAGGTCTGGTCGCTCGACGGCGGCTTTTCCAGCATCCGACCCATAGTGAAATGATGGTTATCCCCAGCCCGGACACCCCACCATGCAAGCGATGACCATGTATTTCGATGGCGCCTGTCCGCTGTGTGCGGCAGAAGTCCGCATGCTGGCGGCGCGCAACCGACGCCAGTTGTTACGTTTTGTCGACCTCAGCCAGCCGGGGGCCGAGTTGCCATGCGCCGTGGTGTGCGCTCAGGCGATGGAAAACATCCACGGCGTCCTCGACGATGGACATACCCTCGTCGGTGTGCCGGTATTCGCCGAAGCTTATCGTCGCGCCGATCTGCCGTTGCTGGCCTGGCTGTTTTCGCGGCCCTGGCTGCGCTGGTTACTGGAGCCCGCCTACGCCCTGTTTGCCCGTCACCGGGCCAGAGTTTCGGCCTTGGTGGGGCCACCTTTGTTGCGTTTGGCGCAGTGGGTCTACCGTTAAAAAGACTAGCTTTATCCGGACTGAGCGTTAAAGCGTATCCAGTCGCTGGCGCAAGTCAGTCGCCCGTTCGCGCAGTGCCGTGATGGTTTCGGGATCAAATTTTGCCAACTGACGATAGGGCATGGCGAGACGCGGGTTACCTGCCAGTCGGTCGGCATGGCGCAGGTGAAAATCCCAGTACAAGGCGTTGAACGGACAGGCGCGTTCGCCACTGCGCGCCTTGCGATCGTAGTGACAATCCTTGCAATAGTCGCTCATGCGGTCGATGTACGCAGCGCTCGATACATAGGGTTTGGTCGCCAGCAGACCGCCATCGGCGAACTGGCTCATACCAAGGGTGTTGGGTAGCTCGACCCACTCGAAGGCGTCGATGTAGACGCCCAGATACCAGCGATGCACCGCGTCCGGATCGAGACCGGCCAGCAGGGCAAAGTTGCCGATCACCATCAGGCGCTGGATGTGATGCGCGTAGGCCTGCTCGAGGGATTGGCCGATGGCAAGAGCCAGGCAGCGCATGCGCGTGTTGCCGTTCCAGAACCACTGCGGCAACGGGGCTGTGTGACCGAGTACATTGTGCTCGACATAGCCCGGCATATTCGCCCAATACACCCCGCGCACGTATTCACGCCACCCCAGGATCTGGCGGATGAAGCCTTCGGCCGTGGCGAGTTCGACATGCCCCGCACGCCAGGCCTGTTCGGTGCGTTCTACAACTTCGTGCGGGGTCAGCATCTTGGTATTCAGCGCGAACGAAAGCAGGGAATGAAACAGGCGTCCGTCGTGCTGACTCATGGCATCCTGGAAATCACCGAAATGCGGCAAACCATCGGTAATGAAATGATCGAGCTGTTGCAAAGCTTCGTTGCGGTTGAGGGGCCAAACAAAACTCCCGGCTTGAGGTTGGCCAAAGCTCGATACCCCGGCGCTGACAATGGTTTGCCACAGTGCTGAATGATTGTGCTGCGGGCGCATGTCCGATGGGATCGGTGGTGAACCCGGCCAGGACTTGCGATTTTCGCTGTCGAAATTCCAGCGGCCGCCGGCGGGTTTACCGGCAATATCGACCAGGATGCCGTGCTTGACGCGCATGCGCCGATAGAAGTGTTCCATCAGCCACTTTGGGCGCCCACCAAACAGCGTGGTCGCCTCATCGCGTGTAGTGTAGAAATGCTCGCTGCTGACGCACCGGCAAGAAATCGCAAGACTTTCGCCATAGACAGCAAGTTGGCGATCGAGTCGCCATTCGTCCGGTTCCTGATACTCGAAAGCGCGAACCTGATGGCGTTCGATCATTCGGTCCAGATTAGCCGGGAGCGACTGTCGATTTTCGGGGTCATTGATGCGCAGGTACTCGACACGATGACCCGCGAGTCGCAATTGGTCAGCGAGGTCGCGCATGGCGGCAAAGATGCCGAGTATTTTCTGCGCATGGTGCAGGACGTAATCGGTCTCCTGACGAACTTCCATCAGGGTGTAAATCACTGATGGGTCTGGCTGACCAAACCAGGAGTGCCCGGGGTTGAGTTGATCGCCGAGGATCAGGCGCAGTGTGGTCATGACAGGCTCAGGCTGAGATACGCATAGCGGGCCGCGTTCGACGGCAGCGCTCCGAGCAATAGCGCACTTCGTCCCACACTTTGGCCCATTTACGGCGCCAGGTGAAGGGGCGACCACACACGCTGCAGACTTTGCTGGGTAGCGTTGGCTTCCGCATGATTAGCGAGGTGAAAAGGGCAGTTCCTTGTCATTGCCATGCTCGACCCAGATCCAGGCCTTGGGGTCGATGCCGGCCGCTGCGGCCTGTTGTACCAGTTGTTCGCGTATTCCCGGGGGTAGGGTTTTGTCGCGGGCGAGTATCCAGGCGTAGCCAGTATCCGGGCCAATGACCAGGCTCCAGCGGTAATCGGGGTCCAGAGCCGCGATGTGATAACCACCGTAAAACGGGCCAAAGAACGAAACCTTGAGCGAACCCCGGGTCGGCTCGCCGATAAGCCGGGCAGTGCCGACCGCTTCGCGCCAGCGACCGTTGGCGGTTTCGTAGCCGCGATTGATGACCTCGACACTATTGTCTTCACGCAGCCGGTAACGGGCGCTGACGTCCGTCATGCCACGTTCGAAACTGTGATCGAGTCGCGCTATTTCATGCCATTGCCCGAGATAACGCGACAAGTCAAAGCCGCTGACCGGAACCACACCCGATGGTGGGCCGAGGGTGCAGCCCGAGAGAAAAAGACTGCACAAAAAGATGCCGAGATATAGGCGATTGACTCGAATTATGTTCATTTGTCATAGACAAAGTGTTATGTTAGGCATAGGGTAAGCGATCAGAACCATTTCACCAAGCTTTTAATCAAGGGCTAAAATCCGGATCACTTCGATAATTCATAAAAGTGATTCTCAATATTGACATAAACATCAATATGTATATTATGAGAATCACTATGCCAGCCAAGCCACCAGAAACAACCAAAGCAACTGCCGAAAAGCTCGTTGAACTCGGTAAGCAGATTCGCGCTCACCGCAAATCTTTGCGGGTAAGCGCCGTCGCTGCTGCTGAATCTGCCGGTATGTCTCGGGTAACCCTGCACAGGATCGAACGGGGCGAGCCTTCGGTCACCATGGGCGCCTATCTGAATGCCATAGCAGTGCTTGGCATGGAATTGAGTGTCAGCGGTCATTCAGGTTCGCTTTCAAACACCGAAATTCAAGACAAGCAGGGGTGGATTCCCGCCAGCATCAATTTGGACAACTATCCTCAGCTCAAGCAACTTGCCTGGCAGGTTCAAGGAACCCACGAGCTTAAGCCGACTGAGGCGCTGGGTATTTACGAGCGCAACTGGCGCCACGTCGAGACTTCGGCGTTGGAGCCCCAAGAACAGAATCTGATTGATGCCTTGCGCCTGGCCTTCGGAGAGGAGTCGCGTGACACTTGAGCCGTTCAAGCCATTTGTGCGATTACATCATCAGTTCATCGCCCAGATCCTGTATGCCCTGGATGGCCCGATGCTGCGTGAAGCCAATTGTTTGTTTGGTGGCGGTACCGTCATTGCCTTGCGATACGGTGAATACCGGGAGTCGGTCGATATCGACTTTCTTGTCTCCGATATCCAGAGTTATCGCGGCTTGCGCCAGAAGCTTACCGGCCCGACCGGTATCAAAGCGATCATGCGGGATGCGGCTGTACCACTAACTCAAGTCAGGGACATACGGTCAGATCAATATGGCATCCGGACGATGTTGAGGGTGGCGGATCAGCCAATCAAGTTTGAAATTGTCCTCGAAGGGCGCGTTGTCCTGGAAAAACCGGGTGCGGGTGATGAGGTCTGCGGAGTCGTGACACTCACCCCGCTCGATATGCTGACGAGCAAGCTGCTCGCCAATTCTGATTGGTGGAACGATGATGGTGTTTTTAACCGCGACGTGATCGATTTGGCGATGATGACGCCAAGCTTGCCTATGCTTCGAAAAGCCGTGGCTAAGGCAGAGCAAGCCTATGGACAATCCATCTGCCAGGATCTCGACAAAGCGATTGGTCGATTACAAACCCGCCAGGACTGGATGGATCGCTGCATGAAGGCATTGGCAATGAATATCCCCAAGGCAGTTTTATGGAAACGGGTGAGGGCGCTGCGGCGCGTGTTGCCTGCCAATTCAGACATCAATACTGATTCGTGATGTGAAAACGCCCCGGTCTTGCGACAGGGGCGTTCTGAAAAGTCGGCGCTGGCGAGACGGCGCCTGATACTGCTTAAACCGTGACGGTATCCACCAGCGCCAACAAAGATAAACGCGAGGAAGGCAAGGCAGCAGTACGATAACTGGTAACGGATGGGCGCATCAAGAGCGCGGCGGTCGAACTGGAGCGAATCGCGGCCGAGCGCGCCAAGCACTTTTAACCCTGATATGCTGTCCAGCAAGGAGATCAAACCATGGGCATTACCCGTACCACCCTTACCCTAACCAACCCGATCAGGCGCGAACTCGAGTCCATCGAAGTCAACGCACTGGCCGATACTGGCGCAATGCACTTGTGTATTCCCGAGCACGTCGCGCTACAGCTTGAGCTAGCCGAGAAGGAAAAGCGTGAAGTAACGCTGGCGGATGGCTCAAAACGGCTCTATCCCTACGCCGGTCCCGTTGAATTACGTTTCGGCAATCGTTCCTGTTTTGTCGGGGCGATGGTGTTGGGAGATGAAGTCTTGCTCGGCGCAATCCCGATGGAAGACATGGATTTGATCGTGCGACCGCTGACCCGTGAAGTACTGGTGAATCCGGCAAGCCCGAATATTCCTTCATCGCTGGCCAAGGGATTCCGATAGTTATCCACCGTTTATGTGGAGAAAAGCCCTCGATCGAGGGCTTTTCTGTTGGTGGCATCCTCGATGGCGATCTGGCCGCGTAGTCGGTCTGATTCGTGGCGGACGGGCGTTGTGAAAACGCCCCGGTCTTGCGACAGGGGCGTTCTGAAAAGTCGGCGCTGGCGGGACGGCGCCTAATGTAGCTTAGATCGTGACAGTATCGGCGATTTCGCTGAATTCCTTGATCTGGTCGAAGTTCATATACCGATAGACATCCGCCGCCTTGGCTTCGAGCGACTTGACCTGCTCCATGTACTCGGCGACTGTCGGCAATTTGCCCATGAGAGCCGCAACAGCAGCCAGTTCGGCGGAAGACAGATAAACGCGGGTGTCGATGCCGAGGCGATTCGGGAAGTTGCGCGTCG
>JAABQX010000048.1 GCA_011391215.1 Rhodocyclaceae bacterium
GGCGCTTGATGAAACCGCCCTCCTCGCCATAGCTGCAGCGGTGGGTCTGTAGCGCCGGCAACCAGGCGGTCAGGCGGTCATTGAAGCCTGGCAGGGTGTTGGAGGGAAACTCCTCCAACTCGCCAATATCGACCCAGGCTTCGAGTACCGGCCGGTAGGTCCACATGTTGGGGCCACGCAAATGCACGATCTTGAGGAATTCGATGGATTTCATATCATTTGAGTTGTTTTGTTGGGCTTTCTGGATGACTAAACGCACCACCAAACAGAAAGCTGACGCTCCCGTGAAAAAATAAAAGTCGGCGCTGGCGCTACGGCAAGCCTTATCATTCCGGACGCTCCGCGCATCTTTTTACCTTCTTGTGACTACTATCGACACTTTACCCCAAGCTTGGCAAGGCGAGTTGCCCCCCCTGGCACCTGATGAACAACTGATCGCCTGGTTGGAAATCGACCTTGATGACCAACTCGCCTTCCGTCCCGGCTTGATCGCCCTGACCAGCTACCGCGTGCTGGCATCCGGTGATAACTGGGTTTCCCGATCTCTGACAACCACGCTCTCGTTGGCACATCACGATCATGCCGGTGTCGGGACGCTTGAACTGGAAGACTCCAGTGGCCGTCTGGCGCGCTGGCGCTACACGCTCGGCCGCAATCCCGCCGCGCTGCGTTTCGAGCGTGAATTTACGCGTCAGCGCGACAGTGTCGCCAGCGGCCTCCCGCCGTCCCCTGCCGTCGCGGCCGCCTGCCCGATCTGCCAGATGCCACTGCCGCCGGATGAAGAAGAGTGTCCCAACTGCGCACGCGAGTTGCACACGCCTCCGTCGACCTGGACATTATTGCGGCTCTGGCGCTTCGCTGAGCCCTACAAGATGCAGTTGCTGGCCGGGTTCCTGCTGACCTTGGCCGCCACCGCCGCGACACTGGTGCCGCCCTACCTCACCATGCCGCTGATGGACGATATTCTGATTCCCTTTCAGAATGGCAAGCCCATCGATACCGTCAAAGTCGCCTGGCTACTCGCCGGACTACTGGGTTCGGCGGTCTTCGCCTGGGGCCTGAGTTGGGCGCGCACTTACATCCTCGCACTGGTTTCGGAACGCATCGGCGCCGACCTGCGCACCACCACCTACGAGCACCTGATGAAGCTCAGCCTCGAATACTTCGGCGGCAAGCGCACCGGCGATCTGCTCGCCCGCATCGGCACCGAAACCGACCGCATCAATGTTTTCCTGTCGCTACACTTGCTCGACTTCGCCACCGACATACTGATGATCGTGATGACGGCCATCATCCTGTTCTCGATCAATCCGTGGCTGGCGCTCGTCACACTCATTCCGCTGCCGATCATCGCCTGGATGATCCATATTGTCAGGGACAAGCTGCGGACGGGGTTTGAACAAATCGACCGCGTCTGGTCCGAAGTCACCAGCGTGCTGGCCGATACGATTCCCGGCATCCGCGTCGTCAAGGCCTTCGCGCAGGAAGCGCGCGAGGCGCAGCGTTTCCGCGATGCCAACCGGCACAACCTCGAGGTCAACGACCGTCTCAACCGCGTCTGGTCGCTATTCGCGCCCACCGTAGGGCTGCTCACGGAAATCGGCATCCTCGTCGTCTGGGCCTTCGGCATCTGGCTGGTGGGGCATGACCAGATCACCGTCGGCGTACTCACCGCCTTCCTCGCCTACATTTCGCGCTTCTACAACCGGCTCGACGCCATGAGCCGCATCGTTTCTGTCACGCAAAAAGCTGCGGCCGGCGCCAAGCGCATCTTCGATATCCTCGACCACGTCTCGAGCGTGCCGGAGCCCGCCAACCCCGTGGAAATGCCGCCGGTGCGCGGCGGTATCGACATCCAGAACGTCGGCTTCCGTTATGGTAATCGCGCCATCCTGCGCGGCGTCGACCTGAACATCGCCCCGGGCGAGATGATCGGCCTGGTCGGCCACAGCGGCTCGGGCAAGAGCACGCTGGTCAACCTCATCTGCCGTTTCTATGACGTCACCGAAGGACAGATCAAGGTCGAAGGCGTCGACCTGCGTAGCGTACGCGTCGCCGATTACCGCAAGCATATCGGCTTGGTTTTGCAGGAACCCTTCCTGTTCTTCGGCACCATCGCCGAGAACATCGCCTACGGCAAGCCGGACGCCACGCGGACAGAAATTGTCGCAGCCGCCCGCGCCGCCCATGCCCATGAGTTCATCCTGCGCCAGCCCTTCGGCTACGATTCACTGGTCGGCGAACGCGGCCAGTCGCTGTCAGGCGGCGAGCGCCAGCGCATTTCCATTGCGAGAGCCTTGCTCATCGACCCGAAGATCCTCATCCTCGACGAAGCCACCTCGGCCGTCGATACGGAAACCGAGTTCGAAATTCAAAGCGCCCTGAACAACCTGATCCGCGGCCGCACCACCATCGCCATTGCCCACCGGCTGTCCACCCTGCGCCGCGCCGACCGGCTGGTGGTGATGGATCGCGGCAGGATCGTCGAGATCGGCCAGCATGAAGACCTGATGGCGAAGGAAGGGCATTACTGGCGCCTCTATCAGGCGCAAACCAAGCAACTCGATGCCCTGCCCGCCTTGGGAGAAACCCTACCTGCAATGGAGGTGGCCGCATGAGTCGCCCGCCCGTATCCAGCCCATTCACGCTGTCACGCAACAGCTTCGGCCGGCTCGTATTAGTCGGCGCTGACGGGACGGCGCATGACGGTGTGACCCCCATTCGCGCCTTTGCCATTTCCGCCCCCGATGACGGCATCGCGCTGCTGTCGGCCGAAGGCAAGGAATTGCAGTGGATTGAAAATCTCGCCAACCTCCCTGAAGCCTCCCGCGCCCTGATCATCGACGAACTCGCTCAGCGCGAATTCATGCCGGCAATCCACCGCATCATTTCGGTATCGAGTTACGCCACCCCCAGCACCTGGGAGGTCGAAACGGATCGTGGTGCAACCTCGCTGATTCTCAAGAGCGAAGATGATATTCGACGTTTGCGGGGCCCCGGCGCCTTGCTCGTCGCTGACAGCCAAGGCATCCATTTCCTGATCCGAGATCGCAAGATGCTCGACGCCCATAGCCAGAAAATTCTCAAGCGCTTCCTATGAATTCGACAATGATCACGGCCGTCTGGCCCGGTTCTCCTTATCCGCGCGGCGCCACCTGGGACGGCGAGGGCGTCAATTTCGCCCTGTTTTCCGAGAACGCCGAACAGGTCGAACTGTGCATTTTCGATCCCACCGGAAAGCATGAAGTCCAGCGCATCCACGTTCGTGAGCAGACCGACATGGTCTGGCATTGCTATCTGCCCGAAGCGCGTCCGGGCCTGCTGTACGGCTACCGGGTGCAGGGTCCCTACGATCCGGTACGCGGTCACCGCTTCAACGCGCACAAGCTCCTGATCGACCCCTATGCAATGGACATCGTCGGTACGCTCAACTGGAGCGATACCCATTTCGGCTATCGCGTCGGCCATCGCAACGAGGACATGGCCCCCGATCGCCGCGACAACGCGGCCGACATGCTCAAATGTCGCGTTGCCGACCCGGCGTTTTCCTGGGGAGCCGATCGCTCGCCAAAGATCCCCTGGCATGAGATGGTGATCTACGAATTGCATGTGCGCGGCTTCACCAAAAACAACCCCGCTGTGCCTCCCGCGTTGCGTGGCACGTATGCCGGCCTGGGAACCGCCCCGGTCATCGAGCACCTGAAGCGTCTCGGCGTCACCTCGGTCGAACTGATGCCGACGCACTCGTTCATCGACGACCGGCATCTGGTCGATGCCGGCAAGCGCAACTATTGGGGCTACAACTCGATCGGCTTTTTTGCACCGGACCAGCGCTATTGCGCCAGCGGTTCGACCAAGGAATTCAAGACCATGGTCAAGACGCTGCACTCGGCGGGCATCGAGGTGATCCTCGATGTGGTCTACAACCACACCGCAGAAGGCAACCACCTCGGGC
Organism: Rhodocyclaceae bacterium; assembly: GCA_011391215.1. Taxonomy (GTDB): domain Bacteria; phylum Pseudomonadota; class Gammaproteobacteria; order Burkholderiales; family Rhodocyclaceae; genus Sulfuricystis. The sequence continues at coordinate 3,956 of JAABQX010000048.1, forward strand.
CGACGCTTTCCTTCAAGGGCATCGACAACGCCTCCTACTACCGGCTGGTGTTCGACAACCCGCGCTATTACATGGATTACACCGGTTGCGGCAATACACTCGACCTCCAGCACCCGCGTGTCCTGCAAATGATCATGGATTCGCTGCGTTACTGGGTGCAGGAAATGCACGTTGATGGTTTCCGCTTTGACCTGGCCGCCTCGCTGGCGCGCGAAATGCATGAGGTTGACCGACTCGGCGCCTTTTTCGACATCCTGCACCAGGATCCCGTCCTGTCGCAGGTCAAACTGATTGCCGAACCCTGGGATCTGGGTGAAGGCGGCTACCAGGTCGGCAACTTCCCGCTCGGCTGGGCCGAGTGGAATGACCATTACCGCGACAGCCTGCGTTCCTACTGGAAAGGCGACGGCGGTCTGATCGGCGAATTCGCCCGCCGCCTGACCGGGTCGAGCGACCTGTACGCCCACAACGGGCGCCGTCCCTACGCCAGCATCAATTTCATCACCGCCCATGATGGCTTTACCCTGCACGACCTGGTGAGTTACAACAGCAAGCACAACGAAGCCAACGGCGAAGACAACCGCGACGGTTCCGACAACAATAATGCCTGGAACTGCGGCGCCGAGGGACCGACGGCTGATCCCCAGATCAACGCCCTGCGCGCACTGCAAAAACGCAACCTGCTCGCCACCCTGCTGCTCTCGCAAGGTGTGCCGATGATCCTGGCGGGCGATGAAATGGGCCGGACGCAACAGGGCAACAACAACGCCTACTGTCAGGACAACGAAACCAGCTGGGTCAATTGGTCGCTCTCGGAGGCGGATCGGGAATTGATGGAATTCGTCACCCGGCTGATCAAATTTCGCCACGACCATCCGGTGTTCCGGCGGCGGAATTTCTTCCAGGGCCGGCCGATTCGCGGCTCGGATATCAAGGACATCCACTGGATCAAACCCGACGGTACCGAGATGAACGACAAGGAATGGGCGCAGGATTTCGCCCGCAGCCTGGGGGTTTATCTATCGGGCGATGCCTTGGGTGAGGTCGATGCGCGCGGCCGGGCGATCCACGACGACAATTTCATGTTGCTGTTCAACGCCCACCACGAACGGCTGGATTTCAAGCTGCCGAACCTGTGCGAGGGTTGCGCCTGGCAAGCCGTTCTCGATACCCACTTCCACGCCGGACTGGATAACGATGGCAGTTTTGCCGGCGGCGATACCTACCCGCTCGAAGGCCGCACCTTGGCGCTGTTGCGCCAACTTGATCCTCAGGAATTAACTTAAGGCAACGCATGACCGACACACTGACAACCCTTGCGGATGCTTGCGGCATCGCCGACGCCTATCACGACATCTGGGGCGGCCATCATCTGACCTCGACCTATACGCGTCAGGCACTGCTGACAGCAATGCACTTTTCGCCCGACGCGGTGGTAACCAACCCCGATAAAATCCTGCGTGAACTTGAGGCCCGGGCTTGGCAACAGCGGCTTCCACCCGTCGTCGTGGTGCGCAGTGGCGAAGTCATCCGCATGGATCTGACGCTGTCATAGGCCGAGTCAAAGCACAAATGGCATTGGTCGATCACGCTCGAAAATGACGAACGACTCGCCGGAGAAATCGTTCCGGCCACCCTTCAGAAAATGGGGCAACAGGAAGCGCGGAGTCGCTACGTACTCGAACTGCCTGCCGTCGAGACCCTGGGTTACCACTCGCTGCAATTGCAAAAGAAAGGGGCGAAGGCCAGCCTGTCGATGCCCCTCATCGTCGTGCCGCAACGCTGCCACCAGCCGGAAGCCATCCAGCACGGCGGTCGCATCTGGGGTCTGACGGTACAACTCTATGGGGTACGTTCGCAACGCAACTGGGGGATCGGCGACTTCAGCGATCTCGCGCAACTGGTCGAACTCACGGGCCAGGCCGGCGGCCAGATCGTCGGCGTCAATCCCCTGCACGCCCTGTTTCCCGACAATCCGGCGCACATCAGCCCTTACAGCCCGTCGCAGCGCGGCTTTGTCAATGTCCTCTATCTCGATGTCGAGGCTGTCCCCGAATTTGCCAATTGCGCACCCGCACAACGCCGTCTCGCCAGCGCCGACTTTCAGGCCCGGCTGAAGGCGGTGCGCGCGGCCGAACGGGTCGATTACGTCGGTGTCGCCCAACTCAAATTCGAGATCCTCGAACTGCTGTTCGCGCACTTTCTGGACGAAACAGGAAAGCGTGCCGCTGCTTTCGCCGCCTGGCGCACCACCCAAGGCGCGGAACTCGAAAATCATGCTCGTTTTGCTGCGTTGCAGGCACACTTTCGCGTCACCAATGATAGTTGGGGCTGGCCGGCCTGGCCGGAGGCGTATCGCGACCCGCATTCATCCGCCGTTACAGACTTTGCCGCAGAGCACGCCGAAGCCGTCGCCTACCATGCCTGGCTGCAGTGGCTGGCCGACGAGCAACTTTCCGCCGTCGCTGCACGCGCCGAGAAAAATGGCATGGCGGCCGGCCTCTATCAGGATCTGGCGGTCGGCACCAACCCCGGTGGCGCGGAAGCCTGGGCCTGGCAGGATGTCCTGGCCGATGGCGCCCATGCCGGTGCCCCGCCAGACGAAATCAATCTGATGGGCCAGGATTGGGGCCTGCCGCCCTTCGTGCCCCATCGTCTGCGCGATGCTGCCTATGCACCCTTGATCGACATCCTGCGCGCCAACATGAAACACGCCGGCGCGCTGCGCATCGACCATGTGATGGGCCTAATGCGCGTGTTCTGGGTGCCGGCGGGCAGCGCGGCGACGGAAGGCGCCTATGTGCATTACCCCTTTGAAGACATGCTCGGCATCGTCGCGCTCGAAAGCCAGCGCAACCGCTGCCTGGTGATCGGCGAAGATCTTGGTACCGTGCCTGACGGTTTCCGACCGCGCCTCGCCGAATGCGGCGTGCTCTCGTATCACCCGCTGATGTTCGAACGCAGCCAGGACGGCAATTTCCGCCTGCCTGCCGAAATACCACCACAGGCGCTGGTTGCTGCGGGCACGCACGACCTGCCGACCTTGTGCGGCTATTGGAAAGGCGAGGATATCGAGATCCGCACCGCGTTGAAGCTATTTCCCTGCGAAGAAGTGCGGCAACGCCTGATCACCGAACGCGGCTGGGATCGCGGCCGCATGCTCTGGGCACTGGAACGCGAAAACCTGCTGCCGTCCGACGTGAGCAAAGAAGCGGCGGAAATCAGCCCGGCCACTGTCGCGGCACTCCACGCCTATCTGGCACGCTCGCCGGCGCAGATCATGGTGATCCAGCCGGAAGATATTTTCGGCGTGATCGAACAGCCGAATCTTCCCGGGACGCTCGAGCATCAGCACCCCAACTGGCAACGACGCCTGCCGCTATCCATTGAACAATGGGCAAGTCAGGCGAGCTTTGCCGCCATCACTACCGCAGTTCAGGCAGAACGGCCGAAATAAGTTTCAGGCCGGCCAGGCGGCAAGAAATTCCCGCCAGTGCGCCGCGTCAAGGGCGGCGAGGTGGTCGCGCACCACGGCCACTTCCTTTTCATGCGCCGCCGGCGTCAGGTTGCCGCGCATCTTCTGGAAACGCAGATAGACGAGGTAAGTATTCACGACGTCGGTCTCGCAGTAATCGCGGATTGCGTCAATCTGGCCGTCCAGCCAGGCGCCCCAGACTGCACCGCCGTCCATGCCGAGCTTGCCGGGTAGCCCCATCAGCTTGACCAGTTGATCGAGCGGCGCGTTGGCACGCGGCTGATACATCGCCAGCAGATCCATCAGGTCGAGATGGCGCGTGTGGTAGCGGCTGATGTAGTTGTTCCATTTGAAGTCGCGATCATCCTCACCCAGATCCCAGTAACGCGCGGCGGTCACGCCATGGATCAGGCCGCGATAGTGCAGCACCGGCAGGTCGAAGCCGCCACCGTTCCACGACACCAGGTTGGGCGTGTATTTGGCGACACCGTCGAAGAAGCGCTGGATGATCTCGCCCTCGCCAGACTTCGGCTCGGCCAGCGACCAGACGCGGAAACCTTCGTCATTGCGCAAGGCGCAGGAAATGACGACGACGCGTTGCAGATGCAAGGGCAGAAAGTCCGAGCCGTTCTTCGCGCGTTGCTTCTGGAAGGCAAACTCAGCCACTTCAGCGTCAGCCAGCGATTCCGGCAGGTCATGGAGATGACGCAGCCCGGCGATATCGGGGATCGACTCGATGTCGAATGTCAGGGTCGGGGTCATCAAGCGGTCACGCCGGGAACACGCCGGTGGACAGATAGCGATCGCCACGGTCGCAAACAATGCTGACGATGACGGCGTTTTCTACCGTGGCGGCGATGCGCAGCGCCACCGCGATTGCCCCGCCGGAAGAGATGCCGGCGAAGATGCCCTCCTCCGTGGCGAGGCGGTGCGTCATGTCCTCGGCCAATGGCTGACCGACGTACTCAAGCTGGTCGACCCGCGTGAAGTCGCAGATTTTCGGCAGATATTCCTGCGGCCATTTGCGGATGCCCGGAATCTGCGAGCCTTCCTCGGGCTGGCAGCCGATGATGCGGATCGCCGGGTTCATTTCTTTCAGGTAGCGCGAGCAGCCCATGATGGTGCCTGTCGTGCCCATGCTGGAAACAAAATGCGTCACGCGTCCGCCGGTGTCGCGCCAAATTTCCGGCCCGGTACCCTCGTAGTGCGCCAGCGGGTTGTCGGGGTTGGCGAACTGGTCGAGCATGATGCCCCGGCCTTCGCTCACCAGGCGATCGGCCATGTCGCGCGCCCCTTCCATGCTCGCCTGCTTCGGCGTCAACACCAGTTTGGCACCATAGGCCTTCATGCTTTGCCGGCGCTCGATGCTCTGGTTTTCCGGCATGACCAGGATCATCTGGTAGCCGCGCATCGCCGCGACCATGGCAAGTGCGATGCCGGTGTTGCCCGAAGTCGCCTCGATCAGCGTATCGCCGGGTTTGATGTCGCCGCGTTCCTCGGCACGCCGAATCATCGACAGCGCCGGCCGATCCTTCACCGAGCCGGCCGGATTGTTGCCTTCGAGCTTGGCCAGAATCACGTTGTTGCGGCGCGTGTTCTCCTCCCCCGCCACGTAGGGGATGCGCTGCAGGCGCACCAGCGGCGTGTTGCCGACAAAACTTTCAAGGGTGGCAATCTTCACTTGGCCCTCATTTCGCCAAGTGCCCAACATATTGCGCCACACCTTCCGCGACGCTGTTGAACTCGTCCTTGTAACCGGCAGCCCTTAGCGCGGAAATATCAGCCTGCGTGAAACTCTGATACTTGCCCTTCAGCGCCTCGGGAAAATCGATGTATTCGACGATGCCCTGATCGACCATCTCGGCCAGCGACAGGGCGGGTTTATCTTCGAGCGCACGACAAGCATTCACCGTCGCATGCGCGATATCGTTGAAAGGCTGGGCGCGTCCGGTGCCAAGATTGAAGATGCCGGATTTTTCCGGGTGGTCGAGGAAGAACATATTTACCTTGACCACATCATCGATATAAACGAAATCGCGACTTTGCGCACCGTTGGCGTAACCGTCGCAGCCTTCAAACAGTTTGACCTTGCCGGTGGCACGATACTGGTTGAAGTGATGGAAAGAGACAGAAGCCATGCGCCCCTTGTGCTGTTCGCGCGGGCCGTAGACATTGAAGTAGCGGAAGCCGACGACCTGCGAAGAAAAGTCGGCGATAGCGAGACGGCGACGCACGATCTGATCGAAGAGAAATTTAGAGTAGCCATAGACATTGAGCGGCCCCTCATGTTCGCGCGACTCTTTGAAAATACTGCCACCGCCATACACCGAGGCACTGGAGGCATAGAGATACGCAACCTCCTGGTCGAGACAGAAATCCAGCAGCGCCAGCGTGTAGCGGTAGTTGTTCTCCATCATGTAATGACCATCGGTTTCCATCGTGTCCGAGCACGCCCCTTCGTGGAAGATTGCCTCCACGGCACCATCAAAATGGCCAGTTTGCAGCATCTCGAGGAACTCGTGCTTGTCCAGATAATCGGCAATTTCGCAATCGACGAGATTCTTGAACTTGTCAGCTTTTTTCAGGTTATCGACAGCAATAACGTTGTCGATGCCGCGCTCGTTGAGCGCCTTGACGATATTTGCGCCGATAAACCCGCAAGCGCCGGTAACAATGTGATAGGTCATTGGATTCAGGTGAGTCGTTGAGGTCGCGGGAGAATGGGTGTGGTGCCGGCAAATTCTATCAGGCCAAAACTTCCATGGCTCCTTCGATTTCCCCAAGGACAGGAGTGAGGTCGGATGCAAATCGTAGAGTCCAACGGTTTAAGCGGCCATCTGCATTGCATAGTATTGCTGAGTGAAAGCGGCGGGCGACAGATGGCCGAGTCGTGCCTGCTTCCGAATGCGGTTGTAGAAGATCTCGAAGTATCCCGTAATCTCGCGCTTGGCCTGTTCGCGGGTCGCGAAGCGGCGGTGATGCACCAGTTCGGTCTTCAGGGAACCCCAGCAACTTTCCATCGGTGCGTTGTCCCAGCAGTTGCCCTTGCGGCTCATTGAAGTCTGCATGCCGAACTGCCGCAGGAGTTTTTAATAGGCATGGGAGCAATACTGGCTGCCGCGATCCGAGTGGTGGATCAGCCCATTGCCAGGCCGCTTGGCGGCAACAGCCCGGAACAGCGCCTGCATCACCAGTTGCTGCGTCGTTAACACCCAGAGGAGAATGGAATGATCATCGAATCCGTTGAACTGGTCGCACTACCAAATGCACCGCCGTACCAAGAGAAGATTTATCGCGCCCACATGGAAACCAGCGAAGACATGGATCTGTTCCAGGCCCATTTGGATGTTCCGTTACCCCCTCAAACCCTGGTTGGCCTGACCGTTGAAGAAGCCCTCCGGAAACGGGCGGAACGCATGCTGGCGGCAGCCGGGGCGCACTGACCGTCTCCATTCAAGGTTTCTGCGTGGTCTCCGTAAATAGACTCTGAACCTACTGAAGCTTACGAACCATGCCACACCATTCGATCACCGCCAACACCGCCGAACTCTGCCATCGCTTGCTCTCCGATCCCCATGCGGATGTGGCATAGCAATCTGTGGCCAGGCAATTGCTCGCCTTCGTTGAGTCTTTCTGTTCTTACCGGCAGCACGATCCGTTCTACGAGGACTGCATCCGCCATCTCGCGCTCGACATCTCGGGTCTGTCGCAGTAGTCCTTGTTCCGATACTGCGGCCGCCGGGGTGGTACGACTAAAGTCACCCGACAAACCCCCGCAAATAATAGAATCCGGCTTCAGATATATTCATTGAAGGCTGGATATGGCAAAGATCACCAAGCAACAACTTTCGTTCGGAACGGAATTTTATTTGCAACCGGATGGTGATATATGCACACCAGCGCCTGTAAGCGCAAAATCGGACAAAGCCAAAGCACCAAGAAAGTCGAAGAGGCAGGCTCCGGCGTCATTGCAACCTTTCCTTCCCGGCCTTTCCCGGCGCGGACGGCCGCGCTCCAAGAACCCAATCGCCCCCTCAGTACGGGCCAGCGCAAGCCGCAAGCGCCGCATCAATGCCGGAGTGAAGCGTATCGAATTACTCCTCGAACCGACGGTTGCGGCTGAACTAGAAGCATTGGTTGAACATTTCAAGGTGCCGCGCGTTGAGGTCATCAGCCGTCTTGTGACCAAGGCAGCCAAGCGCATTCAGGTAGCACCGAAATGAGCCCGTTTCATGATCTGGTCGGCTACGGTGCGGCCACCTTGACTACCCTCGCCTTCATCCCGCAAACGCTCAAATCGTGGCGGACCCGTGATCTTTCCGGTGTATCGCTCAGCATGTATAGCCTGTTCACGCTGGGCGTATTGCTCTGGCTGATCTACGGCATCCTGCTCGACAGCTGGCCGATCATTGCGGCCAACACGATTACCCTGGCCTTGGCGGGTACGGTGCTATTCCTCAAGCTCCGGCACCCATGACCAGCATCCATTGCTGAATGCCACGGTCACCGTCCCGCAATTGGGGATGGCTTTCCGCACTGCTTGTTCCTGATCGATGCCGGCAATGACAAGGACAGAGCGCAGCGGGTACTCATGAGACACCGCCAGCACGGTGGCATCCGCCGGCAGGGATTCGATTGATTGAACAAAGATGCGCAGACGCTCCGTCTGTTCGAGGAAGTTTTCGCCGTGGGGCGGACAGATGTGGATCGGGTCGGGGAGAACCAGGTCGTTGAAGGTGCATGTGGGCAAACCGTCCATGCCGGATTTGCGTTCGTTCAGGCGCGCATCGATGACAAGTTCTCGGTCATGGTGCTGAAGAATGATTCGAGCGGTTTGTTGCGCACGGGGAAATTCGGAAGCGAAGGCATGACTGAACACCATGCATCGCAAGCGCTCTGCTACGGTTGATGCCTGCTCCCGCCCTCGCTCGGTCAGACTGACGATGCGCTTCGGATCGTCGTTGATGAAGTCGGCGACGTTGGCTTCGCTTTCGCCGTGGCGGACAAAGATAATTTTCACGCCGAAACCTCGATCGGCTCGATCAAGCCTGCATCATCATCCTGGGACTTGCTCACTCGGCGGCTGACCGGCCACGCTTGCAATTCGTCATCTTGGTAAGGCGCCACCAGGCCGGCAACCTTCTCGGGCATCCCGGACAACCAGGATTGCCAATTCTCGGGTGCCACGATCACGGGCATCCGGTCGTGGATGGGCTCCATCACGGCATTCGGCGATGTTGTGACGATGCACACCGTGCGCAGGATGCCGCCCTCCGGGGTTTTCCACGACTCCCACAGGCCGCCCATCGCCATGGGCTTGTCCGACTTCAGGCTGATGTAATAGGGTTGCTTGATCTTGCCATCGGTCTTCCATTCAAAGAAACCGTTTGCAGGAATCAGGCAACGCCGCCGCTTGAAGGCATCCCGAAACGAGGGTTTCTCAGCAGCGGATTCGCCGCGTGCATTGTTCAACTTTGCGCCGATACCGGGATCTTTCGACCAATGGGGCACCAGGCCCCAGCGCAGTAGATGGACGACACGTTTGCCCTCGGGGGATTGCCGGATGACGGGAATGTCGGTGCCAGGTGGGATGTTGTAGCGCATCTCGAAGTCGGCACATTCGTCCAGGCCGAATCGGCTGACAAGCTCGGCGGGGGTGGCTTTCAGGGCGTAGCGACCGCACATGCTTCAACAGCGTCGGCCGTCAGGCCTTGAAATCTGCATCCAACACGACACGGTAACGTGCCTTGCCGGTACGCAGATGCTCCAGTGCTTCATTGACACGGCTCATCGAAAAGTGTTCCACCTGCGGCTCGATTTTGTGGCGGACGCAGAATTCCAGCATCTTCGCCATGTTGGTCGGTGAGCCGATCGCGGAGCCTGACACGCACTTCTGCCCGTCGAGTAACGAGAACACCTTGACAGGCACCGGCTCCAGCACCGCGCCAACGAAATGCAGACGTCCATACGGCGCCAGTGTGGAAATGATGGCCGGCCAGTCGAGCGGTACATTCACCGTCACGATGACCATATCCAGCGTCTTGGCCAGTTGGGCGATTGCCTCCGGATCGGTGCTCGATACCACACGATGCGCCCCCAGCGCCTTGGCTTCCTGGGCCTTGGCCGGAGAGGACGTCAAGGCCGTCACCTCGCACCCCCACGCCTTGGCAAACTTGACCGCCAGATGGCCCAAACCGCCAATGCCGACAATGCCGACCCGACTCATGGGCGAGATGCCGTACTCAGCAAAGGGTGTGAAGACGGTGATGCCACCGCAGAACAAGGGGCCCGCGACTGCGGCAGACATCCCTTCCGGTAATGGCACTGCCCATGGCCACTGGGCGCGCACCCGTTCGGCAAAACCGCCCGGATGGTTGGAGATGGTGGCTTTTGTGTCGGCACACTGGTGATGCGCGCCACCGATGCAGGAACCGCAATGCAGGCAACTGCTGTTGGCCCAGCCAACGCCCACCCGTTGGCCGATCTCCAGCCCCTTGGCCTGGGCGCCCAAGGCAACAATGCGGCCGACGACTTCATGGCCAGGCACAATGGGATAGGTGGTGAAATTCCAGTCGTTGTCGATCATCGACAGGTCGGAATGACAGACCCCGCAATACTCGACGGCGATATCCACTTCGTCATCGCTCAGCGGGCCGGGATCGTACTCATACCGTTCCAGCTTCTGGCCGGGCGCCATGGCGGCCCACGCACGTATCTTGGTCATCGAACCATTCCTTCTGCTTTGGATTGAATCAGGATAGCCAATTATCGCTTACCCTTCGGGTCATGAAATCGCGTACTGTCTTTTCCTCATGAAGATTTGGGTCGATGCCGACGCCTGTCCGGGGGTCATCAAGGACATCCTTTACCGCGCCGCAGATCGTGCGCAGGTGCAACTCACCCTGATTGCCAACCAGATGTTGCGCGTACCGCCCTCCCCCTGGATCCGTGCGCTCCAAGTCCCGGCGGGATTCGATGTGGCCGATCAGCGCATCGTCCAAGAAGCCGAGGCCGGTGACCTGGTGATCACTGCCGATATTCCTCTTGCCGCGCAGGTGGTGGCCAAAGGAGCGCATGTGCTGGATCCGCGCGGGGAACTGCTGGATGCCAACAATATCCAGGAACGTCTGACCATGCGCAATTTCATGGACAGCTTGCGTAGCAGCGGTGTCGATACCGGCGGGCCGGCGGCTTTCTCGGCAGCCGACCGCCAGGCATTTGCAAATAGACTCGACGGGCTGCTGGTAAAACTGAAACAACGCCCTTCCTGAGGCGCGGCGGGCTACTCGATCATGCACCCCGCTCCGCTATGTGTGGCTCGATCTCGACCTCATGAAAACCTACCGCGCCATCCCCATCGAAGAATGCGGTGATCCTCTGGTTGTGATTCCACCCAACCTATTTACTTTCACCGAACCCCACCCCTACGTCAAGTTCGGAGCACCGTATGGCAATGTATCCCCCTGGATGCTTCGGCAGGGTGTCCTCGATGCCTTGCTGAAAGCCCAGGCTGAGCTCAACAAGCGCAAGTCGGGCTGGTGCCTGAAGCTGTTCGATGCCTACCGACCAGTCCCGGTCCAGGCTTTCATGGTGTGGCGCGAGTTTGGCATTCAGGCAGAACTCATTGGGCACTCCTTGGCCAGCTATCAGAACCCGACTGAACTGAAAGCGGACGATCCCGGATTGTACGAAACACTGGCAATCAAGGTATTCGAATTCTGGGGTATCCCCAGTGATGATCCACGCACTCCACCGCCGCACAGCACGGGCGCGGCCATCGACTTGACCTTGCAAGACGAATCTGGGCAGGAAATCGACATGGGCTGTCCGATCGACGAGACAACCGAGCGCGCCTATCCGGATCACTACAAAGATGCTTTATTACCGGCCGCGCATGCCTTTTATGCGCTCCGTGTACTGCTCAACGATGTCATGGCTGCGGCAGGGTTCATCCGGCACGGCAACGAGTGGTGGCACTTTTCCATGGGCGACCAGATGTGGGCGTGGGCGCGGGGAGAGTCGACAGCAATTTATGGCCGGGCCGGATGACGATGCTTCAAGGAGAACCACCCACATGACCAAACGATCACTCCCCCTCGCCAAAGTCTATGGCCTTCTCGAACCCGGGCCTGTCCTGCTGCTCACGACTGCGCACAAGGGCAAAGCCAACGTGATGGCGATGTCGTGGCACACGATGATGGAGTTCGAGCCTCCTCTGGTGGGTTGCGTGGTCAGCGGTAATGACTTCAGCTTCGCCGCGCTCAAAACCACGCGGGAATGCGTACTCAACATTCCGACAGTTGAACTGGCACAGCAAGTGGTTGGGTGCGGCAATACCTCAGGGCAAGACATCGACAAGTTCGCCAGATTTGGCTTGACCACGAAGCCAGCTTCTGTGGTCGCGGTTCCACTCATCACCGAATGCTTTGCCAACATGGAATGCCGGGTGGCGGATACCCGGATGGTGAATCGTTACAACTTCTTCGTGCTTGAGGTGGTGAAGGCCTGGATTGAACCTACTTGCAAGAATCCGAGCACACTGCATCATCGCGGCAAAGGGGCCTTCATGGTTGCGGGAGAAACAATCAAGCTGCCGTCCAGGATGAAATAGCTGCGGTCATTCAAGTCCTCCAGGATTCTGGCTTACCATCGGGTTTTACTATCCTGTTTGGCACTTTCAATGAATAGTCTGCCCACTCTCGCCCGCTGGTTTCTCGTTCTTGGCGCCCTCAACATGGCCCTGACCGTCGGTTTGGGCGCTGCCGGCATGCACGGCCTGAAGGCCCAAATAGCTGTAAACGATCACGGTGGATGGTTCCAAACGGCGCTCCAATATCATCAACTCCATGCGCTGGGCTTGATGGTGATCGGTCTTGCGGTAGTCCGCGTTCCTGACAGTCGCTGGTTTGCCTTGTCAGGGCTGCTCCTGCTGATAGGCATCGTTCTATTCAGTGGCAACCTCTACCTGCGCAGCATTGCCGGCATCCATGTCTTTCATGCCGTGACGCCCTTGGGTGGCAGTGCCTTTATCCTGGGCTGGCTGATGTTTGCCCTGGGCGCATGGAGGCATTCCTCCCCAAACACAGCATGACGAACAGCGCATATTGCGCTGGGCGTAGTTTCTTGGGCGGGTTCAATCCAGTTCCCGCAGAAATGCCGCTCGTGCAACCTGGAGGTCAGCTTGCCGATCTGCGGGAACCAGTGCCTCGCAATGCGCGTAGAACGCGTCGAAGGATTTGCGCACTGCCTCATTGGACAAGCCGTTTGCCTTCTTTGCGGTGACGCCAACCTCAGCGCCAATCACTTTCAAAACGGCGTACTTCGGGATCAGTCGCTGCCCCTCTGGACCTGTCGCCAGCAGAGGGCCCGTTTTAACGTATTCCTGCCCTTGGTACTCGAAGCGGGCATGCATAGGCAATTGATGGATTTTCATAGGCGATTGATCTGACGATGCAAAGTTGTAGAGATCCAGCTAACGGCAGCTGCTTGGCAAATAGCGCCTCTCCAAGCCAGCAGGATCAAATCCAGCAATAACGCGACGGCGCGATTGCCATCGCCCGCAATAACCGATGTCCGAGGGAGGCATTTTGGGTTCCTTGCGCTAGGTGTCTCTATGAACACCATGCTAGTGATCGTTTGAACACCTGTCAACCCTTTGTGCATTTTGCCGTTATTGGTAGGGTGTGCGGACTGTCATGCTGGTGTAACGCTACGAAAGCATGATGGCCGCGCAACAATAAAAAGGAGAATTGAAAAAATGGAATGTGAAGAGTTTTTGGAACCAAGACAGGATCAGGAATACGACGACGACCTTTGATGGGTCAGGATATTTTTGGAAATCGATGTTGAAGCCGCCAATTGGCGGCTTTTTGTTTCTACTCATTACGCCCTGTTGGCCAGCAGATTGTTGTCGGTTGTGCCGTTATAGAAGGCAACAATCATGAACATGAACAACATCGGCAAGTTCGAAATGCTCAAGATCTCCAACGAGTTCGATGCCACCTTGACCCACCTGTATGGGGTCAATATGCTGGACGCTGGAGTTTTGTGGCGACGAGACCAAGTTTTTGACATCGCATCGTCCGCGTCAGATACTTGCTGTCAGACTATTTCCTGCTCGCCCGAATGACTGACCCTCATCCCAAAGTACGCCGCCCATCCAATCCCGTCCTGGAAACGCTGATCAGTACATTTCCTGTATTCCGGGATGGCCAGCCACTATCCATCGGCATCCACAAGGCCATCAAGCTACATCTGCCGGACCTTGGCGAAACTTCCCTGCGGATGACTCTTAAGGGTTACACGGCTTCCACGAAATACCTGAAGGCTATTGCCAACGGCAAACAGCGGTTTGATCTTGACGGGAATCCTGCCGGGGAAGTTACTGCTGAGCAACGCCAGCAAGCCCTGGAAACGATCAAGGAGCGTTTCCGCAAGGCGGCTGAACGAAAGAAGGCCGAACTGGAAGACAAGGAACGGCAGGAGAAACTGCAAAAGCTCGCCGAGAAGTTCAATCAGCGATGAGTTCTGGCCATACAACCTTGTTCATGGGCGGCATCCGCCCTCTTCCTCCGGAGAACCAGCCTACCGGGATCTTCAAGCAGGAGATCGTCATGCCGGCCTGGCTGGGGATTGAAGGATTGTCGGGGGATGCCCAAGCCGACCGACGCGTCCACGGCGGGCCCGACAAGGCCCTGCACCAGTATCCGGTCGCGCATTACGCTCGATTAGCTGCAGCCTTCCCCGCAACCAGGGACTTGCTGGTTCCCGGCTCCATCGGCGAGAACCTCTCCGTACCCGGCTGGGATGAAACGAATATCTGCATCGGCGACACGTTTCGCCTCGGGGACACCGTGATCCAGGTATCCCAACCGCGCAATCCCTGCTGGAAGATCGACCATCGTTACGGCGTCAAAGGCATGGCCAAGCTGATCGACGAGGAAGGCATCACCGGCTGGTATTTCCGGGTGATCGAGGAAGGCAGCGTCGAGCCCGGTTGCTCCTTTGAACTGATCGACCGCATGACGCCGGAGGTCACGGTACAGGCGCTCCTGGTTATTTGGTACGAACACCGGCCGGAACCGGAGCAGTTGGAACGACTGGCCGCCACGCCGGGACTTGCGGAGAACTGGGGCAGGAAACTGCTGGATCGGTCTCTACGCCTCAAATTGCTGACCGACGTACCTCCGATCAATGAGACGCCCCCGGCAAACTAAAATCCGGGTTTCCCAAGTACCGCCCTCACCATGATCGACAGCATCAAGGACTTTTTTAGCCAGTTCATCGAACCTGGTATCGCCAGCACCACCACCGGGACTTCCGCGTTGCAGGTTGCCACGGCGGCCCTGCTGCTGGAAATGATGCGCATGGACAACGAACTCAAGGACGAGGAACGTCAGGCCATCGCCAGCACCCTACAGACCCGATTCAATCTCGGCAGGGAGAAAATCGAAACCCTGATGGCGCTCGCGGAACAGGAAGCCCGCGAGGCCAATGACTATTACCAGTTCACCTCGCTGATCAACACGCACTGCGATCTGGTACAAAAAATCCAGATCATCGAGAATCTCTGGCATGTGGCGATGATCGACGGGCATCTCGATACCCACGAAATGCACCTGATGCGCAAACTGGCCGACCTACTCTACATCGGCCATGCCGACTATGTCGCAGCCAAGCAGCGGGCACGCGAGTCGGCCAGGCTGCCGGCGTAGCCAGTTCCCGCGCCCACCCGTAGTTTTCGATGCATCGCAGCCCTTATTTCCTGATTCAACTGTGCGTGCTGCTCTGGGGCTCTACTGCCATCCTTGGCAATTCAAAACATCCCTACTTGATGACGATTGACCACAACTATGTTGCCGCATGAACCCATCCCGCACTGGAACACAGGCCGGTTCTTCCTTCAGGGCCGCGCCCTCGATGCCCTCGGGGCGCTTGAAGAAAACAATCTCCTCACCCGCTGCCTTCCCGCACGACCTGACATCTTCAAAGCTTTCGAGCTGTTGCCCCCGGAACAGGTCCGGGTCGTTGTGCTGGGTCAGGACCCGTATCCGAATGCGGCAGATGCCATGGGGTTGGCCTTTTCCAGTCCGGCACCCAAGTTGCCGGCCTCCTTGCGGAACATATTCAAGGAACTCGCAAGCGATTTGAACCAGCCTGCCCCGGCAACGGGGGATTTGTCACACTGGGTTGCCCAAGGCGTCCTGCTGGCCAATACCGCACTGACAGTCGATCAGGAGGGGCGCTCCCACTTTACCTACTGGGCCGAATTCACTCGCTCCTGGATCCAGACACTGGCCGGCAGTCATGCCATCGTGTGGATCCTGTGGGGCAAGCATGCCCAATCGTGGAAAGCGACCATTCTCGAGTCAGGCAAACCCTGTGGTCTTGAACATGCGATCCTCGAATCAGCGCATCCAAGCCCGCTGTCCGCCCATCGGGGTTTCTTTGGCAGCAAACCCTTCTCGAGGACAAATGCCGAACTGCGCGGCTTCGGGCACCCGGAAATCGAGTGGCAATAATCTCGTCCTCAAATATTCCTGGTCTTCTGAATCAGGTCGTGCGCAAGCTGAATCTCTTTTGCCTGCTCGGTAGCCACATCAATCATATCTTTTGGAAGTCCTTGTCCGATTAGCTTGTCAGGGTGATATTGGCTCATCAGTTTGCGGTAGGCGCGTTTGATCTCCTGATCGGTATTTTCTTTCGTAACACCCAAGGCTTTGTAGGCGTCATCCAGTGCAGTGGCGGTATTGGACTTACCTCCGCCAAAGTGTGATTGATTCAGCACCATTTCCATCAGGTGCTTAAACGCCGCGTCATCGTAACCCAGCCGGTTGGCAATATTGGTCAGCAAGACTTCTTCGTCAGGATGGAGGTGTCCATCCGTTAGGGCCATCACAATCAAGTAGACCAGCAGCACTTGTCTGAGCTGACTTGTGTGACCACAAATCGCCATGAATCTGTCGTATGTCGGTCCTATATCAGATGCTGGTACGGCACCTTGCTTGAATAAATCAATCGCTCGCAAGCGGTGCTCTGCGGTCATGCCCAGCTTTTGCATGAACGACTCAGCGTGTGCGATTTCCCCGGCAGAGATTTGCCCATCGGCTTTGGCCAACTTGCCCATCGAAATGAACAAGGTTTCGAGAAAGACGGTCTGGCGAAGCGGATTTTTAAGCGGGTTGATCCCGCCAGTGCCATAGGCTCTCATGCGGTCGATCAATGCCCCGACAAACAGGCCAAACAGAGCCCCGAACAGCCCGAAGAAGTAGTACCCGGAGATGAATCCGATCAGTTTGAACAAGGGATCTCCAAACAGAAAAGGTAGAACAGTTAAATCAGATCACTCGATCTCGTCGATCACGATGACTTCGACACCGGTTTCTTTGAACAACTCCCGGGTCCGGCCTTCATGGTCTTTCCAGCGCTCATGAAATGCCGCGTCGCCTGCCGGATAGATCACGCGAATGATCCCGGCCTGGGCAATCGCGCGCGCGCAATCCATGCACGGCGGATGAGTGACCACCATGGAACATCCCTTGGTAGGAAAGCCGCTGCGTGCGGCAGTGTAAATGGCGTTTCGTTCGGCATGTTCGGCCCAGAAATACTTCTCGGGCCGCTGATGTCGAGCTTCGACGTCATCGTTTGCACCGCGCGGGAAACCGTTATACCCCCACGGGCCACCTTCCCAGTCGGGACCGAGGATCAAGGCGCCGACCTGCGTACTGCGATCCTTCGAGAGTGCAGCAATCGATCGCGCCACCGCGAGGAACTTCCGGGCTTTTTCAGGTTTCATGGTTTGGGGTTTTCATGCGATTGAATCCGGGGTGTCAGGCGTAGGTCACCTGTCTGGCAGTCCTTGGGGATATAGGCATCGACAGGTTTTCCGGACAGGAAAGCGCGCTGATCGAATAGCAGCATCTGGCCATCAGATTTTGCGCTCTTTGCCTTGAGGGGCCCGAGTAGCGGTAATCCTTTCGGCGATCAAGCCACCGCTCAGGCATGATCTTTCGCATGCGGCGGATTCAACACTCGGGACAATGCGGCTTGCGCCGCATCCACCAGCACCGGACCCGCCTTGAACACTGCGCGGATGCGCGTGTCTCCTGTCCGGTAATCGACGCCGTACGCATCGACACCGAGCAGGCCGACCCCATCAGGAAGGGATGACTCGGTACTTTCAACCAAGCTCGCCTCGTCGTCGAGCGAGATGAAGGGGGCGTCGATCAACTGCTTTCCATCCAGCCAGCCGGCCTGGGCAAAACCACCGACGACTCGAATCCGTAGTGGATCGATACGGAAGAAGCGGAAATCGCCGAGTTGCAGGAAACGCTCCGCTTCGGGGTGATAGCGCAGGTAGCGCGCCACCAGCAAGGCTGAGGGTTCGATCTCCGCGACATTGCCGATCAGGGAGGCGCGGGCGATTTCGCCCTCCCCCAGCGAACGCGCCACCAACAGGCTGGCACGTGGATCGGCCAGTAGATTCCGGGTGTGTTCGGCCAGGTGGGAGATCAGCAGCAGCGGCCGATGATGCTCGTCCGTCGCAAAGGCCACTTCGGTGGCGTAAGGGAAACCGGTGACCGCAGTTGAATGTGTCGCGAGGGCAATATCGCCCGGGGCGTGCAACAGGTCGATAAGAGTCTTGAGTCGGGAGGCCATGGTAAATATTCGCGCCCTTGTTAGGATATCAGCGCATTGAGAAGAGATTTCAGTTCGGCGACCTCGGCTTCGAGGGCAGCCACCCGTTGCTCGAGATTTTCTCTGGTGGCAGTTCCGGGCGATTTCTCCACCGCTTCGCTGGCCTCTTCTACCGTCACGTCACCGCTGAAAAGATGGGCATAGCGTGATTCACGTTTGCCGGGCTCTCTGGGCAAACGCACAGTAAACGGTCCATCCTCGCGTTGCGCCAATTGATCAAGGGCTGTCTCGACTTCGGTGACATCCTTGAGCGGGCAGAGCCGATTGGCACGGCTGCGCAGTTCGCCAGGGGTTTGCAGACCCCGTAGCAGCAATTCGCACACGATGCCCAACTCCTGCGGCGAGAACTTCAGGGTGCCGTATTCCGTGTTGCAGAAGCGGTGACGATATTTGGCGACGCGACTGCCGTACCCGCTCTCTTCGCTGACCAGGTATTTTTTGTTGAGTCCATCCAGGGTTTGCTGAATCGTCGTCTCGTCAAGATCGAGCACGGGGTCACGGTTGCTTTTCTGGTTGCAGGCGTTGGTCAGGGCATTCAAGGACAACGGGTACTGTTCCGGCGTAGTGATTTCTTTCTCAATCAGGCAACCAATGACACGGGCCTCGTACGGAGAGAGTTCAATGGTCATGTGGTTTGCCATGGTGTTCTGCCCTGATCATCTTTCCAAGTGGTGACTCTGCCTTGATAGCGCATTTCAATTTCTCGAGCAGGTAGCCTGCCTGCCGGGACACCTCGGAATGCGGAGTTGGGCGTCCCGGTCGGGGAACTTCAGCTTGATGGTCAGGCTTTGGGTACCAGGGTTGCGACCGGTACAGTGACTGCTGCTTTGGGTGCAGGCTTGGCCTTGGGTGCCGCACTCTTGGCGACGACGGCCTTGTTGACTGCGGGCTTAGCTGCCGGTTTGGCTAATGCTTTCACAGCGCTCTTTACTGCTGGCTTGACCGGTACAGCCTTCTTGGCCACAGCGACTTTCTTCGCGGCGGGTGCCTTCTTGGCTGCAGTTGGCTTGGCGGCCGGTGCAGCTTTCTTGGCGGTTGGCTTCTTCATTGCTGCGGGTTTGGCAGCTACGGATTTCTTCGGTGCCGCTTTCTTCACTTCAGATTTCGCGGCAGCCTTGCTGATTAGAAAGTCATCGCGCTTACCCTTTTTGGTGGCTTCAACAATCCAGCCCGGTGCCTTGCCTTTGCCGCTCCAGGTCTTGCCGCTGACGGGATCCTGATACTTGGGTGGCAATGGATGCTTCATCGCCGACATTTTCTTGCCCATGTTCGTAATGCCGAGACCGAGATCCTGTACCGTCAATCCGTATTCGCTCATCAGACCGCGAATCTTGGTGATCACGCCGGCAGATTCTTTCTTGAGAAGCGCCCTTGCCTGTTCTTCGAGTTTGGATATTTTTGTTTTGAGTTCTTGGTACGTGGCCATCGCTATTCCTCAGGGTGATTGATCGAATACCAAGCATACAGCCAAATGCATAGTTGAATTCACATCTTCACCCAGTACTTGGCTCCGGCAGGGTTATCATGAATTGGAAACCGCACCCTCCCTCGGTCAATTGAACCTCGCGTCATTGACCGCCTTGTCTCATTACCCAAGCTGTTCTACAGGGGTGAATTCCTTCCAGATGAATATTGCAAACATCGCAGGGCAGTTGACGAGCACCGGATACATCGTGCTGGATCAACCACTGCTGGTGAGTTTATCCACCCAGTTATTGGCACGTTGCCAAGATGATGGCCCTGTGCGGTTTCAGGCCGCCCGGATCGGCCGGGGTCAGGAAAATCAACAGATCAATTCGATCCGCAGCGATGTCATCAGCTGGCTGGACGACACGGACAGTACCGACCATGCCTATTTCGCCTGGATGGAGTTGCTGCGCAGCGGCCTGAATGAAGCCTTGTTCCTTGGGTTGTTCGATTACGAGTGTCACTACGCCATCTACGGGGTTGGTGCAAGTTATGCCAAGCATTCTGATGTGCTGAACGGCAACAGGAACCGCATTCTTTCCACGGTGTATTACCTGAATGAAGACTGGCAGGCCAGTGATGGGGGACAACTGGTGATCTTCGATCCCACCGGGGATACGGTCATCGCCACAGTCAATCCGACATTCGGGACGATGATCATCTTTTTGAGCGAGTCAGTTCCGCATGAAGTACTCATGGCCAATACCAAACGGCGCAGTATTGCCGGGTGGTTTCGCGTACGCGAGCTTGCACACTGATCATTTTGAAACGCAGTGTTCCAGGCCTGTGGCAATAGCCTGCGCTTGTGTTGCCGACACAACCGGATCAGTGAGCCACGCCTCCTCGGCTGGATTGACGATAACCCCCGCTTCGATAAGAACGGCAGCCCCTCGCGCCGTTCCAAGGACCACCAGATTGTTGTTCGTGAATACTCCACGATTCCAATCCACGACGGGCCTGCTTTCTCCGAAAATGGGGTCGGCATGGTAGTGCGATGGCATGAATCCGGCCCTCAGCAACTGGTCAGCGATCAGTGTCGCGCAACGGGCACTCCCCGGGTAATCCGCATTCCGCTGTGACACCCAGAGCGAGTAACCTTTGAATTGCGGGTCGATCACCGGCTTGTAACGCTGTTTGACTGAATCATGGTGGATGCTGATGAAAAGCTGATCTATGGCGGCCTGGGTGGTTCGCTCGCCAAGAGAACCGATATTTCCATTGGCGTTGATGAGGTGGATACTGACACCGGCAATACTCAGATTTCGCACAATAGCCAAGGCAAGCTTGCGGTTAAGCTCGATTTCTGGCACCCCGGCGGCGCTGATGACCCCTGGTTTCAGCAACGTGTGACCTACATCAATAGCAATGTCAGCAGCCCGCACAATCCCGGCATGGAGCAATATCACAAGGAATAATAGGGGGGCCATGAGGCGAACGACCTCAGGGGTTGTGGTCATGAGTAATTCGGCGATCAGGAATTGGCGAGAGCGTACCGGATTGGCACAGGTTGTGCCATGAAGGTGCGAATGGATTGGAGGCCGGAGCTATCGGGATTCGGATTTACCGTTGCTGTCATCCCCGAACCTGAGAGGAGCCCATCCCATGAGTTCGGCCAAACGGCAAATAACCCACGCCGATTCCTTCGATGTGAAATCAACGCCTTTGTCGGTCAAGCCCAGGTAACACCGCTCAAGGACTTCCCTTTCGGACAAGTTATGCGCCCCGAAGAAGCCATTGCTCTTCGTTGGTCCGACATCGATTGGAATCGCATGACGGTGCGAATTCAGCAGGTAAGAGCGATCAAGGGGTCAGAGCGGGATGGATCAAAAACCCACTCTGAACGTGAAGTCAATCTATTACCGCAAGCAGTCGATGCACTATTGACGATGAAGCCCTACACCTTCATGTTGAAGATCGAGCGTGTGGGCGATAGCGATTCAGCAGCAGATATTTTTCAAAATCCAGTCACTGGGCGCGCATGGCATGACGAACGCTCGCAGCGGGATACCTTCTGGCGCCCTTCCCTCAAGCGACTGGAAATCCGCTAGCGCACTGCTTACAACACAAGGCATACCTTTGCCACGGTTGCCCTGATGGCCGCCGTCCCCCCGGCCTATATCGCGAACCAACTTGGTCACTCCGTGAAGATGCTTCTCGAGAAATACGCGCGCTGGATTCCGGAAAACGATGATGGATCGGCCCGTGCCAAGCTGGCTGCGGCCATGGCAGTATCCAAGCCGGAAACCACGAATTCGTCCCAAATTCGTCCCAAAAAACGAATGGGGCAGCCTAAGTTGCTGCCCCATAAGGATAAATTTGGTAGGCGGTATTGGAATCGAACCAACGACCTCCACGATGTCAACGTGGCGCTCTAACCAGCTGAGCTAACCGCCTACTGCTTTCTGCCAAAAAATCAGAGGAGGCATTTTATCGACAACTGCGGAAGCCGTCTACAGCTTTCAGCCAATCAAGCGTGCCCCTCCGGCGGCCTGGATGAGAGCCACAGCGGGATGCTGCACACGCCGCTGGGTTGAAATGGCATACCAGCTTTCGCTAACGCCGTGCAATGTTCCAACCGGAGCGGCACCGAACTGCGCCGCAATATCTTCATGCATGCCGGCCGGTGCCGGGAAGAGCCCCAGCCCGGCGCGACCGAAAGTCTTGAGCAGCGCGCTGTCGGTGAACTCGCCTACCACGAGCGGCCGCAGGTCACGGGCCGCGAACCAGGCATCGATGGCACTGCGCAACGGATCGCCGCGCGCCGGCAGGAGCAAAGGTGCGTCGTTGAGCCGGGCGGGAAAGTCGGCCGCATAACTGCTGTGTAATGCCGCGCTCGCATACAGAGCAATCTCGACGTTGGCCAGCAGATGGGAGTGCAGTTTGAGATTGGCCCGGTGCGGCGCCGATTGATCGGCGATCAGCAGATCCAGCCGATTGAGCGCCAGTTCACCGAGCAGGTTCTCGAAGTCGCCCTCGACACACTCAAGACGCACCGACAGCGGTGGCCGCAAGACACTCTCCAGCAGACGGAAAGCCACCAGTTTCGGCACCGCATCCGTCACGCCGACGGCCAGGCGGGGGCGCGTGGTCTGGTTCTCGGCAAGCGCCTGACGCAGCTTTCCGCCCAATTGAAAGATTTGCTCCGCGTATCCCAGCGCGGTCCGCCCTGCGTCCGTCAGCACCAGCGAGCGGCCCTGAGGCGCCAGCAGTGCCTGGCCGAGCTGGCGCTCGAGCTGACCAAGTTGCGTGCTGATAGTCTGCACCGAGAGCCCCAGCCGCTCACCGGCGCGCGTGATGCTGCCTTCCTTGGCGACAGCCCAGAAGTAGAGCAGATGGCGATAGTTGAGGTCGTCAGGTGTCATTTTAATATCCCAATTATTGGGAATATATTATCCATAAAATACTATTTATTGGAAACAACATCCATCCTAAAGTGCGCCTCACACGGTGCGGATCCGCTGCACCGGCAACATCCAGGAGATATTCACCATGATGACCATACAAGCTCGTGAAATGTGCGCGCCCTACACCAACCCCAATCAGGCGTTCCGCGCTTACGCGGCGAACAGCCCGCGTGCCAAGGCACGGCTGGTCGTCCTGGCCATGCTGGCGGATGGTCGCCTGGATGATGCGGAGCTGGAAAGTCTCACCCGGCAGAGCACATTTGCCGAGCTCGGCATTGCGCGTGAAGACTTCTTTGAGGTGCTCTACGATTTTTGCGCTGATATGGAGAATCTGCCCAACGGCAGCGGTGATTATCTATTATCCCCGGTCGTCCTTGAACAGCTGTTCGGGGAGATTAACAGTGCCGCCGAGCGGCAGACGCTGCTGCGTCAGATCT
The DNA here is from genome assembly GCA_011391215.1 of Rhodocyclaceae bacterium. Taxonomy (GTDB): domain Bacteria; phylum Pseudomonadota; class Gammaproteobacteria; order Burkholderiales; family Rhodocyclaceae; genus Sulfuricystis. The sequence goes on from JAABQX010000048.1 coordinate 27,436, forward strand.
TCAACATGATCCGCAGCGATGGGCACCTGGCCGACAGTGAGGCCGACCTGTTCTGGCATGCTGTCGATACTTGGAAATTCCGGGCTGCCGACACGCGTACGGCATTGCGCAGTCAACAACTGCGCAGCCAACGCGGAGCGGCGGGAAAAATATCCGCATAATTGGCGGTGTGTAGCATCTGAGTGGAAGGAGAAGCGGGCATGGAAAGCATTGGCAACATCTGGTTGTGGGCGAGTTTCGGCGCCATTGTTCTCGTCATGCTGGCCATCGACCTGTTCGTGGTCGGCGGTGGCAAACAGCACCGCGTCTCCTTTCGTGAGGCCGCTACCTGGTCGGTTGTCTGGGTCTCGGTCTCCTTCCTGTTTGCTGCAGGTCTGTGGTGGTATCTCGATGGCAGCTTTGGTCGCGAACTGGCCAATCAGAAATCACTCGAGTTCATCACCGGTTACCTGATCGAAAAATCGCTGGCGGTCGATAACGTCTTTATCTGGCTGATGCTATTCGCCTTCTTCGGCATCCCGCTGGAACTGCAGAAACGCGTACTGGTGTTGGGTGTACTCGGCGCCATCATCATGCGTACCGTGATAATTTTCGCCGGCGCCTGGCTGATTGCCCAGTTCCACTGGATCCTTTACGTCTTTGGCGCTTTCCTGCTGGTCACCGGCATCAAGATGTGGTGGTTCGCCGACGAAAAGCCTGATCTCGCCAATAATCCGCTGCTGAAGTGGCTGCGTGGCCACATGAAGATCACCGACGAACTGCACGGCGAGAAGTTCTTCGTCTGGCGCGATGGCGTGCGCTACGCCACCCCGCTGTTCCTCGCGCTGGTGCTGGTGGAAATCTCCGACCTGATCTTTGCGGTCGATTCGATCCCGGCCATCTTCGCCATCACCGGCGACCCCTTCATCGTGCTGACCTCGAACGTGTTCGCCATCCTCGGCCTGCGCGCGATGTACTTTTTGCTCGCCGATATGGCCGATCGCTTCTCGCTGCTTAAATATGGTTTGGCGGCGGTGCTGGTGTTTATCGGCGTGAAGATGATCCTGATCGATATCTACAAGATTCCAATCGGCTTCTCGCTGGCCGTGGTTGCCACCTTCATCGGCATCTCGATCTGGCTCTCGCTACGTAAGGAGAAGCGCGAGCGCCCAGTGGGATAAGGATGGGTGCCGTCCCGCCAGCGCCGACTTTTTCGGACAAGATCCCGATGATGAAATCGATCACCCTGCTCTGGGCATTGAGCCTGGCCATCCTCGCGGCCGGCGCCTGGCTCGTTTGCCCGCAAGGTCAATGCGCCACGACTGCAATCGATCATGCGGGCCTCGGTCTGGCCCATGACCTGCGCGGCGCCAAGCTCGACCGCTGGATGCCGGCGCTTACCTGGCTCGGTTCGCTGGCCGTGTTGTTGCCGGTGACCGCGCTGGCAACGCTGGTCTTGTGGCGTGGCCGACACCGGCGCGAGGCGAGATTCCTTGTTCTGGCCTTGCTCGGCGCTTCTGTCTTGAGCCACCTGACCAAGCTTATGGTGATGCGTCCGCGCCCGGATCTTTTCCCGGTCTGGATAGATATGCCTGCAGATTGGTCCTACCCCAGCGCCCACGCCATGCAGATCACGGGGCTGGCAGTGGCAGTGGTTTTCGTCGCCGCGCGACGGCGCGCGCTCTGGGTCTTGCCTTTGGGGAGTGCCGTGCTGCTGGTCGGCCTATCACGCATTTATTTGCAAGTGCATTTCCCCAGCGACGTTCTCGTCGGAACCCTGGCTGCCGCGCTGTGGGTGGGCGGCTTGCATGCCTTGATGTTTGGCCGATTGCCCGAATATGATCTGATGAAAATCAATGGGGACGCGCCATGAGAAATAAATTCCTGGGTACCGGCGAGCCGGGCTATCACCCGCTGCGAAAAATTCACACAATTCTTGCCGGCTTGCGCTATGCGGTTGTTTACGACTTCAGCGTTGCCTGGAAGCTGGCCGTTTCGCTGATAGTGCTGGTGGCCGCCATGCTCGCCCGCGACTGGGTTGATGTTGTGTTGATCATCGTCGTCACCGCCCTGGTGCTGGTCGCGGAAATCTTTAACAGTGCCATCGAGGCTTTGTGTGATTTCGTCGAAACCCGCCACAACGAAAAAATCGGCATCATCAAGGACATCGCCGCCGCCGGTGTCGGCATCGCGATGCTCGCTTGGGTGTTGGTGCTGGGGTTCGAGGTGGAAGAAATGTTGCGCAATCTGACTTGATTGGAAACAGGACACTTGTCAATGCTGTGACATTCCCCATTCAACCGGCCTGGGGCAGTGTTGCGAACACCCCAGCCCGTGCATTCTCGCTGACCGCCCGTGCAGCGGGGTGCGTTAGCCGCCGCTCGGCCGAAATCAGGAAAAACCGCTCGCGAATCTCCTCCGTTTCACCCAGCGTGACGACCTGGTAGTGCGCCGTCACGTCCGGCACGCTGGCTGCCGGCGCGGGAAATACTCCGGCACCGGCTTCGCCGAAGGCCTTCATCAAGGCGCTATCGTCGAATTCACCCACAATATGGGCGCGCATTCCCTGCCGCTCCAGCCAGCGCGGCAGGGCGCCGTGCAGTGCGCTGTCGCACCCGGGCAACAACAGGGGTGCGCCATCCAGGCAATCCGGGAAGCCTCCCGTCAGTCGCGCAGCCATCGCGGGCGCGGCCATGAACGCCACCCCCGATTCACCGAGCGGATGGCTGTAGCCCTTGATTTCCGTGCCCGGCGGCATGGGCCGGTCGGCCAGCACCATGTCGAGACGGTGGATCGCCAAATCGGCCAGCAAGCGTTCCAGCCGGTCCTCCTGGCAGATCAGACGCACTGACTCGGGAAGTCCCAGCACTGGGGCCAGCAGGCGATGGGCGATGAATTTCGGCACGACGTCGGCGATACCGACGCGGAAGGTGATGAAACGTTCCTCGGCGCCATTTTTCAGCAGGTCTTCCAATTCGGCCCCGGTCTGGAAGATTTCCTCGGCGTAGGAGAGCGCCAGTTTGCCGGTTTCGGTCAGTTCCAGCCGGCGCCCGACGCGCCGGAACAGCGCCACGCCCAGCCGTTCCTCGAACTGTGTGATCTGCCCGGAGAGCGTCTGGGGCGTCAGATGCAGGCGCTCCGCCGCGCGGATGACCCCACCCGAGCGAGCGACACTGACGAAGTAATGCAGATGCTTATAGTTGATCACGCTACCTCCTATCATTCGTGTTTTTCGATCATAACCCATATGTTTATCTGTTTGTTTCGAACGATTAGCGTACCCATAATCTAGGCGTCTTCTCCCAACCCAGCCAGAGGTATGCCATGAATCTGCAAATCCAAGCGCAAGACTTCACACTGACCGACGGACTGCGCCAACATGTGACCACGCGCCTCGCCTACGCCCTGAATCATGGTCGGGACATCATCACGCGCATCGTCGTGCGCCTTTCCGATGTCAATGGCCCACGTGGCGGCGAGGACAAGTGTTGCGGCATCGAAGTGCGCCTCAAGGGCGCTCCTGCCCTGGTCGTCGAAGATACCCAGACCGACCTTTACGTCGCCATTGATCGCGCATCCGAACGTATTGGCCGTTCGCTTGACCGCCGTGTGGCGCGACAACGCGACTTTCCTGCTCTGTCGATGGCCCGGCAGCCCGCGACTTCGGAGGAAATCCCGTGAAGCACCGTGTCGAAACAACGCCCCTGATTGGCGTCGTGCTTGATCCCGACCCTGACAGCCTGGCCGGCCGGATTGCCAACGAACTTCTCGCCACCGCTTACGACGCTGCCGGCGATATGCAAAAGTCGGCGCTGGCGGGACGGCTCGCCATCGGTATTCAAGGCCCTGTTAGGGAGATGGCATGAACAATCCTGCGTTTGCCGCGCTGGCCGCACAGTTCGCCCCCCGCTTCCTTCAAGTCCGTCGCGGCACATGGATTTCCATCGGCCTCGGCCTGATGACACTTTTCGTCATGCTGATATGGGCAGCAGTTTCGCTGTTCGGGTGGCTGTGGGGCCAAGGCAAATCGCTCACCGAAGGCGCGCCGGAGGCGGTGCGCATCATCGCATCGCAGCTAGAACAGGCCGTTCCCGGCGCACGCGAGACGCTCGGCGACCTGGTGCCGGCGCTCAAGCCCGAACCACCGCCACGTGATGTATCGGGCACGGACATCGGCCCCGTGACGCGCTATCCCAGCTTGGTGCGCTCGCACTGGCATCGCGACGGCCCCGAGATCACGGTACGCTACGCGGGTCGCGCCAACTACACCACCGTGCTCGACCACTACACCCAGAGCTTCGCCACGCAGGGCTACGCGCAGAGCGTGATGTCAGCCACGCCCGAGGCAGAGGCGCATGAATACCGCAAGGGCGACGACCGGGTGCGCTTCGAAATCACGCGGCTACCGCAAGGCAAGGTCAAGGCGACCATCGTCGCCATCCTGCCATGACCGACTTTTCAGGAAAAGACACATGACACCTCAGGAACAGAAAGCGATTCTCGCCATCGCCATCCATGCCGCCTTCGCCGATGGTGCGAAGGATAAGCGCGAGCGCGAGGAAGTGCGCCGCGTCGCCGAGAATCTGGCCGACGAGAGCGGAACCCCCGACCTGCCTCGCCTGTATCAGGACGTGTTGCTCAAGCGCCTGCCGCTGGCCACCATTACGGCGATGCTCACCGATACCGGCCAGCGCCAGTTCGCCTATGAAATGGCGCTCTGCGTCTGCGAAGTTGACGGGCGATTGGCCGACGGCGAGCGGCGCTTCCTCGATGAACTGAAGCGCCTGCTTGCGCTGCCGGCGACCGAGACCGATCTGATCGAGGGAGAAGTCGACACGCTGATCGACCAGACCAAATTCGTGCCACCGCAGCCTACAACCACATCTGCGCCCGCCGCCCTGTCGGCAGTTTCCGCTGCCGAGCATGACCAGTCCATCCTCAATGTCGCACTGTTGGCCGGCGCGCTGGAACTATTGCCGCAGTCCTGGGCCTCGATGGCCATCATCCCGTTGCAGATCAAGATGGTCTATGGCATCGGCCAGGCACACGGGGTGGCGCTCGATCAGGGCCACATCAAGGAGTTCATCGCTGCTGCCGGGGTCGGGCTGACCTCGCAGTATCTGGAGCAATTCGGCCGCAAGCTGCTGGGTGGCCTGCTCGGCAAAGCCGCGGGCAAGACCTTCGGCAAGCTCGGCGGCGCGGCGACCGGCATGGCCTTCTCCTTCGCCACCACCTACGCGCTCGGTCAGGCCGCCAAACGCTATTACGCCGGCGGACGAACGATGAACACGGCCCTGCTGAGCGAAACCTTCCAGAGCCTGCTCGGCCCGGCCAAGCAAATGCAGGCCGAGTACCTGCCACAGATTCAACAGAAGGCCGCCACGCTCGACGCCGGCCAGATCATGGCGCTCGTGCGCGCCTGAGGGAACCCACATGAACGCCGTCCCGCCAGCGCCGACTTTTGAGAAACTTTTCTTTAACCACAGGAGACCAAAATGAACTATCCAAGAACCCAAGCGATCGCCCTGCCGCACAGCGGCGCGGAATCCGTCCTCGCCACCAACAAGGTGATCCGCAACACCTACATGTTGCTGTCGATGACGCTGCTTTTTGCCGCCGTTACCGCAGCCGTATCGGTGGTGCTGAAACTGCCGCATCCCGGACTGGTCATTACCTTGGTGGGCTACTTCGGCCTGCTCTTCGCCACACACAAGCTGAAGAACAGCGGCTGGGGTCTGGTCTCGGTGTTCGCCCTGACCGGTTTCATGGGCTATACGCTAGGCCCCATCATCAGCCGCTATCTCGGCCTGCCCAACGGCGGCGAGATCGTCATGCAAGCAATGGGGGGCACGGCGGCGATCTTCGTCGGCCTCTCAGCCTACGCGCTGAGCACGAAAAAGGACTTCAGCTTCATGGGCGGCTTCCTGATGGTCGGCATCCTGCTGGCCTTCCTCGCCGGCCTGGCGGCGATCTTCTTCGAGATTCCGGCGCTCTCCCTGACCGTCTCGGCCGCCTTTGTGCTGCTGATGTCCGGCCTCATTCTCTTTGAAACCAGCAACATCATCCACGGTGGCGAGACCAACTACGTGATGGCCACGGTGACCCTGTTCGTCTCCATCTTCAACCTCTTCACCAGCCTGCTGCAATTGCTGGGTTTTGTAGGTAGCAACGAGTAAGTCGGCACCATGGCATTTGCCGCCAATAGTCACTGAAGGAGAAACCAATGTTCAACCCCATTACCATCCCGTTCGGTAGCAAGATGTTGTTTAACGGAGTCAAGCTGAAACCCGGCGTCACCGTGGCCGACATCGAGTTGGCGCTCGGCGAGATGTGTCATGTCGTGAAGGAGACCTATGGCAACGAGTCCGGCGGTTTCATTGCCGGTCAGGTATTCGCGTTTTCAGGCTTCATCAGCAAGGAAGGCTCCGTAAAATCGGTCAAGGAGCCAGATTACGACATTGCCATCGTCACTTACTGGACTTCCTTCGAACAGCATGAAAAGTCCCATGCGGACAAGGCATTCAAGGATAAATTCAATGTCTTGGCCGAGATGAGCAATGATACTTTCGAACTTGGCTTCGACATGCTGTGGCAAGGCATCCCCGAAGAATAGGAGACGTCCATGTTTTCCGTCTACGGCGTTACCGAACAGGTATTTAGCGGCACGTTGGAGGCGATGAATCGCGTGCACCGGTTGGCGCGCGCACGTTCTGTGCGCGCGATCGACCAAGACGGCGATGAGTTCGGCGTCGAGGCAGTTGTTACGCACCCGACGCAGGAGGCGGTGCGAGCCTATCGCAACATGCTGCCGGAGGAACTGGAGCGTGGCCCGCTTGTCCATGCAGCGCAGGTAATGACTCGCCCGGCTGTTACGGTGCGGGACGATGCAACGGCCGCCGAAGCCTGGCGCACCTTGCACGACCGACATATCCGCCAGGCGCCGGTGCTTGACGCTGACAGTAATCTGATTGGCATCGTCAGCGAGCGCGACCTGCTGACGGCCATCGATGTGGACGGCGGCGAAGTCATTGAGAACCTGCGCCGCAGGGTGCGTGACGTGATGACGACGCCCGTCGTGGCCGCCGCCCCCGTCACCGATATCCGGCGGGTCGCGGCCGCGATGCTGGCGGGCGGTGTCGATGGTGTCTCCGTCGTCGGCAATGACGGCCGGCTGCTGGGTTTAGTTTCGCGCAGCGACGTGATGCGCGCCGTAATCCAGGACCCTCCGTTGAGCTTATGGCGGTGAAGCCAATAGAAAGCACCATATGAACGAAGAAACGACGATGCTCCTTCGCCAGCACGTGCGCCGCTGGATCGAGCAGCCACGCGTCCAGAGTGCCGTCATCGGGCTGATTCTCATCAACGCCGCACTGTTGGGAATGGAAACTTCACCTGCCGCGATGGCGGCAGCGGGCGGCCTGATTGTTGCCCTCGACCAGGCCATCCTTGTGGTATTTGTCGTCGAGATTGCGCTGCGCCTTTACGCCCACCGCACCGCCTTCTGGCGCGACCCATGGAGCGTCTTTGATTTCGCTGTCGTCGCCATTGCTTTGCTGCCCGCCACCGGGCCATTGGCAGTCCTGCGCGCCCTGCGTGTCTTGCGCGTGTTGCGCCTGCTGACCATGGTCCCGTCGATGCGTCGTGTCGTCGGCGCATTGCTGGCGGCGATTCCGGGGCTGGGCTCGATCGCCATGGTACTGCTGATCATCTACTACGTCTTCGCCGTCATCGCCACCAAATTGTTCGCCGCCACCCACCCGGAATGGTTTGGCGACATTGGCCGGTCCCTCTACACGCTGTTTCAGATCATGACGCTGGAAAGCTGGTCGATGGGCATCGCCCGTCCCGTGATGGAGCACTTTCCCTACGCCTGGACCTTTTTCATCCCGTTCATCCTGGTGGCGACCTTCACGATGCTCAACCTGTTTATCGCCATCATCGTCAATGCCATGCAAAGCTACAACGAGGCGGAGCAGCACAATGCGAAACAGGCCGTGGACATGGCGCGCCAACACATCGAAGCTGATCTGCATGCCGAAATGCGTGGCCTGCGCGCCGAAATCCGCGAACTGAAAGCGCTGCTGCCGACTACCCCCGCATCGCCACACTGAACTTATCGCCAAGGAGAACCCGTGAAACGCATATTCCTCTTCCTCGCCACCAACATGGCCATCGTGCTGGTGCTGTCCGTCACCATGCGCCTCCTGGGCGTCGAACCCTACCTCAACGCAAACGGCCTGAATCTCACCTCCCTGCTGATCTTCGCCGCGGTCATGGGCTTTGGCGGTTCCTTCATTTCGCTGGCCATCTCCAAGTGGTCGGCGAAGAAGGCGATGGGCGTGCAGGTGATCGAAGCGCCGGCAAATACGACCGAATTCTGGCTGATCGAAACGGTGCGCAAATACTCGACCGCAGCGGGCATAAAGATGCCCGAGGTCGGCATTTTCGACACGCCCGAGGTCAACGCCTTCGCCACCGGCATGAGCAAGAACAGCTCGCTGGTAGCCGTCTCCAGCGGTCTGTTGCAGCAGATGTCTAAAAGCGAAGCCGAGGCCGTCATCGGTCACGAAATCGCCCACGTCGCCAACGGCGACATGGTGACGCTGGCGCTGATTCAGGGCGTGGTGAACACCTTCGTCATGTTCCTCTCGCGCGTCATCGGTCACATGGTGGATCGGATCGTGTTCAAGACCGAGCGCGGCCAAGGGCCGGCCTTCTTCGTCACCATGATCGTCGCCGAACTGGTGCTGGGCGTACTGGCCTCGATCATTGTTATGTACTTCTCGCGCCAGCGCGAATTCCGCGCTGACCGCGGCGGCGCCAGCCTCGCCGGGCGCCAGAACATGATCGCCGCGCTGGAACGGCTGAACTCGCTGCATCCAGCGCCCCTGCCGGAAAAGCTGGCGGCCTTCGGCATCAGTGGCGGTGGCGGTGGTGGCATCAAGCGCCTGTTCATGACGCATCCACCTCTGGAAGAACGCATCGCGGCGCTGCGCCAGGAAGCCCATTCATGAAAGACATTGCCAACTTCATCGCCAGTTTCCGGCGCTTCCAGGAAAAGTACTTCAGCGCGGACCGCGAACTGTTCTATCAACTGCGACAGGGGCAACGCCCCAAAGCCGCGATCAGCGCCTGCGCCGATTCCCGTGTTGATCCGGCCCAGGTTACCGACGTCATGCAACTCGACGCGGAATTGCTCGATGTCAGCGACGAAGCCGGCCGGGCCATGGCGAGCGTGCGCTTTTCAGGCCAGATAAGGGAAGAGGCAACTGCTGTGCCGTGTCGCCGACGTGTTCCGCGCCAGCGGTGATTGAACGCGGTTGCCGGTGTCAGTGGTACTCTCCGCAACAGGACGCAGATTTCCATGGTCCATTGCGAAAGGTAGATATCCATGCCGCAAAGATGGCTGCAAATCAAAGGGGATCCCTCGGTACGCGCTTTCCTTTTCGAGCAACAGCGCGTGGAGAGTCTTTTTGACACCTCTATCGATCAGGTACATGCGCTTGTTACGGCGCTACTGACGCGCAAGGGGGTGTTCCACGCGAAGATTCATTACTCGTCGAGCCAGCTGACCTGCTGGTTTGCCCGCGACCCTTTCTGCTATGAAAAGTTTCTCCGGGAGGAGGTACTTGAGGAAGGTTTCCTTGACCGTTTCCCGGATGCCGATCACGCCGGACGCACTCCAGTGATCGATGCTGCGGGGATCGACCGCCTGCTCGGCGAGTTCCGGCGCCTGCGGCTGACCGATGAAACGATCTACCTGCGCAATGTGGCAGTGAATCTTATCAACGGCATGATCAACATGTCCTTCTCATGCGACGGCACCCATTACATCGACCATAAGACGTTTTTTGCAAAGCTCGACAATTTTGAAACCTTGGACACGGAGATCCCATGACCGAACAGACCTCTCCCACCCCGGAGCACCCGCCCTTTCCAACCATTCGTACCGTACCGCCAGAGCGCCCGCTGCTCTGGCTCAAGCTGGGTTGGGCCGACCTGATGGCCTGCCCGGGGTCGAGCCTGTTCTACGGCTTGTGCTTCGTGGCCGGCGGACTGCTCATGGTTGCCACCCTCGGCGGAGCACCCGAGTACATCGCCGCCGTTACGTCGGGCTTTCTGATCGGCGGCCCGTTCCTTGCTATCGGACTCTACGAGATCAGCCGCCGCCGCATACAACAACTGCCCTGCAATCTCGTCGCGACCATGACCGCATGGAAAAGCAACGTCTCCAATCTGGCTATCTTCGCTGCCGTGCTGCTGGTGCTCTTTCTCGTCTGGGCGCGCGCCTCGCTGGTTGTCTTTGCCCTGTTCTATTCAGGGGAGGTTCCGACCATGGCGACCTTCATGCGCCATGTCATTTCCACCGATCACATCGACTTTCTGATCGCCTATTTTGCGGTCGGCGGAATCTTCGCCCTGATCGCCTTCGCCATCAGCCTGGTCTCGATCCCGCTCATGCTTGACCGCGGCCACGATGCCATCACTGCGGCCATCGTCAGTGTGCGCGCCCTGCTGGCGAACATCCCGGCAATGTTCGTCTGGGCCGGCATCATCGCGTTGTTTGGCGGCATCGGGCTGGTAACCTTCTTCGTGGGCATTCTGATCGCGGGGCCGCTCCTGGGGCATGCCACGTGGCACGCCTATCGCGACCTGGTGGAATAGCCAAAATTGCCGTCCCGCCAGAGCAGACTTTTTGCGTCCGGTATTCTGATCATGCAGCGGGCCCTTCTCACTGCCGGAGCTCACTCACGGACTAAGGGCTTTGCGGAGCCTTCACTGGCGTCCTCGTTATAGGGGAAGCGCACATGGCCATAGCGGATGATCAACACACCCAGCGTCAGCAGGAAAATTGCCGCCGCCACGGCCAGCATCCGCCACTCGGTCATTTCCTTGATATCGAGAATCAGGTAGCGCGCCAGCGCCACCATGGCGATGTACATCGGGAAGCGTACGGGCAGCTGTCCGGACTTGAAGTACTGGCCGATCATTGCCAGCACTTCGAGATAAAGGAACATCAGCAGCAGGTCGGCGAGTTGCACCCGGTGGGCGCTGATCATGGCCATGACCTCGTGGTACATGGCCACGGTGGTGGCAATGCCGATGGCCAGCAGGCCGAGATATTCGACGATATCGAGACCGCCGCTGAAGACGCGGCGCAGGCGGTCGAAGGTGTGGGAGCGGATATCCATAGGGAGGTGCAGGGGCAAGTAGCACTACTACGCTGCGACAGTGGAACTCTACCGCAAATGGCCTGTCGCCGGTATTCTCCCGACGGCAAGCCAACATCGGGGTCAGGGTTGTTGTCCGACAAACAAAGCAGGATAATCAGTACCTGCTGATGCACGCTCCCGCGCATGGCCATCACACAACATGACCAGCTACCTTTTCATCATTCTCGGCGCCGTTCTCGTCAATAACGTCGTCTTCGTCCGCATCCTCGGGCTGTGCCCTTTCATGGGGGTGTCGAAAAAGCTGGAAACCGCCATCGGCATGGGTGCCGCGACGACCTTCGTGCTGACGCTGGCCAGCGGCACCAGCTACGTGATCGACAACTGGCTGCTGATCCCGAACGACCTGACTTATCTGCGCACGCTGTCGTTCATCGTCACCATCGCCTCGATAGTTCAGTTAACCGAGCTGATCATCCAGAAAACCAGCCCCTTGCTGCATCAGGTGCTGGGCATCTACCTGCCGCTCATTACCACCAACTGCGCGGTGCTGGGCGTGCCACTCTTGAACATCGGCATGCGCCATAACTTCGTCGAGTCGATGATGTTCGGTTTCGGCTCGGCGATCGGTTTCACCCTGGCCCTGGTGATGTTCGCCGGCATCCGCGAGCGCCTCGAAGGCGCCGACGTGCCGGTGCATTTTCGCGGCACGGCCATTGCCATGATCACCGCCGGCATCATGAGCCTGGCCTTCATGGGCTTCGCGGGTCTGGACAAATACAAGTAATGGCTCCCAACGCATGATCGCAGCGATTCTCGTCATGGCCATCGGCGCCGTGCTGCTGGGCGCGGCGCTGGGTTATGCCGCCATCAAATTCAAGGTCGAAGGCGACCCGCTGGTCGAGAAGATCGACGCCATCCTGCCACAGACGCAATGCGGCCAGTGCGGCTACCCCGGCTGCAAGCCTTACGCCGAAGCCATCGCCAAGGGCGACGCGGAAATCAACTGCTGCCCGCCCGGCGGCGAGGAAGGCATCAAGAAGCTCGCCGACCTGCTCGGCCGCGAATTCAAGGAATTGTCGGGCGAGCACGGCATCGAAAAGCCCAAAAGCGTTGCCTTTATCGACGAACAGACCTGCATCGGCTGCACCTTGTGCATCCAGGCCTGCCCGGTGGATGCCATCGTCGGTGCGGCCAAGCAAATGCACACCATCATCGCCAGCCAATGCACGGGCTGTGAGCTATGCCTGCCGCCCTGCCCGGTGAACTGCATCACGATGGAACCGATCACCGAAAACGTCGAAACCTGGAAGTGGAAGTATCCGGTGTTTCCGCTGCATCCTGCTGGTACAACCCACTGATGCTGCGCGAACTCTTCAACTTCCATGGCGGCGTCAAGCCGGCTTACAACAAGGAAGCCTCGAACGGTCTGCCGATCGCCGATGCCTTTACGCTGGCGCCCCCCGCCGAACTGGCGATTCCGTTGCACCAGAGTATCGGCGGCGTACCGCACCCGCTGGTCAAGGCGGGCGACCGGGTACTGAAGGGCCAGCTGATCGGCGCACCTGACGGCAATGTCACCTCGTCTGTCCATGCTTCCACCTCCGGCCTCGTCAAGGCCCTCGAGCCACGCCTGATGCCACACACATCAGGGCTCGAAGCTTTGTGCGTCATCCTTGCACCGGATGGCAAGGATGAATGGATCGAGCGCCAGCCGGTGCTCTGGCGCGAGATGAGTTCGGATGCCGTGCGCGATGCCCTGCGCGATGCCGGCGTCGTCGGGCTCGGTGGTGCGGTATTCCCCTCCTACCTGAAGATCAGCCCGGGCAAGAAAGGGTATCTCGACACGCTGGTGATCAACGGCGCCGAATGCGAGCCCTTCATCACCTGCGACGACCTGCAGATGCGCGAACGGCCCGAGTGCATCCTGCGCGGTGCGGGTATCCTGCGCGACTTGACGCAGGCCAAACAGGTGCTGATCGGCATCGAAGACAACAAGCCGGAAGCCATCGCCGCGATGCGCGCCGCAGTAATCGCCACCGGCGAGGCGCGCATCGAGATCGTGCCGGTGCCGACACGCTATCCGGCCGGCGGCGCCAAGCAGTTGATCCGCGTACTGACCGGCATCGAAGTGCCGCATGGCAAACGCTCCACCGACTACGGCGTGCAGTGTTTCAACACCGGTACGGCCTGCGCCGTGTATGAGGCGCTCGAACTCGGCCAGCCGCTGATCTCGCGCATCGTCACCGTCGCCGGCAACGTGGCACAGCCGCGCAACTACAGCGTGCGTTTCGGTACGTCGATGCGCGAACTGATCGCACTGGCCGGACCGAAGCCGGATAGCGACCGCGTCATCATGGGCGGCCCGATGATGGGTTTCCGCATGCCGGCCGACACCGTGCCGGTGGTCAAGGCGACCAACTGCGTGCTGGTCGGATCGAAGCTGATGTTCCCGCCGCCACCGCCCGAAATGCCCTGCATCCGCTGCGGCGAATGCGCCAAGGCCTGCCCGGCCGACCTGGCGCCGTTCGAGATGTACTGGTTCTCCAAGGCAAAGATATTCGGCAAGGCGCAGGAGTACAACCTCTTCGACTGCATTGAATGCGGCTGTTGCGCCTACGTCTGCCCGTCGCGCATCCCGCTGGTGGATTACTATCGTTTCGCCAAGAGCGAAATCTGGGCGCGCGAAAACGAAAAGGCTGCCGCCGAAGCCGCCCGCGAACGCTACGAATTCCGCCAACAGCGCGAAGAACGTGAAAAGATAGAGAAAGCCGCCAAACTCGCTGCCAAGGCCGCCGAAACCAAAGCCAAGCTGGCGCAAGAAGAAGCGGCGAAGGCCGCTGCAGCAGCGGCAGCGGCCGATCCAGAAAAAGTCGGCGCTGGCGGTACGGCACAAGCCGCTAATCCACCCGCTACAGAAGCACAAACAACGCCTGCCCCGGCCGCAACCGATGACAAGCTCGCGCTGATCGCTGCCGCGCAAGCGCGTGCCGCAGCAAAGAAAGCGGCCGTGGCACCGCAAAATACCGAGCAGCTCACGCCCGCCCAGCAGGCCGAAGTTGCTAAAGCCGAAGCCCGGCGCGCCCTGGCCGAAAAACTCGAGGACGGCGCCGCATGAAGAACTCTCCGCATTTACTCAAGCCGACCAGCGTGCGCAGCGTGATGCTGCGGGTACTGCTCGCCTTGATGCCCGGTATCGCCGCCTATGTCTGGTTCTTTGGCGGCGCCATTCTCGTGCAACTGGCGCTCGCCTCGACGACGGCCCTGCTTGCCGAGGCGCTGATGCTCAAGCTGCGTGGCAAACCCGTGTTCCTTTTCGTCAGCGACGGCAGCGCGCTGGTCGCCGCCTGGCTGGTCGCCCTCACTTTCCCGCCCATCGCCCCCTGGTGGCTTACCGTCAGTGGTGTACTGATCGCCATCGTCGTCGCCAAGCATTTGTATGGCGGGCTCGGGCAAAACCCCTTCAACCCGGCAATGGTGGCGTTTTGCACGATGATCGTCGCCTACCCGCAACTCATGTCGCAATGGCCGCGCGCCGAATTCACCGACCTCTCCGCGCAACTCAACGCGATTTTCGGCAGCCTGTTCGGCATCGACCGCCAACTCGACGCCATCATCATGGCCACGCCGCTCGACGCCCTGCGCACCGTCCTCAGGGATGCCGAACAGAATGCGACCATCGCCGGCATCCTCGGCTCACATGCCACTTTCGGCAATATCGGCGGACGCGGCTGGGAATGGATTGCCGGTGGTTATCTGCTGGGCGGGCTCTGGCTGATCCAGCAACGCATCATCACCTGGCACATCCCGGCAGCTTTCCTCTTCACCCTGGCGATCATTTCCGCCACGTTCAACATCGCCAATCCGGACCAGTTCGTCGGCGCCAATTTCCACCTGTTCACCGGCGGTGCGATGCTCGGCGCCTTCTTCATTGCCACCGATCCTGTCTCTGGCGCCACCACGCCGCTGGGCAAGCTGATCTTCGCTGCCGGCGCAGCCCTCTTGACCTGGATCATCCGCAGTTTCGGTGCCTACCCAGACGGCATGGCTTTCGCCATCCTGCTGATGAACCTGCTGGTACCGCTGATTGACATGCACACCCAACCCAAGGTGTTCGGCCACAAGCGGAAAGCCGAGCCACGAGCGATGCCATGAATTTCCCTGACTCGGCTCCGGTCACACCACCAACACCGCCCACGACGGGTGCCATGCGCATTTCGGTGCACACGTCCGCCACCCTGCTGGTATTCACCTTGCTGTTCACCGCGTTCATGGCAGGCGTCTATCAGCTCACCAAACCGGTGCTGGAAGCCACCGCACTGGACGCCAAGCGTCGCATGATTGCCGAAGTTCTACCGATGGCAAGTTACGACAACGACCTGCTCGCCGATGCCATCGAACTGCCCGCCAACGCCGAACTCAACCTGAGCGAGCCCACCCGCATCTATCGCGCCCGCAAGAACGGCCAGCCGGCCGCCCTCGTTTTCGAGGCCGCTGCGCTGAATGGTTATTCGGGCGAGATCCGCCTGATCCTCGCCGTACAGGCCGATGGCCGGCTCGCGGCGGTACGCGTTACCCAACACAAGGAAACCCCCGGACTCGGCGACTACATCGACCCGAAAAAGGACAAGAACAAGGCTCAGCCCTGGATCAGCCAGTTCAACAACCGCAACTTCAGCGATACCCCGCGCGAAAAGTGGCGCGTGAAGAAGGACGGCGGCAGCTTCGACCAGCATGTCGGCGCCACCATCTCGGCACGCGCCGTCACCAACACCACCGGCCGCGCGCTGGCCTGGGCGCTGGAACGCGCCGCTGCACTCTACGCCCTGCCCGACAATGCACGCTATGAGGAAAAAAACCCATGAGCGCCCCCGTGAATGTCTATCGTGAAATCACCCACAACGGCCTGTGGAAGCAGAACGCCATCCTCGCCCAGTTACTCGGGCTGTGCCCCTTGCTGGCGGTCAGCACCTCGCTGGTGAATGCCGTCAGTCTGGGACTCGCCACCATCGTCGTCATGGGCCTGTCGAATTTCGCCGTCTCGGCATTGCGCAGCTTCATTCCGCACGAGGTGCGCATTCCCGTGTTCGTCCTGATCATCGCCGCACTGGTCACCGTCGTCGACCTCGCCTTCAATGCCTTCCTGCATGACCTGTATCTCGTCCTCGGCATCTTCATCCCGCTGATCGTCACCAACTGCATCGTGCTGGCGCGGGTTGAAGCCTTCGCCGCCAAGAACCCTGCCGGCCTCTCGGCTTTCGACGGCGTGATGATGGGCATCGGTTTTGTCTGGGTCATCGGCCTGCTGGGCGCGATTCGCGAGTTCATCGGCCAGGGCACGCTGTTCTCCGGCATCGAGATGATCATCCCCGGCGCCAGCGCCTGGCAGATCCTGCCTGATGACTATCCCGGTTTCCTGCTCGCCATCCTGCCGCCGGGCGCCTTCTTCGTCCTGGGATTGATGATCGCCGGCCGCAACTGGATCGAGCATCGCGCCAACGAACGGGCCCGCGCGCGCATGCGCGTGCAGCAGCAGAGCGCAGCAGCCGCTGCATGAAGCCGGCTGATCGCGTCGAATTCTTCCGCCGCCTGGCCGCTGTCGATCCGGCGCCGAAAACCGAGCTGGCGTACGCCACGCCTTTCCAGTTGCTGGTCGCGGTGATCCTCTCGGCGCAAGCAACCGACAAAAGCGTCAACCTCGCCACACGCGAACTGTTTCAGCACGCCCCCACGCCACAGGCCATGGCCGCGCTTGGTGAGGAAAAACTCGCCGACGCCATCAAGACCATCGGCCTTTACAAAACGAAAGCGAAGAATGTCGCCGCCACGGCACGCCTGCTGCTGGAACGGCATAACGGGGAAGTGCCGCACGACCGCGCCGCACTCGAAGCCCTGCCGGGCGTCGGGCGCAAGACGGCGAATGTCGTGCTGAATATCGTCTTCGGCGAGCCGACCATCGCCGTCGACACCCACATCTTCCGGCTGGGCAACCGTACCGGCCTCGCCCCCGGCAAGAATGTCGTCACTGTCGAAAAGAAACTGCTGAAGGCCGTTCCGGTGGAATACCGGCTGCATGCCCATCACTGGCTGATCCTGCATGGACGCTATGTCTGCAAGGCGCGCAAACCGGAATGCTGGCGCTGCATCGTGCGCGACCTGTGCGATTTCAAGGATAAAACCGATGTTTAACCCCAGCCGCGACCAGGCACGCCGTTTCCTCATCGATGCCTGGCAAAAACGGCTGGCCAAGCTGCCCGCCACGCCGCTCGAAACCGTTGCCGCCGACATCGTCGCACTGCACCCGGAATACCACGCCCTGATTGAAAGCACCGATGCGCTGACGCGCGAGTGGACGCCCGAGGATGGCGCAACCAACCCTTTCCTGCACCTCTCGCTACACCTCGCCATTGAGGAGCAACTCTCGATCGACCAGCCGCCCGGCATCCGCGCCTCCTACGAAAGTCGGCTGAAGCGGGACGGCGACCGCCATGCTGCCCTGCATGACCTGCTCGACTGCCTGGGCGAGACACTTTGGCGCGCGCAACGTGACAGGCAGCCCCTCGATGCTGTAGCGTATCTCGACTGTATCCGCCGGAAATAAGGAACTCGCCATGAAGCGCCGTCAGTTACTGCAACAACTCGCCGCCGCCGGCCTGCTCGCCAATGGCGGCATCATGGGTTTCCTGCAGCGTGCCCTCGCCAACGGCGCCAATCCCGTACCGCCGGGACTGCACAAGCTCAAGGGCAAGGTTACGGTCAACGGTGATGCTGCGCGCGAAGGGCAACTCGTCAAACCGGGCGACACAGTCGTTACCGGCAAGGATGGCGAGGCAATCTTTGTCATCCAGCAGGACGCGTTTCTGCAACGCGGCGACACGACAGTCAGCTTCGGCAAAACGACTGCCGACTTCATGCGCGTCGCCACCGGACGCATTCTTTCGGTATTCGGCAAGGGCGAACGCCAGATCAAGTTCGCCACCGCCGTCATCGGCATTCGCGGCACCGCTTGCTACATCGAAACCGGCGAGGCGCAGCGAAAAGTCGGTTCTGGCGGGACGGCAAGTGAAAATGCTTACTTCTGCCTCTGCTACGGGTCAGCGCAAGTCACGCCCACCGCCGCGCCGGCGCAGAGCGAACTACTTAGCACCAACTACCACGACCATCCACTCTACATTTCCGACGACATGCAGATGCCGTCGGTGATGGTCAGTGCACCGGTGATCAACCATACCGATGCCGAACTGATCCTGCTGGAAAACCTTGTCGGACGCTGGCCGCCGTTTTACGGGAAAAGTGATTACACCTACTGAGTCTGACCCAGATCCTGCTGGGGCGGTGCCACCTTGAGAACTTCCGCGATGGTCGTCAGGCCGGCCGCCACCTTGCGCGCGCCGGCGATGCGCAGCGGCTGCATGCCCCCCTTCATGGCCCGTTCGCGCAGGGTCGCCAAGTCGGTATTGGCGTTGATCTGCACCTTGATCTCATGCGTCATCGGCATGATCTCGTAGAGACCCAAACGCCCCATGTAACCGGTTCTGCGGCATTCGAGGCAACCCACCGGGTGATACAACTGGGCGGGTTTCTTCGCCTTCCATGGCGCCACCAGCCCCTGCCAGAGCACCTCGTCTTCCGCGCGCCGATCCTCCGCCCGCTTGCAATGAGGGCAGAGCGTGCGCACCAGACGCTGCGCCATCACCCCCAGCACAGTGGATTGCAGCAGGTAGGGTGGCACGCCAAGATCGAGCAGGCGCGTAATCGCCGTCGGCGCATCGTTGGTATGCAGGGTGGACAACACCAGGTGACCGGTCAGCGCCGCCTGCACCGCCATTTCCGCCGTTTCAATGTCGCGGATCTCGCCGACCATGAGGATGTCGGGATCCTGCCGCATCAGGGCGCGGATGCCAGAGGCGAAATCCATGCCGATATCCGGCAACACCTGCACCTGGTTGAAGGCCGGCTCGATCATCTCGATCGGGTCTTCCAGCGTGCAGACATTCACCTCCTGCGTCGCCAGCTGCTTGAGCGTCGAATACAACGTGGTGGTCTTGCCGGAACCGGTGGGGCCAGTGACGAGGATGATGCCGTTCGGCTTGGACGTCATGCCATGCCAGCGCGCCGCATCCTCGGGGGAAAAGCCCAGATCGGCAAAATCGCGCACCAGCACTTCGGGATCGAAAATGCGCATCACCAGCTTCTCGCCGAAAGCGGTCGGCAAGGTCGACAGGCGCAACTCGATCTCCTGGCCATTCGGCGCACGCGTCTTGATGCGCCCGTCCTGTGGGCGGCGTTTTTCCACCACGTCCATGCGGCCGAGAATCTTGATACGGCTGGTCATGGCGTTCAGCACCGCCATGGGAATCTGGTAGACCTGATGCAGCACACCGTCGATGCGGAAGCGCACGATGCCCATGTCGCGGCGCGGTTCGACGTGGATATCCGAGGCACGCTGTTCGAAGGCATACTGCCAGAGCCAGTCGACGATCATCACCACATGCTGGTCGTTGGCATCGAGTGAAGCCTTGCCCTTGCCCAGTTCGACGAGTTGCTCGAAATTGGAAATGCCGGTGCGCGCAACGTCACCGCGCGCCATCGCACCCTTGATCGACCGGGCGAGGTTGTAGAACTCGACCTGATAGCGGGAAATGTCCTCGGGGTTGGCGATGACGAGCCGGATATCCTTCTTCAGGATCGTCTTGAGCTCCGGTTCCCAACTGCGGATAAACGGCTCGGCGGTGGCAATCACCACTTCGTTCGGACGCACCTCTACCGGCAGGATGCGGAAACGCGTCGCGTAGGCGCTGCTCATCACGTCGGTGACGGCACTCAGATTTACCTTGAGCGGGTCGATGTGATAGTAGGCCAGCCCGGTCCATTCGGCCAGCCACTCGGTGAGCACATCCAGATCAAGGATCCGGTTCGGCGCCGTGGATGAAGGAGGCGACTTCCAGCGCTGTTCGGCGATGACCACGAGGGGATGCGCGGCACCACGGAAAAAACGGCGTTCCTGACGAAAAGCCTCGGCCTCTTCGCGCGGTACGCGACCAGCGTCAATCAGGGCATCAATGACCTCCGCCAGGGTCAGGCGGTGCTCTTGTGGCTTGCTATCGGCTTTGGCGTTCATGAAGCGCGACTATACCGATAAAAGTCGGCGCTGGCGGGACGGCTATTCACCGCAGTATTGCAAACCATGGCGGGGGCACGTATTCTTTTACGCTACTTCACT
This sequence comes from Rhodocyclaceae bacterium, assembly GCA_011391215.1. Taxonomy (GTDB): domain Bacteria; phylum Pseudomonadota; class Gammaproteobacteria; order Burkholderiales; family Rhodocyclaceae; genus Sulfuricystis. Next base: position 47,809 of record JAABQX010000048.1, read on the forward strand.
CGCCTCGACAGCGCAATGCAATCACTAGGTTTACAGATACGGACTGCCTTAGTGGCCTTAGTGGTAATCGCCGCGCTGTTGTGTTCGTGCACCGCCATTGCGGCGCCCCCCGCCGAAGACTCGTATTCGTTCATTGATCTCCCGACCGACTACCAGGACGACCATCCGGACTGGTTCAAGGCCAGTTTCTCCAATCTGCCCGAGGATCTAGATGACGCGCTCTCCTCCGGGAAGCAAGGACTGATCGTCTATTTCGGTCAGAAGCATTGCTCATACTGCCAAGCGCTCATGAGAGACAACCTGTCGAAGGGCGATCTGGTGCGTTACCTGCGCTTGCACTTCGACATGGTCGGGCTGAACACACACAGCATTGAGAAAATCACCGGCATGGATGGCAAGACCAAGCCGATCAACGAATTCGCGATCGCTCAGAAAGCGCAACTTACACCGACGCTATTGTTTTATGTCAAGGGGCGCAAACTGGCACTGAAACTGGTCGGCTACCATCCCCCCTACAAGATGCGCGCGGCACTTGAGTATGTCGCCGATGGGCACTACAAGACCAAGAGTTTCGGCGAGTACCTGGAACACGCAGCCCCGCCCCCGCTGTTCGCCGATGAAACGCTGAACCCGGACCCGCTATTCAGCTCACCGCCGTATGCGCTCGACCGCAGCCGTTTCGCGGCCCGCAAACCCCTCCTCGTGATCTTTGAACAGCCGCGCTGCCACGCCTGCGACGTTCTGCATTCGGAGCCGCTCCAGAACCCCCTCGTACGCAAGCGCCTGCAGGCCTTCGAGGTGGTGCAGCTCAACGTCTGGGATGACTCGACGCCGGTGCTGACACCGGACGGCAGACGCATGACTGCGCGCAAGTGGGCACGCCATCTCAAGTTGTTCTATGCGCCGACGCTGATCATGTTCGACGAACACGGCAAGGAAGTCTTTCGCGTCGATTCGGTGGTGCAGTTTTTCCGGCTGGCTAACGTGTTGCGCTACGTGGCCGACAAGGCGTACCTGAAATACCCGCTATTTCAGTTGTGGAACCGCGACCATGCCAACGAGGAAGTCGGTTTGCAGCGCGCTACGGGAGTGACCAAGTGATGAAGACAGACCGTTCCTTGGCTACCGGCGGCTCAGATGTTTCAAAGAACTTGGTCAAAAATCGGCGCGGGCGGGACGGCGTGTCCCGCATGGGGTACGGCGCCCTGCCGCCACGGCGCATTGCCAAACTCTTCCACGAGGAAATCCACCATGGCCCGCACCTTGGGCGACAGGTTGCGGCCGCTCGGATAGGTCGCGTACAAGGGCACCGGTTCGACGTGGTGCCAGTCGCTGAGAATCGGCATCAGTGCGCCGCTGCGTAGCGCATCGCCGGCGATGACGTCGGTCAGGCGCGTAATGCCGACACCGGCCATCGCAAGTTGCAGCACGGTCTCGGCATTGTTGGCCACCACATTGCCACTCACATTCACCACGCGGATGCCCTCGTCGGTATCGAATGGCCAGCGGCGCAGCGCCGGCAGGCTGGTAATCCACAGGCAGTTGTGCTGCTGCAGATCATCCGGCGTGCGCGGCGTACCGCAACGCTGCAAGTAGCCCGGCGCCGCGCAGATCACCCGTTGCATGTTGCAGATGCGTCGCGCCACCATCGATGACTCGTCAAGCGGTCCCGAGCGGATCGCCAGGTCGATGCCCTCCTCCAGCGTATCCGGCGCCTGGTCGCTGATGGTGATATCCAATTCGACCTGCGGATAAAGGCTCTGGAAGCGCGGGATGGCAGCGGCCAATTGATGCAGTCCGAAAGCTGACCCGCAATGCAGGCGCAACAAGCCGCGCGGGCTGCCCCCCGCCTGGGTAACCTCGGCTTCCGCCTCGTCCATGGCCGCCAGGATAAGACGGGCACGGGCGAAAAAGGACTCGCCTTCAGCCGTCATTTTCAGCCGGCGTGTGGTGCGATGCAGCAAGCGCGCGCCCAACCGGTCTTCCAGGCGCGTTATCAGTTTGGAGACGGCAGATGACGTCAAACCGATATCCCGCGCCGCAGCAGAAAACCCGCCGGTTTCCACGGTGCGCACAAATGCAGTCATCTCGGCAGCACGATCCATCTGGCTATTCCTGAATAATATTCATCAAAGTTGTTCCAATAATACGTATTGTAGATTAAATGAAACGTAATTATAGTTCGATGATCTTGTATTGCACCGCAACATTTCAAAGGAAATCATCATGCTACCCCTCGACATTACAGCCATTGATCAACACGCCCGCCACCTACGGGCCGCAGACATGCAGCGCAATCCAGATCGCATGTCAGCGCAAATGCGTTTGTATGGTCAGCTACTGGCCGCCTCGCTACTGACAGGCCTGATCTCCCTCAGCGAAATCCTGCGCCCCTTGTTCTCCTGGAATCCACAAGCGGCGTTTTCGCGCCGCCACGCTCCCCAGCCCTGAAGAAAAGCTTTAGCCATGGCATGTCGGCACATAGCCGACATAGCCGGCGCACGAATTTTTATTATCAGGAGTCGTTCATGCTGTTACTTATCGTCGCCCTCTCCGGTGCAACCGTCTGGCTGATCATGGTGCTCGCCCACTACAACGGGTGGAAAAGATACGATGCCGAAAACCACACGGCCTTTCGTTTCAACGAAGGTGTCTGTTCCGATTGCGCGATTTTCAAGGTCCCCAAATGGCTACAGCGCATTTTGTTGAAGTTTGAGTAATCACGGCATACCGATTCCGGATAGATCCAGGCCTTCCCGCCACGCCACCAGTTTGCGCTCGAAGCTCCAGCTGGCATTGGCCGGGCTGGTGGAAGGCAGAACAAGGGTTTCGTAGCCGGATTTCTGTAAGGTTTCGACAAAGCGTCCGGCCATTTGTCCGTTGAAACAAACCCGCCCTAGCGCCGGCGCCGACTTTTTCAGCCGCGAAAAATCATTCGGCTCAGCGCCGCGAATGGCCGCGTCGAGGCTGCCTTCCCGGGTGCAGGCGGCAAACACATCCCAGATGCCCACGCCGGCGGCCAACACAGCCGCTTGCCGCCCCGCATAATCCATTTCAGACAGCGGCAGTTCCAGCAGCATGCCGAGAATCTTCCAGAACTGGTTTTGCTTGTGGGCGTAATACTGCTGAGCCGCCAGCGAAGCCGCAGACGGGAAAGAACCTAGAATCAGCACCCGGGATCGCGCATCCATCAATGGGGGAAGACCCTGCAACCTGTCCCTGTTGTGATTCTCCGCCACACACTCTCCCGTTTATCCTGCTTGCAGGAAGAATATCAATACAACGCAAGAATACAAACAGATCGAAAGGATAGCCCTGTGAACCCGGCAAAAATGAATCAACTCTTCGACATCCTGCGGGCGGCGTGCGCCCGCCAGTTCGCCTTCAATCCGCGCCGCATTACGGCGGAAATGCGCTACGTCGGCACGGAAGGTCACGGTAAGGATCTGCTGCACATCTTCCGGGCCGCCGGCAGCCATTCGCAGATAGCGCTGAAAAACACCTACGCGACCTTGCGCGAGCAGCACGGTGAGAAACCCCACTGGACCGAAGCCGAGAAAGCCCACTTCAAGAATACCGATGCCGAGATCGATGCGGAGATCGAAGCGAAGCATGCCGAACTCGAATACATCCGCCATTGCCCGCTCTATCAGGATCATCGCGCACAACTGCTGTCGCACTACAAGGATTGGCCGGGCTATCAGGCCGACGGTCCCCATCCACGCGAAGCGGCGAGAACCCTGATCCAGGCCTTGGCCGATACCCAAGATGCGCGGCTGGCCGATTTTTCAGAACATCTGCATACGAACGATTCCGAGCAACTGGCGCATCTGCTGTTGTCGCCCTGCCACCTTGAAATCGAAGCTGCCAGAAGCGGGGCAGATCACCCGATCCCGGAGTAATCGGCGCCAGCCCTTCCAGACTGGCGCCTTGCTCGATGATTTAGCTGCCGGAAAGGCTCATGGTCATCATCAACTCGTTGATGCGCTTGACGAAAGTGGCCGGATCATCGAGTTGTCCGCCTTCGGCGAGCAGCGCCTGATCGAACAACACGGCCGCCCAGTCGTCAAATTTCTTTTCCTCGTATTTCAGACGTAGCACCACGGGGTGACGCGGATTGATTTCGAGGATAGGCTTGGCCATCGGCGCAGATTGCCCCGCCGCCTTGAGGATGCGCGAGAGGTTGCCGGATACGTCGTGCTCGTCGGCTACCAGGCAGGCGGGGCTGTCGGTCAGGCGGTGCGTGACGCGTACTTCCTTGACGCGCTCGGTGAGCGACTTGCCGATCCTGTCGGTAAGCTCCTTGAACTCGTCGGCATCCTTGGCCTGTTCCTGCTTCTCGGCCTCGTCTTCGAGCTTGCCGAGATCGAGGCCGCCTTTGGCGACAGAAACAAGCTGCTTGCCTTCAAACTCGGTCAGGTGGCTGACCACCCATTCATCGACGCGATCTGACAACAGGATCACCTCGATGCCCTTCTTGCGGAAGACTTCCAGATGCGGGCTGTTCTTCGCGGCGTTGAAAGTCTCGGCGGTGACGTAGTAGATCTTTTCCTGCTCGGGCTTCATGCGGCCGATGTAGTCGGCCAGTGACACGGTTTCGTCCCGGGTGTCGGCCTGCGTCGAGGCGAAACGCAGCAGGCCGGCAATCTTTTCCTTGTTGGAGAAATCCTCGCCGACGCCTTCCTTGAGCACCTTGCCGAATTCACCCCAGAACTTGGCGTACTTTTCCTTTTCGGCGCTGTCTTCACTATTCGCCATATCGGCCAGCAGACCCAGCACCTTGTTCGTGCAACCCTTGCGGATGGCTTCGATGTCCTTCGATTCCTGCAGGATTTCGCGCGAGACGTTGAGCGGCAGGTCGGCACTATCCACCACGCCGCGCACGAAGCGCAGATAGAGCGGCATCAGCTGCTCGGCATCGTCCATGATGAAAACGCGCCGCACATAGAGCTTGATGCCGTGGCGCGCATTGCGGTCCCACAGGTCGAAGGGCGCACGGGCGGGGATATAGAGCAGCTGCGTGTATTCGCTCTTGCCCTCGACGCGGGCATGCGTCCAGGCTAGCGGGTCGTCGTAATCGTGGCCGACGTGCTTGTAGAAAGCCTTGTAGTCTTCTTCAGTGATGTCGTTTTTGGATTTGGCCCACAGGGCGGACGCCTGGTTGACGGTCTCGTCCTCGTCGCTCTCCACCTGCGCTTTTTTCTCTTCGTCCCACTTCTCGCCTTTCATCACGATGGGCTGGACGATGTGGTCGGAATACTTGCGGATGATGGTCTTGAGCTTCCAGCCGGAGAGCAGGTCATCCTGCCCTTCGCGCAGGTGCAGGGTGATCTCGGTACCACGCGCGCTGCGGTCGATCATGGCGATGTTGTACTCGCCACCACCGTCGGAAGACCACTCGACGCCCTGCTCGGCGCTCTCGCCGGCCCGGCGGGTGCGCACCGTCACCTTGTCGGCGACGATGAATGAGGAGTAAAAACCGACGCCGAACTGGCCGATCAGGTGAGCATCCTTTTGCTGGTCGCCGGTAAGCTGCGAGAAGAATTCGCGCGTGCCGGATTTGGCGATCGTGCCGAGGTTGGCGATCACCTCGTCGCGATTCATGCCGATGCCGCTGTCAGCGATGGTCAGCGTGCGCGCGTCCTTGTCATAGCCGATGCGGATCTGGAAGTCGCCGCCGCCTTCGAGCAGGCTGGCATTGTGCAGCGATTCGAAACGCAGCTTGTCACAAGCATCCGAGGCGTTGGAAATCAACTCGCGCAGGAAGATCTCGCGGTTGCTGTAAAGGGAATGGATCATGAGGTGCAGCAGTTGCTTCACCTCGGTCTGGAAACCCAGCGTTTCCTGACGGCTATCTACAGTAGTGGTCATGCAATTTCCTCCGAACCGACAAACGAATAAATGAGTCGGAGAAATAGGGTCGTGAATAGGGTTTTCAAGTCCGGGATACAGCTAATCGTCGATTATCGGCACTTGGATCAGGCCAGGCGCCCCAGCTTGCGCGACTCATCGACCCATTGCAAGATGGCCTGCAAGCTTAAGGGCATGGAATAGAGATAGCCCTGCGCAATGTCACAGCCCATGGTGGCGAGCAGGTTTGCCGTGTTTTCGTCTTCGATCCCTTCGGCAATCGTCAGCAGACCGAGCGATTTGGCAAGCTGTAGCGAAGACTGTACGATCTCGCGGCTGCGCGCTGAACTGCTCAGTTCCTGGATGAAGGATTTGTCGATCTTGACACAGGAGACAGGCAGGGTCTTGAGGTAATCGAAGCTCGAGTAGCCCGTTCCAAAGTCGTCGAGCGCAACCGCTACCCCCTTCTTGGCGAGCTTGTCGAGCACCACACCCACCGTTTCCATGTCTTCGATGATGGCGGTTTCAGTGAGTTCGACCTTGAGCTCCTGCGGACTCATGCCGGCGGCTGTCAGAAGGTCGTCTATGGTTTCCACAATCTGCGGATTGGCCAATTCGGCACCCGACAAGTTGACGCTGATGAAGACCGGTGTGCCGGCAGTAGCCTGGCAATAACTGCGCAGGGTCGGCCAATCGCGGACGGCGCGCTGCAAGACCCAGAGACCGAGCGGCCGGATCAGCCCGGTTTTTTCGGCCAGGCTGATCAGCTTGGTAGGCAGAATGCTCCCCAGCAAGGGATGCTGCCAGCGGATCAGCGCTTCGAAACCGATCAGATTATGTTCATCCAGTCTGACCAGCGGCTGATACGCCAGCTCGAGTTGGCCGTTTTCCAGGGCAAACGTCAAATCCTGGGCCAATATCAGGGTCAACATGGCGGCTTCCATATCACCTGACTCGTCTTGCTCGGGCGTGGCACAGATCACCCCGTGAACACCACTGCGGTTACGGAAACGTTCGAGCAACAGCACCAGCAAGTGGCGAATCACCGGATCAGTGCGTTTCAAGAGCTCCTGGACCAGCTCGCGTTCGATCCGTAGCAGGGTCGTCGGCTCAAGCGTGCGCACCGTTGCAGTACGTGGCATTTGATCGAGTAGCGCAATCTCGCCGAAGATTTCGCCGGCCCGCATGACGGCAATGCGCTGCCCATCCTTGGCCAAAACCTCTACCGACCCAGACTCGAGGAGGTAAGCCGCATCTCCCGGATCGCCGATGCCGCAGACCAGATGGTTGGCCGGCAACTGCTCGCGCGGCAGGGAGGCCTGCGTGGCACTCGTCTGTTGAGCGTTTATCTGCATTACAAGCACATCCTTGATGTTCGTGGTGAGTCTAACCTGCGAAGTTCTACTGGCAACCTGCGCCTGCCGTTTTCCGCCGGACTCACTGGAATTCTCAGGAGCGGTGGGCGGTAATTTCCTTCAACAACCGCTCATTCGTATCCGCGAGTTCGCGATTCTGTTCGGCGAGCAGGCGGTAGAGCGTTTGCACCGCCAGCAACAGGGCGGCGGAGCTGTTGTCCTTGGGCTGGGATTCGATTTCATAGGCGGCGGTCGTCGTTTCGCCGGCATGTATCCGCTCCATCTGGCGCGCCATGACCTGGTCCTCGCCGAGGATATGGAAGGTCAGCCAGGCCGACAGAAAGTCATAAAAGGTTTCACAGGGATGCTTCATCGCGGCGCGCGCACGCCACATCGCGGTCAGCTGCTCGACAAACAGATGGTGGTGCCGGACATGAGGATCGACATGGCGCGCATCCAGGCCGGCTTTGCGCATCAAAGCCTCTTCATCGTGAAAATGCTCGCGTGCATAATCGGACAACTGCTTGAAGAGAATCTGCATTCTGCCTTCCGACATCCCTTCGCGGGCGATGTTGACATCCCCCAACTCGTTAACGAGATCAACCAGGCGGTGATGTTGGGCGTCGACACTGTCGATACCTGTCTCAAATAACTGTCCCCAAGCGAAGGCTTCCACGTTCATCCCCCCTCATAACTGATTTCGATGATTTCGATCTCGCGCAACCCCGCCGGACTCTGAAAACGCACCACATCGCCTTCACGCGCTTTCAGCAACGCCCGCGCCAGCGGCGAAATCCAGCTGACCGCACCCACCGCAGGATCGGCTTCATCCACGCCGACAATACGGTAGGTTACATCACCGGCCGCTTCCGGGCCCAGGTCCATCACCGTAACGCGGGCGCCAAAGAACACCTGGTCCAGATTCGCCTGCCGCGCCGCATCGACGACCTCGGCATTGTCGAGCCGTTTGGTGAGATAGCGCAAACGCCGGTCGATTTCGCGCAATTTTTTCTTGCCATAGATGTAGTCGCCGTTTTCCGAGCGGTCGCCATTACTGGCCGCCCAGGACACGACTTGCACCAGATGCGGCCGCTCCACCTTCACCAGGCGCTCGAACTCCTCGCGTAATGCGGCGTGACCGGCAGGCGTCATGTAATTCTTGGTGCCGACGGGCAAAGAGGGCACACCGACGGGATCTTCGTCGTCCTCATCGGCATCGCTTTCCTTGACAAAGGCTTTGTTCATTCAGCGGAGTCTTGTCCATCCATGGAGAGATTGGATGGCACCTGTCCATGCAACGGGGTCTCCCATCGGAACCAACTCTTGTTTGCGTAATTGCATTTTCAACTCCTGTCAGGTAACACCTTCGATACTACACAGAGCATAGCTAATGCTCAACAAAGGAAACCGCTACCCGCGTATGAAGCGCCGTCCTGCCAGAGCCGACTTTTTACATGCAGAAACCTCATCTGCGACGGCCTGCCGATCGACCAGCGCCCCGTGGGGCGCCTGACCCGGCAACTGACCTGATCACATGGTCTGCTTGATCGCCAGCAGCGCCTGGTTGCGCAGCGTCTTCAGCAGCGACAGCTCCTTCTCGGGAACGGTGATCGAGCCGGCCTTGTCACGGTCGCAGTAGATCAGCGCCACCGGGCGCCCCTTGATGTTGAGCGGAAAGAGCACGAAGGTCTTGGCGGGAATGCGTTCGCGAAACCACTGCGGCACCTTGTCGGCAATCTTCGGATCGTCGATGTCGTTGATGATGATGTCGACGCCCTTGCCGGTGGCCAGCAGGAACACATCATTCACCTGGCTGCTCATCGGAAATCGGAACTGCCGCGTCAACTCGCCCACCTCCGGCCCCAGCCCGAAACGGCCAGTCATGTTGCCGGTCTTGCCGTCGCGCAAGGCCAGAAGGACGCGCTTGAAGCCCATCGCCCGGTACATGGTCTCGAGGATGATGCGCAGGATGTCGTTCAGCGCAAAATCATCGACCAGCGAATTGCTGATGTCCTGGATGCCGGCCGTCAGCACCGCCTGGGCATCCTCGGGAACCGCTGCCGTATCGTCCTCCTCCCCGGGTAGCGGCGCATCGCCCAGCAAGGTCTCGGCCAGCGCATCGTTGGCACCGCTGACGCCATGAACGTGCGGCGTCAGCGCCGCATCCACGGTTGCAGCGCCGCCGACGAAGGCGGCTGTCTGGCGCGCAAACATGCTCTGTTTGAGGTTTACATGCAGGATCGAGGCAACTTCGGCCAGATCCTCCACCACCTTTTCCATGTTGTCCTGCAACTGGCGGTCGGTCATCTGCAAACTGCTACCGAAGCGCCGGGAAATCCTGGCGAGTGCCTTGCCACGCTGTTCGGGCGGTGTGGCAGCGACCATTGCACACATCTCGTTGGCGAACCCGGCCATGACGTGCAGCGCCTCATCGGTAGTATTCGGCTTACGCACATCGCCCGCAGGCAGCGGCCGCATGCTGGCGATGATGTTTGACGGGAATCCCCAGTTTTTGGCGATCCCCATGCCCAGCGCTTCGAGTGAAATACCCAACACCTGGGTGGCAGCCGCCTTGACGGAAAGCTTCTTGAACTCCATCAGCTTATAAATTTCGGCGACCTCTTCGGGGAAGTAGTATCGGGCGAGTAACTGGCCCAGGTCGTGGAACATGGCACAGATGAACGCTTCCTCGCCCTGGCGCCGCAGCAGCGGGCCATGACTGCTCTCGCGCGCCAGCAGACCGGCGAAATTCGCGCGCAGGAAAGCCTCTTTCAGATCTTTGGCATTTCCCTTGTCCTGCATGTGTTCGAACAACAGCACCGTAATGGCGATGTTACGAATCGTATCGAAGCCGAGCACGATCACCGCACGCGACACGGTGCTGATGTTGCCGCCGCCAGCCTGACGATAGAAAGCCGAATTCACCAGCCGGAGGATCTTGTTGGTCAGCGCGTAATCCTTGAGGATGGTACTGGACAATGAGTTGACGCTCTCGCCCTCGGCAGAGGTGAGCTTGTTGATCGCCGAGACCGAATCGGAAAGCGCCGGGAAATCAGATTTGTGGCGCATGCGCCGCAGCAGGAACTCCAGCGTGTCCTGCTGCGCAATCGCCGCCTGACCCTCGGCGCGTTCGCTTTCGCCCTCACTCAAATAACCGGTCAGCGCCTCGCACAACTCGGTGGCGCTGGCATAGCGCTGCGCGGGGTCGAGCGCGCAGGCGCGCAGGATGATGCCGCCCAGCCGGGGATCGATTGGCGGCTCCTTGGGCAACACCACGCTTTCGGTGGCGATGCGATAGAGAATCGACTCTACCGAGCTGCCGTCGAAAACGCGCTGGCCGGTGAGCATTTCCAGCAGCACCAGGCCGGCGGCAAACACATCGACCTGCGGACTGATCCGGTGCAGGGTAACGTACTCGGGCGCCATGTAGGCGGGCGTACCGGTCAGGCCCTCACCCGCCTCTTGCCCTTCAGCCGACACGCGCAAGGCGATGCCGAAATCCATCACGCGCGGTGCGCCATCACGAGCATCGATCAAGATGTTCGAAGGTTTGAGGTCACGGTGGATGATGCCTTGCGCGTGCGCCTGGGCCAGCGCGTCGGCCACCTGGCGTAGCAGCGCCGCCGCCTTGATCGGCGAGAGCGGGCCTTCTGTCTTAAGGAGATCCGCGAGATTGCGGCCATCGACCCGTTCAAAGACCAGATAAGGATCACCCTCCTGCTCGCCTGCATCAAAGATGGGAACCACATTCTGGTGGCGGAACTTGCTGGCCGTGCGCGCCTCGTCGAGCAGCAAGGCGTTGCGCGCCGCATCGGCACGCGAAAAATGCAGCGTTTTGATCGCCACCTCGCGCTGCAGTTGCGGATCCCACGCCAGATAAACGACGCTCTGCGCGCCACGCCCCAGTTCGCCGCGAATCTCGAAGCGGCCGATATGCTTGTCTACCATCGTGGCATTTTAGCCTCGGCATTGCCAATAGCGGAGTGCAGGCATAAGATTCCGCCCCATGACGCTCCCTGACGACACCGACGCCCTGCAGGCCCAGCTGACCGAACTCAAGGTCGAACACCACGATCTTGACGCGATGATTGCGCGCGTCGAAGAAACCCCGCCGCATGACGAACTGGCGCTACGCCGCCTGAAGAAACGCAAGCTCCAACTCAAGGATCGCATCGCCGCCATCGAGCGCCTGCTCGGCCCCGACCTGCTCGCCTGACGACGACTCCCTCTGCACTTGCAAAAGTCGGCGCTGGCAGCACGGCACCGCCAGCCGGCGCGACGTGCTCAGGTTGACGCGGGCAAGGCCCTGACCGCCGCCTCAAGCTCGGCCAGCAGTTCCCGCAACTCCGGCTGCCGTGCCAAAAACGCCGCGAGTTGCTTGTCGCGCACCGCATATTCCATCACCCGTGCCAGCGCAGAAAGTCGTAGTGCGCCGAGTTGGGCGCTCGATGACTTGATGCTGTGAGTGAGGCGGCGCATGTCGTCCATGCGCTGTTCCGCACTGGCCGTTTCGAGTTCTGCCGCCATGCGCTGGATGTCGGCGAACAACATCGCTACCAGTTCGGCAACGCTCATGCCGGTGCCCAGGGACAGATCGTCGAGCACCCGGATATCCAAAGTGGCCAGACCGGCCGCTTCGTTTGTCGTACCCGCTGCGGGGATTTTCATCGTGCCGGCACCGACTGTTTCACCACTGCCCGCTGGGGCCGGTACGGCGTCCGTGCCCACTTTGACGCCCAGCCAACGCTGCAGCACGGCCACCATGTCGTTCTGGCGGAAGGGCTTGGCAATGAAATCGTTCATGCCGGCGGCAAAACAGCGTTCGCGATCTTCGGGCTGCACGTTGGCGGTCAGCGCGACGATGGGCGTCAGGCCATTGACGGAATCAGCTTGCAGGGCGCGCATCCTTTTCGTCGCTTCGATCCCGTCCATTTCGGGCATCTGCATGTCCATCAGCACCAGGTCGAAGTGCTGAGCGGCGAATTGCTCAACGCCGATGCGGCCATTTTCGGCACTACTCACCTCGACGCCGAGGCGCGACAGGAGTTGGTGTGCTACCTGAAGGTTGACCGGATTATCTTCGACCAGCAGGACCCGACCGTGAAATTTCGCACCTGGCTCACCAGCCTTGGCGATGTCATGCACAGCGCGGCGCAAGGGGGCCGGCTGTGCTGCAGAGCAGACCGGCAGCGTGAGTTCGCACCAGAAGCAGGCGCCTTCATCGGGTGCACTGACCACGCCGATGCGGCCTTGCATGGCTTCGATGAGGCGCTTGGAGATCGTCAGGCCCAGGCCCGTGCCGCCAAAGCGGCGCGTCGTGGAAGCATCGACCTGGGAAAATATATTGAACAGCCGCGTCTGCGCTTCGGCTGCGATGCCGATGCCGGTATCGCGCACTGCAAGGCGCACCAGCGCGCTGCCGGCCTCCACCTCGTGCCAGCTCACCTCGACGGTAATGCGCCCTATGCGGGTAAACTTGACGGCATTGCCGACCAGATTCACCAATACCTGACGGATACGCAGCGCGTCGCCGCGCAAACAGGCAGGCAGATCCGCAGGGCAATCCAGCACCAGCAGGACATCCTTTTCAAGGGTGCGCGGCCGCAGCAGATCACAGACTTCGGCAGCCAGCCCGGCCAGGTCGAAATCGATCGCCTCGAGGGTCAGCCGGCCCGCTTCTATTTTCGAAAAATCGAGGATGTCGTTAATGATCCCGAGCAGCGAGCGACCGGAACTTTGCAGGGTGGCGACAAAGCCTCTCTGCTCGTCGTTCAGTGGCGTCATCAACAGCAGGTCGGCCATGCCAAGCACACCATTCATCGGCGTACGGATTTCATGGCTCATGGTGGCGAGAAACTCGCTTTTCGCGCGCGAACCGGCTTCGGCCGCTACGCGTGCGGCTTCCAGGTCAACCAGCATGCGTGCCTCGCTGATTGCCGTCTGCGCTGCGGCGCGCCGCTGGCGCGCGTCGAACAGGGCCAGCAACAGCATCGGGCCAAGAATCAGCAGTGCCGCAAGGATGAAACCCAGACGGATGCTGCCAAGATTATCCGGCTGGTAAGACCAGCCGCCCTTGGGCCGCGCCGCCAACTGCCATGTTCCCATTGGCAAGGCGACGTGGGCCTGCAACGCGTCGGCGGAAAACAGGCCGGCATCACCGAAAAATACTTCGCCCGACGCCCCCTCTCCATCCTTGCCGCGCAGCGCAATCTCGACCGGCAGATCGGCATCGAGCAGGCCGCTCTCCCGGTAAAGCCGTTCGGCATCGATCACTGCGGAAATCAGGCCCCAGAAGCGGGACGCGCCATTGGGATCTTCGACGAATACCGGAATGCGGCCGATCAAGCCCGTGCCGCCTTGCGCCAGCGTGAGCGGCCCGGCCAGCACAAGCTCGCGGGTCTCGCGGGCGCGCTCGGCGGAGGCGAGTTGCGCCGGCGTCTTGCGGAAGTCGAGCCCGATGGCTTTTTCGTTGCCGGCCAGCGGAAACATGAAACGGATCACCATGTCGGGCGCTGCGCCGATATTGCGCAAACCGGATTGCCCTTCGAACAACGGTCGCGCAAAACGCTCGAATGTCGCCTGATCGAGATTGGGATAGGCGGCCACGACACTCACCAGACCTCGCACCAGCAAGATATTGCTGCGCAGGTTGCCTTCGAGACGGCTCTGCAACAGCAACAGGCGCTCGCGCACCAGGCTTTGCTCGCGCACGCGATGCGCGTCGACCACCTGGCGCTCGACAAACAGCGCCGCCAGCCACAGGCCGATGGCGGTCACTCCCGCCGTCAGCAGGATCAGCCAGGTGCGCTTGCCGGACGAGCCCATTCTCTCTCTCATGACGTCGCTGATTTTACGGGCAAACCTTCATCAGCCAGGTTCGGGAAACGGGTAAATTGCAACGTCGCCGGTTGAAACCGGTCCGGTCGGCGCAAACTAACGACGACCCTAATCTGCAGGAGTCCTCCATGAAACTCGACGCCGCTGCCCTTGATCAACTCTTCCGCAACGCCCGCACCCATAACGGTTGGCAGGACAAACCCGTACCAGACAGCCTGCTCACCGAGTTGCACGACATCATGAAATGGGGCCCGACCAGCGCCAACTGCTGGCCGCTACGTGTCATCTATGTCAAATCCCCCGAGGCCAGGGCCCGCCTCATGCCGCTGCTGATGGAGGGCAACCGTGCCAAGACGGCAGCGGCGCCCGTCATCGCCCTGCTCGGCATGGACATGGCATTCTATGAGGAACTCCCGCGCCTTTTCCCGCATACCGATGCCAAAGCCTGGTTCGTCGGCAACGACGCGCTGATCGCAGCCACTGCCTTCCGCAACAGCAGCCTGCAAGGCGCCTACTTCATGCTCGCCGCCCGCGCCCTGGGCCTCGACTGTGGCCCGATGTCCGGGTTCGATGCCACCGCGGTCGACGCCGAATTCTTCGCCGGTACGCAGATCAAGAGCAACTTCATCTGCAGC
>JAABQX010000049.1 GCA_011391215.1 Rhodocyclaceae bacterium
AGCGCATCCTTGATAAATTGTGGCGTCGGATGCTGCGGTTCGCCGATATGCAGCTTGATTTCCTGCAGCCCGGCGGGAGGCGTGTCAGCGGCGAAGAGGTCGCGCAGCCTTTCGAAAGGGTAGGGGTGGAGCTTGTCGAGATTGGGGTTCATGGCAGATTCAGAAAAACGGAGACGCCTGGCTAAAGCGGGAGCACCTGACGATATAGCGCGCGGCTCGCGTAGGCCAGCCACGGCAGGATGAGCGGCAACAGCGGTAACAGCAGGATGCTGCCGATCACCAGCACGGAGAGCAACAGCGCCCAAAGCATGGCGGGAATGAAGTTGCCGAAGACGACGCGCACGCTGGCGACCACCGCATTGACCAGGCTGGCGCGGCGTTCGCACAAGAGCGGCACCGAAAACGCCGAGATGCAGAAAATCAGGAAGGCGATGACGCCGCCCGAGATTGCGCCCCAAGTGAGGAAGTTCATCACCCCTGGCGTGGCGGGGACGATTTCGGTCAGCCACACCGGCGCGCCGCCGATCATGTAGCTATACAAAATGGCGGCATCGGTAAGGAAGATCATGAACAGCAGCGCCGTGACCAGAGCGATTACCCAGATCGCGTTGGCAGCGGCGGCAAAGCCTGCCACCGTCTCGCCAACGCCGGCTTTTTGCCCGGACTCGTGAGCGCGGGCGATGCCGAAGAACCCCGCCAGGATAGCCGGGCCGACCAGCATGAAGGCGCCTGCGGCGGCGATGACGAAGGGGGTGAAACCCTGCGCCAGCAGTATGCCGAGAATGACCGCGCCGATCAGCGTGAAGATGCCGGCGTAAGCGCTGCTCGCGCCACGCGTGGCGTTGGCCAGCGCCCAACCCTGCGTGAGCGCAATGCGAATCTCGGCGATGCCGAAGGGGCGGATTTCCATGCTTAACCCCGTGTATTCGATTGCGTCGGAAAGTTGGCCAGCTCGACGCGCGCCAGCGGCTTCCAGCCCTTCTTGCGATGCTCCGCCACGACATTCGTGAAGATACCGCCGCGCACATAGAAGCGGGCGGTCAGGCGCATGAAGCGGGGTTTGGTGGCTTTGGCCAGATCGTCAAGGATACGATTGGTCACATCCTCATGAAAGTGGCCTTCGTCGCGAAAGCTCCACATATAGAGTTTGAGACTCTTCAGTTCGACGCACAGCTTGTCCGGTACATAATCGAGCGTCAGCACGGCGAAATCCGGCTGGCCGGTCTTGGGACACAGGCAGGTGAATTCCGGGATTTCCATGTGTATCTGGTAATCCCGTTGCGGGGCCGGATTGGGGAAGGTTTCGAGGGTCTTGGCGGGGGCACTGGGCATGGGGGAGGCTCGATCAAAAGGCAACGGTCATTATATAAGTCGCCGTCCCGCCGGCGCCGACTTTTGCCATGTTCGCTGATTGGCGACTTGTCTGGCAGCTCATTCTTGGTGGCGCCCTTGATCGGGCGGCCGTCTGGCCCGTCAAGATTGTGGTCGCACACGGCCCGGGCAATTCGCGCATTTACCTTCCGAGCACATCTCGTCTGCCACCACGACGCGGTTACGCCCTGCGCGCTTGGCCTGGTAGAGCGCTGCATCTGCGGCCTCGATCAGGTCGGAAGGACAGCATGAAGGGTCCGTGCAGCACGACTTCACCCCGATACTGACCGTGATGCGTTCCAGCGGCGAAGCGGCATGTGGCAAGTTGAGTGCCTGCAATTCACTCAGAACCCTCTCCCCCAGTGCGCCCGCACTGATCGGAGATGTATTCGGCAGCAGCACGACAAACTCCTCGCCCCCGTAGCGCGCCGCCAGGTCACTCGAGCGATGTACCACGCCACGCAGGACACCGGCCAGGATGCGCAGGCAAGCGTCGCCGCCCACATGTCCGTAGTGATCGTTGTAGAGCTTGAAGTGGTCGATGTCGAGCATCAGCAGTGACAGCGGCTCATGGCTGCGCAGCGAGCGCCGCCACTCGAGTTCGAGACATTTATCGAATTCGTGCCGGTTCGCCAGGCCGGTCAGGCTGTCGATGCGTGATAGCTGGTCAAGCTGACCGATCTTTGCTGCCAGATCGGCGGCCATCGCATTGAAGGCATCGGCAAGTACCGAGAACTCATGCAGCATGAGACGTTTTATGGTTACCGTGAGATCACCCTGTGCGCAGCGCGCCATTTCCTGCTGCATCGCTCTCACCGGATCGAAGACGAAGCGATTTAATATGAAAAGCACCAGCATAGTGGCCAAGCCCACCAGAAGGACAAAGCTGATCACGGCGAGGATGGTGGTGCGGCGAAGATCTTCGTTAAGTTGCGTGATATCGTTGAGGCAGACGACACGCATTGCCGGCTCGCCGTTGCTGCTGAGCATTACGTGTTCAAGCGACAACATTTCTGCAGCACTGCTGTTCTCATCCCGTGCAGACTGATACAGCAGCCTGCCGTCGTTGGCGTAGAGCGATAGCGGCATGCGGATCGTTTTTTCCACAGCGCGCAGGTTGAAAGTCGGATCGGCGATGACTTCCAGATAGCCCGCCAGCTTGAAGCCGCCGATTGGCACCAGGACCGAGTAATAGATACCGTCGGCAGTTGCCCATAAATCACTGATGGCCTTGAGGCGATCGGCGCCCTCGCGATTTTTTGCCTTATGCAGCAACGCCGGAGGAAGGTCGGCCGGCAAATTGACTTTGGACTTGCTTTGCAGCAGGGGGTTGAGTTGCGGATCAAACAACCGCAGCTTGATCAAGTCAGTGCTGCGTATGCTGGAGAACCCGTGGGTGAAGGGGTCCTGCAGCGCAGACTGCAGGACTGCCTTACCCGTTCCCTGCTGCAGGCTCAGCAGGGCCTTCCGGAATTCGGGACGTGCCTGCATTTCAGTGCCCAACGTAAAGAGCTGGGCCTCGAGCTGGCGCAACGCCTCGCCGCTCGCCACAGCAACCACGCGGGTCATGCTTTGACGCTGCGCGGCAAATGCCGCGTTGCGAAAATACTGGGCGGCCAATGCCAGGGCGAGAATGGCAAACAGGGCCAGAAGCCCGATGAGCCCCACGGTCAACTGCCGCAGCGAGATGCGGTCGATGCGGATCATGGTGATCAGCGACCCGTGCTGATCGTGCGCATCAGCGTGCCACCGGCAGGTGCTGGTCTATCCATTCCTGCCAGCCGCCACGGAACCAGTAGATGCGTCGGTAACCCCACGCGACCGCCTGCTTTGCGGCATTTGAACTGCGCATGCAGTACTCGCCGTTGCAATAGAACAGCAGTGGATGGTCGGGCCGTGGCGCGAGGCGGGCGAGATCGTCGCGCGTCATTTTCGTGTCGAGCAGATTGATGGCGCCCTCGATGTGCCCCTTGGCGTATTCCTCGGCATGCCGACTGTCCAGAATCAGCAGATCGGGCAGGGTAGTCACCAGTTGGAACACGGCTTCCGCCGTCACGCGCGTCGTGCCGGATACGCTCTCCGGCGCAGTCGGCTTCTCTGCGTGAGCGGGTGCCAGAGCGAACCACACCCCAAGGAGTGCTACAAACCACTGACTCAGGAATCTGCTCACGCTCCTCCCCTCTATCCGCAATAAATCCAGCCATGAAATAATACACCCAGGCTGTTTTGTTGCAACGCAGCTTTGTCATCGCGGCCTTATGCCTCAAAATGTCGACCTGAACCTTCAGGAGGTAGCATGCGCGAAAAAAAACAGGATGTCGGCAATCAGAGCATCCGCACCGGATTGTCCGAGGAATCCATCCGTCTGGCCTTCCTCGACAACCTTTTCTACATTCAGGGTCGCACCCTCGAGGTTGCTTCGCTCAACGACAAGTACAAGGCACTCGCCTATACGATCCGCGACCGTCTGTTGCATCGCTGGGTCAGCACGATCCGCACCTATCAGCAAGCCAATCCGCGCACCGTCTGCTATCTGTCTGCCGAGTACCTTCCTGGTCCGTTCATGGGCAACAACCTGCTGAACCTCGATATTGAAGAGAATACGCGCAAAGCCATGGCGGGGTTGGGGCTCGATCTTGATGAATTGATGGAGCACGAAGAAGAGCCGGGCCTGGGGAACGGCGGCCTCGGTCGTCTCGCCGCCTGTTTCATGGATTCGCTGGCGACCCTCGAAATTTCTGCGATCGGCTACGGCATCCGTTATGAGTTTGGCATCTTCAAGCAGGTGATCCGCAACGGCGAGCAGCTCGAAACTGCCGACAACTGGCTACGCTACGGCAATCCATGGGAAGTGCGCCGGCCGAACATTTCCTACGAGGTGAAACTTGGCGGCCACACCGAGCAATATCACGACGATGAGGGGCGCCTGCGCGTGCGCTGGGTGCCGGGCGAGTCTTTCCATGGCATCGCTACCGACACGCCAATTCTCGGACACGGCGTCAATACGGTGAACCTGCTGCGCTTGTGGTCGGCCGAGGCGGCCGAGGGTTTTGATTTCCATGCTTTCAACCAGGGCGACTACTACGGCGCGGTGACGCGTGAGGTGCGCTCGGAAACCATCAGCAAGATCCTCTACCCGAATGATGAGCCCGAGATCGGCAAACGGCTGCGCCTGTTGCAGCAGCACTTCTTCGTCACCTGCTCGCTGCAGGACATGCTGCGTATCCACCGTACTACCGGCACGCCGCTCGAACGCTTCCATGAGAAATTCAGCATCCAGCTCAACGACACGCATCCCGCCATCGCCGTGGCCGAGTTGATGCGCCTGCTGGTGGATAAGAACCATATGCAGTGGGCGACGGCCTGGAATATAACGCGTAAGACATTTGCCTACACCAACCACACGCTGCTTCCGGAGGCGTTGGAAAAGTGGCCGGTGCCTTTGTTCCAGGCTCTGCTGCCGCGTCACCTCGAGATCATCTACGAAATCAACGCGCGCCATCTCGACGAGGTGCGCCTGCGCTTCCCCTTCGACCCCAGCAGTGTCGCGCGCCTGTCGATCATCGATGAAAGCGGGCAGCGTTATATCCGCATGGCGCACCTGGCCTGCGTCGGCAGCTTCGCCATCAACGGCGTGGCCGAACTGCACTCGCGCCTGCTCAAGGAAACCGTGCTGCGCGATTTCCACGCGCTCTGGCCGCACAAGTTCCAGAACAAGACGAATGGCGTCACGCCGCGTCGCTTCATGATGCTCAGCAACCCCGGGATGTCTTCCCTGCTTACCAAAACAATCGGGCCGGCTTGGGAAAATGACCTGGAAAAATTGCGTGCGCTGGAGTCCCATGCTGATGTCCCTGACTTCCAGGCGTGCTGGCGCGACATCAAACACGAGCGCAAGCAAGCCCTGGCGGTCACCGTCAAGAAACTCTGCGGTGTTGACATCGATCCGGACAGCCTCTACGACGTGCAGGCCAAGCGCATCCACGAATACAAGCGCCAGCATTTGAACGTGCTGCATATCGTCACGCTCTACAACCGTATCAAGATCAACCCGTCCATCGATATCACGCCGCGCACCTTCATTTTCGGTGGCAAGTCCGCGCCCGGCTATGCAATGGCCAAGTTGATGATCCGTCTGATCAACGCGGTGGGTGAGGTAGTAAATCGCGACCCGGATGTCGCCGGCCGTCTCAAGGTGGTGTTCCTGCCCAATTTCAGCGTCAAGCTCGGGCATGGACTGTATCCGGCTGCCGATCTTTCCCAGCAGATTTCTACAGCCGGCAAGGAGGCTTCCGGAACCGGCAACATGAAATTCTCGATGAATGGCGCGCTGACTATCGGCACACTCGATGGCGCCAACGTCGAGATCCGCGACGAGGTCGGCGCAGAAAACTTCTTTCTCTTTGGTCTTGCCAGCGAGGAAGTGGATCGCACGCTGGCCGAGGGCTACCGGCCGTGGGACATCTACAAAAGTAATCCCGAACTCAAGGGAGTCCTTGATCTCATCAGCAGCGGCATGTTTTCACATGGCGACCGCAGCGTGTTCCAACCTTTGATCGACAACCTGCTGCGACACGACCCCTATCTGCTGCTCGCCGACTACGCACCCTATATTACCTGCCAGGAACAGGTGAGCGTAGCGTATCGCGACACGGCACAATGGACGCGCATGTCCATCCTCAATGTAGCGCGTATGGGGAAATTTTCTTCCGACCGAACCATCGCTGAATATTGCCGCGATATCTGGAAGGTGAAGCCAACCCCGGTAGCACTCTAATGCCAAACTACTGCAACTGACCTCGCTCAACATATCCATATAAATTCGTAGGATTAGATTCATAAGAAAAATTGAATATACAAGAGCGCTAACGGAGTACATTAGTACCTGCTAATGCTTTATCGAAAGTCGGTACCTCATAAGACTCTTCGACATTCGGTAGGCAAGAGGCGAAGATGACCAGGGGCATCCGACCAGGCCAACCATTTTTTGACGACAAAATAGATGAGGGTATTTAAATGAAAACTTCGATCAAGGTTCTGGCTGCATCCGTAGCCATCGCTGCCAGCAGCTTCGCATTTGCACAACAAGCCGCACCGCAGCAGCAGCAAAATGTCCCGCAGTATGGTGCCCCGGCGGGTCCCTACGGCTACGCTCCTGGCAACTATGGCTATGGCCCTGGCTACTATGACGGTGGTCGTGGTTATGGCAGTGGTTATGGTGACGGTTATGGTCGTGGCTATGGCCGCGGTTATGGTCGCGGCAATGCACGTGGCAATGCCCGTGGCAACTTCGGCTTCAACATGGGCGGCAACATGGATGGTGATGGTGGTGGCTGGGGCGACAACCGTTACGACGGTGGTGGCTGGGGTCGTGGCAACAACCGTTACGACGGTGGTGGCTACGGCTGGTAAGAGCAAACAACGCGGGGGCAGTGACTTTGCCCCCCGTTTCATTTATTCCAAACATGATTCCCGGGGATTGGCTTGATGTAATCTCCGAGGGGCTTTAGGCTGTATGACGCAGCGATAATCAGGAGAAAATTCGTGTTCAGCAAAATAGCAAATGCGGTCGTATGGACCGCTCTCGCAATCGTCGTTGTCGTTCTGGTCTACAAGAATACCGACTGGTTCAAACCCGCAGCGGACAAAGCGATGGAAGACGTAAAGTCGGTCATTGCCAAAGTTCCGACTGGTTCGTTCGGCAAGAGTTCTGCGACAGATAATATCGCCAAGGCGCGCGATGCCTTTGCCCGTGGCGACGCGAATGGCGCAGTGGTGATTTACAACGATATCATCAAGAGTGATGCCAATAACACCGATGCACGTGGCGAACTTGGCAATGTTTATTACTCGACCGGCCGTCAGCAGGAAGCTGCCCAAGCCTATTACGACGCTGCCAAACTGTTGATCGCCAAGAATGAAATTGATCGCGTCGAGGCGCTGTTGCCGGTTATCGATCAGATCAATCCGATGATGGTGGACGATTTGATGCAGCAGATGCACAATGCAATCGGTCAGCAGATGATGGCTAATCAGCCGCCGATGGCTAACCAGCCGCCAGTGGCTAATCAGGCGCCGCAGCAAGCCCCGCAAAGTGCGCTGACCCGATATTGAACATCCGCTTTCACTGCTAGAGTTTTAAGCAAAAAGCCCAGCCTACAAGGTTGGGCTTTTTGCTATTTGTGGGTAAGGTCAGGAGTTCAGGACTTGGGGTTTGTCGATTTGTCGTTCTTGGGTGGTACCAGAAAACCGCCTGCCGGTGCTGCGGGCTTCTTGTCCTTCTTTGGTTTTTTTGCTTCCTTGTTGCCGCGTAATTGACCTTTGGCCATGTTTTCCTCCATTCAGGTAGTCGAAGTGCTGATGATATGCGCAAAGTACTTGCGACGCGTGCTTGTCAGGATGAAACCGGCTACCGGGACCCGCCGACAGACCGGGTAATCTCCGGCATCAGGTCTTGAGCAAGTTCGTCTGGTCAAACAATCAATAACGAGTCAGGGCACTTTGTGCGGCTTTTTGCTGCGGCTTACTTGCGGAAGGTGGCTCCATTTTCTGAACACCCGCAGTTGCACGCAGTTTTTGCGAAAGTTCGTCGGCCAGCATGGGTTTGGTCTCGGCAATGATCGGTAACAAGGAGGAGACACGTTCGAAGTCATGCTCTTTCAAAAGCAGTTGGGCTGCTTCGTAATAGGCTTCTGCGGCTTCGTTTGGGCGACCGGTCAAGTAATAGACGTTGCCGAGTTCTCCGCGTACATCGGCATTCTTGGCATTGCTCTTGATGTAGTCGTTGTAGTTTGCTATCGCACGTTCCATGTCACCATGGGCAAACGCCTCCCGGGCGCCAGCAATCTTCTCCCTTGAAGAATTCTTCCCCGATGGGTCGGTTAGTACTTTTGCCACCAGCGGTTTGACAACCTCCTTGATCTTCGTGGTTGTAGGTGAAATCCAATCGGTATGCCGATAAACGAAAACGGCGACAACAATTGTGAAGGCCGCCCATATCATCCAGCTTGCAATTCTGCTGATCATGGTTTTTTCCTCAAACAAGTTATTTTTTGTGTTCTATCCTGATTGTCATTATCTCCCCTGCCATTATTGTTGAAGTTGTTTTCGAAAAAGATTTGCATGCGGGTGGTGGTTTTATTGGATGCGCCCCTTCGGTAGGTTGCGTCGCCGTCCTGCCAGCGCCGACATTTGATATTGGCTTACTGGAGCGATCTCCTGAGCTGCAAAGCCCCTACTGATGTTGGTCATAAATTCCCGGCTCAAGTAAATAAGAAGATTCGAATATACTTATCGCCTGCTCAGGTACATTAGCACCTGCTAATGCTTCTTCGATGGTCGTAGGCCACACGAGACAAGAACACTCTCGGCTTTCACTAAGCAAAAGGCGGAGATGACCCGGTGAGATCGCCGGGCCAAACAATCGATTTAAATTCAGAAATGAGGGTATTTGAATGAACACAACCATCAAGGTTCTCGTCGCATCCGTCGCCATCGCTGCCAGCAGCATCGCTTTTGCTCAACCAGCTGCCCAGCAACAACAAGGCCCGCAAGGCATGCAGCAGCCCTACGGCTACGGCCCTGGCCCCGGCTACTATAACAACGGCTACAACAACAGCTACGGCAACGGCAATGCCTACGGTGACGGCTACGGTCGTGGCTATGGTCGCGGCAATGGTTCGGGTCGTGCCAACGGTCGTGCCAACGGCAACTTCGGCTTCAACATGGGCGGCAACATGGACGGCAACGGCTCCGGTTGGGGCAATGGCGACAACCGTTACGACGGTGGTGGCTACGGTCGTGGCAATGGCAACAGCTACAACGGCTGGTAATTGACAAAGGAACCGATCATGGAAAACCAAACGACTGAAACGACAGAAACCTTGGCAACCCCGGCCATCGAGCCGCAGCAATCGCGCCTCGCAGCCGCCATTGCCGCCGTCAAAGGCGCACCCAAGTGGGTTCTCATGGCCGTTCCGGCCGCCGTCGTCGCACTCGGTGGCTACAGCTACCTGCAGAACGACCAAACTGGCGCCATGATCGGAACCGCCCCGCAAGCCGCGCAAGTTACTCCCGCCGGCCAGGCCCCGGGCTTCATCCCCGTCGCCGACTACTACGGACCCGCCTACGGCAACTACAGCCGTGGCTACGGCGATGCCTACGGTAACGGTAACGCCTACGGTCGCGGCCATGGTCACGGCCACGGCAACGGCCGCGCCCGCGGCAACTTCAGCTTCAGCATGGGCGGCGACATGAGCGGTGACGGCAGTGGCTACGGTAATGGTTATGGCAACGGTGCTGGCAACGGCAACGGTCACAACCGCTACAACAACGGCTACTACTACTAAGCACTGTCCGGGCCGCACACGCCTGACAGCACCGCCTGCAAAATAATTCACCCGGCCAGGCAACTGGCCGGCTTTTTTTAAGGAAAAGACATGGAAAACGCAACCGTCGACAGCAGCGCCAGCACCACCGCGGAAAACGTCACCGCCACCCCGCAGAAGAAGACCCTCCTGCAGCGCACCCCCAAATGGGCGCTCATCAGCGTCCCGGTTCTCGCCGTCGCCCTGCTCAGCTACGGCTACAGCACCGGCTACCTCCAGGAAGCCACCGGCAAAGCCACCGCCGCCGTCGCCTCATTTGCCCCGTCGGTCACTGCCACGGTTGCCAAAGCCGCCGGCGTCGAAGACAAACTCACTGTTGCGCGCAGCGCCTTTGCCGCCGGTGACATGAAAGCCGCCATCGAAGGCTACCGTGCGCACATCGCCGCCAACCCGGCCGACATGTCGGCCCATGGCGAACTCGGCAACGTCCTCTACACCGTTGGCGCCCTGCCCGAAGCCGCCCAGGCCTACTATGACACCGCCACCATGGCCCTCGAGCAGAACCATCCGGAAATCGCCGAAGCCCTGTTGCCCGCCGTCAGCGAAGGCAACCCGCAACTCGCCAACCAGCTCAACGACAAGCTGTTTGAAGTGTTCGACGCGCAAATGCGTGCCGACCTGTCCCGTCCCGTCGATGGCGGACAGCCGCAGCAAGCCGTCCAGCCTGTTCAGCAAGCGGGCTGAAGCAAGACCGGTAAAGCGGCCCGTCCCGGATCGGGGCGGCCGCTTGCCATGAGTGACTGAACGCCAGGGAAAGTGCCATGAACGCCCAAGAAGCACGCCAACTGACCGAGATTTACCTGCATCCGGATATCGACATGCTGGTCGCGGATATTGACCGGCGTATCGAAGAAGCGGCGAAGCACGGCAAGACGAAGATCATCGATCCGGATCTTGGGCACCTGAACGACGGTGCGCATTTCCAGCTGACCCGCGAACAGCGCCAAGCCTTGCGGCTACACTACGAAAGCCGCGGCTTCACCTGGCGGGATAGCCCCAAGGCGGGGCATCCGTGCTGCCGTGGCTTGACGTCGATTTCCTGGTAATGTCGATCAGCGTTGTATTGCCTGGTGTTGGTGAGCCTGATAATCAACAGCAGCATTTCTGAGGATTCATTATGAATTGTTCAATGTCTCGCACTACACCTGCCCGGAGAAACATCTGGCGTGTGACCATCAAGGCCCGACATGCGCTACAAATCATGCTGTTATGCCTGTTCTCGATTGCATCCGCACAAGCTCGAACTTCCGCAAACTCTGGATTGCAAAATTCGGGTGCCAAACAATCAGCGTCATCAGATAGCAAAAAGATAAGTACCCGCAAGGGGCTGTCCGGCAAGGCCAGCTATTACGCGAATCGCTTCCACGGCCGCAAGACTGCAAGTGGTCATCCTTATCATAAAGAGGCCATGACCGCCGCACATCGCTCGCTCCCACTGGGAACCTGGGTCAGGGTGGTCAACGAAAGCAATGGGAACTACGTGGTAGTCCAAATTACCGATCGTGGTCCTTTCATAAAAAACCGAGTGATCGATCTTTCTCTGGCCGCGGCAAAGAACCTTGATATGCTGAAGAAGGGTACTGTTCCGGTAAGCTTGGAAGTATTACAGGAGTTCTCGCAAGCCAGGAACGTCGACCTGCTTGCCGACGCGCGTGATGTGCCCGGGTACGGAACCGACCAGGAATACTATTGAATCCGCGTGCAAATTGAATCAAAGTGCATGCATGACCCAACCCTCTGAATCCTCATGAAATAATTGCGGATTCCTGTAAAAAGCCCTTTTATTTTCGGGTGGGTCACTGTATAATTCTCTTTCATCAAGCGCTGTCTGCATTTCCAGCATAATACTGTTGATCCGTAGATTCCTGGTTAAGACCTAGGTCAGGAATTTCAGGGGGTTACAGGTTTAAGCCTGTAACCCCTTCCCCGTTTTGGCATGTTGTTTATGTGTGTGCTTTGTCATCTGCTCCGATTGTTGTTCCAACTTCTCTGAGAGGTATTCGAGATGCACAATTCCCCAATCCTCCAATACCTGAAAAAACACGGTCAGCGTCTCGACTCGGAAATTGCCGCTGGCACGGGTATCCCGCTGCCAAAGGTACGCGATCATTTGTCGGACCTGTCAGCCCGTGGCGAAATTTCTAGGTGCAATGTGACACGTTTCAACGATGGGAAACCGGTTGAGGGAATGCTTTGCCGGGTCGCCGGATCCATTCCCCCCGCAACTCCGGGTCGTAAGCCCGGCAAGCCGGCTTAACTTGGTGAAGAAAGTTTTTGTAGCCATTTCCTTATAGAAATCGAGCAAAACGAAAGTTGCCATGACCACTGAAACCGCCTATTGCTACCACTGCGGCAAGCATCATCCCATCGAGGAGATGCGCCAGCTTGCCACCAAAACCGGAAAACGCTGGCGTTGTCTCAAAAGTATCGAAGCGACCAAAAAGGGTCGGACGGAGCGCGATGCCTTCGGCAAACGCATCACAGCGAACAATAAGGCAGAGTGCCAGAGCAAGGCACGGATCACCCTGAACGCAGGGCAATAACGCTCAGTCGAGATTCAATGCGGGATGAGCGCCAGCAGAGCGGCGCCGTAACGCTCGCCTTTGGCTTGGCCTATCCCGGGCACGTTCAGTAATTCACTCAGATTTTCCGGTTTCCGCGCAGCAAGCTCGTGCAACGTCTTGTCGTGCAGGATCACATAGGCGGGTACGCCCTGGGCTCTGGCCTGTTCGGCGCGCCAGGCGCGTAGCGTCTCGAACAGCGGTTCGTTCTCCGGTGATTGCGCGGCAAACGCGGTGTTGCGCCGCGCCTCATTACGCTGCTTGTTGCGCCGTCCTGCCAGCGCCGATTTTTCGCGTGACTTGATAACCTGCCGGCGCAAGTGCAGCACGGTTTCACCCTTTAGTACGGGGCGGGCGGAGTCGGTCAGTTTGAGTGCGCCATAGGCTTGTGCGTCGGCGTGCAGCAGGCCACCGGCAAGCAACTGGCGAAATACCGAACGCCAGCCCGCTTCATCGAGATCAGCACCCACGCCGAAGGTGGGCAGGGCATCGTGGCCAAGCTGCGCCATACGCTCGGTGACTTTGCCGCGCAGCAGGTCGATGAGGTGGCCGGCGCCGAAGCGCTGACCGGTCCGCAGGATGGCTGACATGGCTTTCTGCGCTGCCACGATACCGTCCCACATTTCCGGTGGTTCCAGGCAGGTATCGCAGTTGCCGCAACGTTCTTCCATATTTTCTGCGAAGTAGGCGAGCAGGCGCACGCGGCGACACTCGGCGGTTTCGCACCAGGCGAGCAGCGCGTCGAGTTTTCCTCTTTCTATGCGTTTTTGCTCCTCGCCGGCTTCCGATTCGTCGATGCGCTGGCGATGGATCACCACATCGTTGAGACCATAGGTCATCCAGGCTTCTGCGGGTTCGCCGTCGCGTCCGGCGCGGCCCGTCTCCTGATAGTAGGCTTCGAGGCTCTTGGGCAGGTCGAGATGGGCGACGAAGCGTACGTCGGGCTTGTCGATACCCATACCGAAGGCGATGGTGGCGACCATGACAATACCGTCCTCGCGCAGAAAGCGTTGCTGGTGGTGCATGCGCGTAACGGTGTCGAGGCCGGCGTGGTAGGGCAGGGCGGCGATGCCCTGTTCATTGAGCCAGGCGGCAGTTTCGTCGACTTTCTTGCGTGAGAGGCAATAGATGATGCCTGCCTCATTTTCATGTCCGGCAAGGAAACCCAACAATTGCCGGCGCGGATTGTCACGTTCGACCACGCTATAGCGGATGTTCGGCCGGTCGAAACTGGAGATGAAGATGCGTGCGGACTCGAGCCCGAGACGGACGAGGATTTCGCGGCGCGTCAGTGCGTCGGCGGTGGCGGTGAGGGCAATACGCGGCACGGCCGGATATCGCTCGTGGAGGATCGAGAGCTGGATATATTCGGGGCGGAAGTCATGGCCCCACTGCGATACGCAGTGCGCCTCGTCGATGGCGAACAGGGCAATCTTGCCGGCGGCGGAAAGCCGGTCGAGCAGATTGAGGAAACGCTCGGTGAACAAGCGTTCGGGCGCGACATAGAGCAGGTCGAGATCGTCCGTCATCAAGCGCTTTTCGGTAGCGACGACGGCGGCATAATCGAGCGTCGAATTCAGGAAGGCGGCGCGCACGCCAGCCTGGCACAGCGCGTCCACCTGGTCCTGCATCAGCGCGATGAGTGGTGAAACGACCACGCCGACACCCGGTCGCAGCAAGGCCGGAATTTGGTAGCACAGCGATTTCCCACCGCCGGTGGGCATCAGCACCAGCGCGTCGCCACCGTCCTTGAGATGGTTGACGATCTCGGCTTGCGGGCCGCGAAAGGCCGGATAGCCGAAGACTTTGCGCAGAATGTCGAGGGCGGTCACTGCCCTGAACGTCGCTGCACTTTGGCGTAGGCCGCCAGCAGTTGCTGGTGCATGGCACATCCTCTGAGATCGCTACCCGGCGCTGCGACGGTGAAGAAACGTTGTTCACCGTCAAGCAGTGCTTCCGCCTGCTCCACCGTGGCCGCGCCGTAAAGCTGGCGTAGTGCGTCGTCGCAGGCCTCAACACTTTCCATGTCGTCAAGTCGCACCAACGTATCGATGCAGTGATAGATGCGACGGCGCGCCGGGTTGATCTGCCCGAAATGCATCATCCAGTCGAGTCCTTCGCGGATGGCTGCCTCATCGCCGCAGGCGAGTGCCAGCAGAGTCTTCAGTTCGCCGACGCGCAGGTCTTCCCAAAGCGTGCCGGCATCGGCCGCCAGGCCGATGAGTGCGGCAACCAGACGCTGGTCGTCGCAACCGCTTTCATTGAGAGCATCGAGCAGGTCGGCACAGGTGTCGTCATCGAGTTCAGGCAGGCGCAGGATGGTGTCGCGCAGGTTGTTGCCGACGCTGTTGTTTTCCCAGGCCAGATCGTCGACCGGATAGATTTCCGACATGCCCGGCACGAGGACGCGGCAGGCGTAAACACCGAGGTGCTCGAAATCCGCGACATAGATGTCGTGGCCCATGGCGTGGATCCGATCCATGAGCCAGGTACAGTCGTGCCCGGTGGCTGCGTCCGGGGTGCTGAAGTTCCAGTCGCAAAACTCGAAGTCGGGCGTATCGCCGAGAAAGTTCCAGTGAAGAATGCCGCTCGAATCGACGAAGTGAATTTCGAGGTTGGGCGCGCTCGCGACTTCCTCCAGATCGAAGCCCGGCGGAGGGAAGCCACCCAAGGCGTCGAGTGCACGGCCTTGCAGCAGCTCGGTGAGCGCGCGCTCGAGTGCGACATCGAAGCGCGGGTGGGCGCCGAAGCTGGCATAGCAGCCCTGATCGTGCGGATTGAGCAGCGTGACATTCATTACCGGGTATTGCCCACCGAGCGAGGCGTCCTTGACCAGGATGCCGAAGCCGGCCGCGCGCAGGGCGGCGATGCCGGCGGCAATGTGCGGATGGCGCGCAATCACCTCTTCCGGCACCTCCGGCAGACAGAGGCCTTCCGCGATGATACGGAACTTGACGTGGCGTTCGAAGATCTCCGAGAGCGCCTGGGTGCGCGTCTCGGCCGGCGTGTTGCCCGCCGACATGCCGTTGCTTACATACAAGTTGCCGATGATGTTGACCGGAAACCAGATGGTCGCGCCATCTTTCTGGCGCGTGTAGGGCAGGGCGCAGATGCCGCGTTCTGCGTTACCGGAGTTCAGGTCGACGAGAGATGCGGCGTCGATGCTGTTGTCCGGGTTGTAGAAGTTTTTCAGTTCCGGCGTCAGTAGTTCAGACGGCCAACTGCCATCGCCGGGCTGCGGAAACCATTGCTCGCGCGGGTAATGCACGAAGTCGCTACCGGCGTTGTCTGCACCGAGGTAGTAGTGGGTCCAGAAATAATTGCAGGAAAGGCGCTCAAAAAATTCGCCGAGGGCACTCGCCAGGGCTGCCAGCTTCGATGCGCCCTTGCCATTGGTGAATAGCAGCGGGCAGTCGCGGTCACGCACATGCACCGACCAGACGCCATCGACAGGATTCAGCCAGGAGCGTTCCTCGAGATGAAACCCCAACTGCGCCAGCTTGTGCTGCATCGTGGCGATCGAGGTTTCGAGTGCGGCATCCTTGCCGGTGATGAAGGTTTCGGTATGCATGGGTGACCGCCGCGACGAGGAAGGAGAGGCGGCGGATTATAGGGTGTGGGGACTGCCGTCGCGCCAGCGCCGACTTTTCTGACACCGGCGCACAAATCAGTGACCACACCCCTTCGCCAACTCATCCATGAGCAGACGCGCTTCCAGCCGCTGCAGGGACGCCGTCACCTGGTTCGAATAATCGGTCAACTCGTCCAGCATCCGCTGCAACTGTGCGAGGCTGAAGTCCGAGTTCACCAGCGCGAAGATGTCTTCGCAGATGTCATGCATGGCGCGATGGGGAATATCCAGCGCTTCATAGTCCGGATCGCCGGCAAACGCGCGCCCCAGGCCGCAATGCCAGCGTCCCAGCGAACATTCGGCATGACTGGTATGCAGGCCCTTCAGGTTCAATTCGGTACAGCGCGCACTCTTGATGTAGGCGAACACGGTATCCACCAGCAGCGTTTTCTGCCAGTTGTGGCTGAGTTGCGCCATGCGCAACATGCCCACCGGCGAAGCGGGCCAGCGGTGGTCGGCCAGCAGGAAGGCGAGATAGTCATCGGGCGCCAGCGGCGGGCTGATCCAGTAACCCTGTCCTTCATGGCAGCCGCAGTGGAGCAGGGTGTTATAGACGCCTTCGGTTTCGATGCCCTCGATG
>JAABQX010000050.1 GCA_011391215.1 Rhodocyclaceae bacterium
ATTCGCCCAAGAATCCGGGCAGCTTCGGATTTTCCATACACAAAGATGTGCTCATGATCCGGCGAAAGATAAGTTTTAATTCGGTTATCGGTATTCCTAGTATTCCAAACGATGGTGGCAATGCGGTTCTTATAACCAAAGACCTCATCAAGTAAAAGCCGCAAGTGACCAGACTCGACATCATCTAAAGAAACGAGGATCACTCCATCTTCCGTCAGGAACTGCCGCAGCAGCACCAGGCGCGGGTACATCATGCACAGCCAGCGGTCGTGGCGGTCGAGGGTTTCGCCTTCTTTGCCGACGACCTGGCCCAGCCACTTGCGGATTTCCGGGCTATTCACGTTGTCGTTGTAGGCCCAGCCTTCGTTGCCGGTGTTGTAGGGCGGGTCGATGTAGATGCACTTGACCTGCCCGGCGTAGCGCGGCAAAAGTGCTTTCAAGGCGTCGAGATTGTCGCCCTGGACGATCAGGTTGCCGCTTGCCGTCCCGCCACCACCGACTTTTTCATCCGCCTCCAGCAAACGAAACGGCACGGCCTGGTGATGGCGCACGACGGCTTCCTTGCCGATCCAGTTGAGGGTGGGCATCAGGAATGCGTCCGTGTTGGGCTTGTCATGCAAACATTATAGAACTCGAAAAAATGGCCGGGACAAGCCCGGCCATTTCTTGATGATGATGACGGCGAATCAGAAGTGCAGCGGCCGCTTGTCGACGGCCAGCGCCGCTTCGTGCATCGTTTCGGACAAGGACGGATGCGCATGGCAGATGCGGGCGATATCCTCGGCTACGGCGCCGAACTCCATCGCCACGACTGCTTCCGCGATCAACTCGGAGGCATTCACGCCGAGAATATGCACGCCGAGGATGGTGTCGGTCTGGGCGCAGGCCAGCACCTTGACGAAGCCGGTGGTATCGCCCTGACCCAGCGCGCGACCGTTGGCGAGGAAGGGAATCTGCCCGATCTTGTAATCGCAACCCTCGTTCTTGAGCTGCGTCTCGGTCTTGCCGACCCAGGCGATTTCCGGGTTGGTATAGATCACCCAGGGAATGGCATCATAGTTGACGTGGCCGGCCTGCCCGGCGATCAGCTCGGCGACCATCACGCCCTCTTCCATACCTTTGTGCGCCAGCATCGGGCCGCGGATGACATCGCCCACCGCCCAGACATTTTCGAGGTTGGTCTGGCAATGGCTATTAACCTCGACACGGCCGCGGTCGTCGAGCTTGAGCCCGACGTTGTCGCAAGCAAGGCCAGCCGTATTCGGCACGCGGCCAACCGAGACGATCAGCTTGTCGCACTCGAGCTTGAACACGCCATCACCCATTTCGTAATCGATGGTGATGCCTTTCTTGCCCTGCTTTACGTTGGTGATATTTGCGCCGAGATGGATATTGAGGCCCTGTTTCTGGGTAAAGGTCTTCCACGCTTCCTTGGCCACGGCCGGGTCGGCAGCGGCCAGGAAATCGGGCAGCGCTTCGAGGATGGTCACCTCGGAGCCGAGTCGTTGCCACACCGAACCGAGTTCCAGGCCGATCACGCCGGCACCGATCACGCCCAGGCGCTTGGGCACGGCATCGAGCGAGAGCGCGCCGACGTTGTCGCAGATCACCTTGTTGTCGACCGGGATGCCGTTGAGATGGCGCGGGCTGGAACCGGTCGCAATGATGACATGTCGGGTATCGACGATTTCGCTGCTGCCATCCTTGCCGGTCACGGCAAGCTGCCACATGTCATCTTCACGGCCGGCAAAACTGCCGTGCCCCGCCAGCAAGGTCACCTTGTTCTTCTTGAACAGGCCCTTGATGCCGGAGGTCAGTTGGGTCACGATGTTGTCCTTGCGGCGCACCATCGTGCCGACATCCATCCTGACGTTTTCGGCCGTGATGCCGTGCATGACGAAGGCGTGATTGGTCTCGTGGAACAACTCGGACGAACGCAGCAACGCCTTGGAGGGAATGCAGCCGACGTTCAGGCAGGTGCCGCCAAGCCGCACATCGCCTTTCGGATCGGCATAGGACTCTGACTCGATACACGCGGCAGAAAAGCCCAGCTGCGCCGCGCGAATGGCGGCGATGTAGCCACCGGGGCCGGCGCCGATCACGACTACGTCAAATTGTTTGTTGGCCATGGTCGTTCCCTTATCAAATATCGAGCAGCAGGCGCGCCGGATCTTCCAGCGCTTCCTTCATCGTCACCAGCCCCAGTACCGCCTCACGCCCGTCGATGATGCGATGGTCGTAGGACATGGCGAGGTAGTTGATCGGGCGGATGACGATCTGGCCGTTTTCCACCACCGGGCGATCCTTGGTGGCGTGGATGCCGAGGATGGCCGACTGCGGCGGGTTGATGATCGGTGTCGACAGCATGGAACCGAATACGCCACCGTTGGAAATGGAGAAGGTGCCGCCGGTGAGTTCCTCAAGCGTCAGCTTGCCGTCTTTGGCCTTCTGGCCGAATTCGGCAATTTTCTTCTCGATCTGGGCCAGCGACATCTGGTCGGCATCGCGCAGGATCGGCACAACGAGGCCGCGTGGCGAACCGACGGCGATGCCGATGTCGAAATAGCCGTGATAGACGATATCGTTGCCATCGACCGAGGCGTTGAGTACCGGATATTTCTTCAGGGCGGCGACGGCGGCCTTGACGAAGAAGGACATGAAGCCGAGACGCACACCGTGTTCTTTCTCAAACTTTTCGAGGTATTTCTTGCGCATCTCCATCACCGGGCCCATGTTCACCTCGTTGAAGGTGGTCAGGATGGCGTTGGTCGATTGCGATTGCACCAGACGCTCGGCGACGCGGGCGCGCAGGCGCGACATCGGCACGCGCTGCTCGGTACGTTCGGCAATGATGTTGTCGGCGTTGATGACCGAGGGTTGCGGTAGCGCTGCAGCAAAAGTCGGCGCTGGCGGGACGGCTGCAGCCGGGGCTTTGACCGGAGCAGGAGCGGGTTTGGGAGCAGCCGTCGTACCAAGCACGTCGGCCTTGGTGACGCGCCCGCCGGGGCCGGTGCCCGCTACGACAGAGGCATCGATACCCTTTTCGGCCAGCGCCTTGCGCGCAGCAGGGCCGACGCCGGCTGCCGCAGCAGCAGGCGCAGCTGCCTTGGCGGCAGCGGGTTTGTCGGCAACCGGTGCAGTCGCCGTTGCTTGCGCTTCCGTATCGATGCGGGCGATCAGATCACCCGAAACGACGGTATCGCCATTGCCCTTGAGGACCTCGACCAGAATACCGGCAGCGGGCGCCGGCAGTTCCAGCACCACCTTGTCGGTTTCGATATCGATGAGGTTTTCATCACGGGCAACGGCATCACCCACGTTCTTG
Source organism: Rhodocyclaceae bacterium (assembly GCA_011391215.1). GTDB lineage: Bacteria > Pseudomonadota > Gammaproteobacteria > Burkholderiales > Rhodocyclaceae > Sulfuricystis. The sequence goes on from JAABQX010000050.1 coordinate 3,326, forward strand.
TGCCAGCTGACGAGGGTCGCCTCGGCGACGGACTCGGACAGTTGCGGAATTTGGACTTCGATCAGCATGATTGGACTCCGTTCGGTGTTTGCCGGTTATCGATTATTTGAGTTCGCCCAGTGCGGCGGCAATGATTTGCTTTTGCTGCTCGGCATGCTTGGCCGCACTACCCACTGCAGGTGATGCCGATGCCGGTCGCGACACAACATGCAGCGACTGCCCTTTCTTGATCAAATGGATCAGCCGGTGGTGCTTGGCAAACCAGGCACCCTGGTTTTCCGGTTCGTCCTGACACCAGACCAGTTCCTTCATGTTCGGATACTTTTTCAGTTCCTCGGCGAGGCGGCGATCGTCCATCGGATAAAGCTGCGGGGTGCGCACGATGGCGACATGGCCGATTTCCTGGGCGCGACGGGCATTCAACAGGTCGTAATAAACCTTGCCCGCCGTGCATATGACGCGCGTCACCTTCTTGGCGTCAAGCGGATCCACATCGCCGAACACCGTCTGGTAGGTACCGTTGGCCAGATCGTCCAGGCTCGACGTCGCATCCTTGCTGCGCAGCAGTGATTTTGGCGTGAACACGATTAGTGGCTTGCGCTGCGGGCGCAGCATCTGGCGGCGCAGCAAGTGGAACATCTGGCCTGGGGAGGTCGGCATGCAGACTTCCCAGTTGAAGTCGGCGGACAGCTGCATGAAGCGCTCGACACGTGCCGAGGAATGCTCGGGTCCCTGGCCTTCCTGACCATGCGGCAATAACAACACCAGACCGCAAGAGCGGCCCCATTTCGCCTCGCCCGCCGCGAGGAACTGGTCGATCACCACCTGCGCGCCATTGGCAAAGTCGCCGAACTGGGCTTCCCAGACCACCAGTTCATTGGGCGTTGCCGTGGCATAACCATACTCGAAAGCCAGCACCGCCTCTTCGGACAAGACCGAGTCAAAACACTGGAATTGGCCTTGCGAATCCTGCAAGCTCTGGAGCGGCCAGAAGGTGCCCTCATCCCACTTCTCGCGGTTCTGGTCATGGAATGCGGCATGGCGGTGGAAAAAAGTACCGCGTCCGACGTCTTCACCGGAAATTCTGATGCCGTAGCCGGCCGCCAGCAGTGTCGCGTAGGCCAGGTTCTCGGCCATGCCCCAGTCGAGCGGCAGCTTGCCTTCCGTCATCAACCGGCGGTCATCGATAATCTTCTGTACGCGCGGATGCAACGTGAAATTGGGTGGAATGGCGGTCAGCCGTTCGCCAAGACGCTGCAATTCCTTGAGCGGGACGGTGGTATCGCATTTTTCAGTGTAGACCGCACCGACATGGGGCGCCCAATCGACCGCCGTGTTGCTCTTGTAGTCGGTGATCACCGGATCCGTCAGATGCCTGCCGGCATCCATCGCCGCACGGTAATCCTTGATCATCTGCTCGTCTTCGCCGGCAGCAATCACGTTCTGGCCGATCAGCTTTTCTGCGTAAAGTTTGCGGGTGCCGGGATGCGCATTTACCTTTTTGTACATCAGCGGCTGCGTCACCATCGGCTCGTCCTGCTCGTTGTGGCCAAGCTTGCGGAAGCAGATGATATCGACCACCACGTCCTTCTTGAATTCGTGGCGGAATTCGAGTGCCAGTTCGGTGACAAAAGCCACCGCTTCCGGATCGTCGCCATTGACGTGGAAGATCGGCGCTTCGACCATCTTGAAAATATCGGTGCAATAGATCGAGGAGCGCAGGTCGCGCGGATCGGAGGTAGTGAAGCCGATCTGGTTGTTGACCACGATGTGTACCGTGCCGCCCGTGCCATAGCCGCGCGTTTGCGAGAAGTTGAGCATTTCCTGATTGACGCCCTGCCCCGCCACGGCGGCATCGCCATGGATCAGCACCGGCAGCACTTCCATCTTGCCGGCCGCGCCGCGCCGATTCTGCCGTGCATAGACCGAACCTTCGACCACCGGGTTGACGATTTCGAGGTGTGAAGGGTTGAAAGCCAGCGTGAGGTGCACCGGGCCGCCGGGCGTGGCGACGTCGGAGGAATAACCCATGTGGTATTTCACGTCGCCGGCGATCAGATCGCTCTTTTTCTTGCCTTCGAACTCGTCGAACAGCATGCTGGGCTGCTTGCCCAGCGTGTTCACCAGCACATTCAGACGCCCGCGGTGGGCCATGCCGATGACGATTTCCTTGACGCCCATGGTGCCGCCAGAGCGGATCAGCTGATCCATCGACAGGATCATCGATTCGCCGCCCTCGAGCGAGAAACGCTTCTGGCCGACAAAACGCGTATGCAGGTAACGCTCTAGAGTTTCGGCAGCGGTAATCGATGCCAGGAAACGTTTTTTGTCAGCATCGGAATAGCGCTGCGCATTGCGGGCCGGCTCGTAGCGTGCCTGGATCCAGCGCTTTTGCGCCACATCCGCGATGTACATGTATTCGGCACCGATATGGCCGCAGTAGCGCAGGCGCAAGGCTTCGAGAATCTCGCGTAGCGTGGCTTCCTCGACCCCCATGTCGAACGAACCGGTGCGGAAAGAAGTCGATAGATCGGCCTCGGTAAAGCCGTAGAAAGACGGATCAAGCTCGGCGACTTCCGGCCGGCTCTGGCGCTTCAGCGGGTCAAGTTGCGCCCAGCGATTGCCTAGCGTCCGATAGGCATTGATGAGCTGCAGCACCTTGGTCTGTTTTTCGGCAACTGCCGAACCGCGCGGGACAGCATGCAGCGTTCCTTCCTTGGCACGTTGCGCGAACCCGGTGATGACGGGGGTATGCGCCACATCGGGGCCGTTGTAGGCACCTACGCCCGGCAGAATGGCAAGCTTGTCAAAATAGTCGCGCCACGCCGGTTCGACGCCGGCAGGATTAGACAGGTAGGTCTCGTACAACTCTTCGACGTAGGGAATATTCGTGCCGAAGAGGTAGGAGTTCGCCAACAATTGTTTCATCATGCCATCACCTCAATTAATGGGTAGGGATGAAAAAAAGGGTGTCCCGAAAACTTGGGCCACCCTTCCTCCGGGGTTCAGCGTTTAGCGATTTCTACGACATTGCGATGCGGCGCACCTGTGTACAACTGGCGCGGGCGGCCGATTTTCTGCTCCGGATCGCCGATCATCTCGTGCCACTGGGCGATCCAGCCGATGGTGCGCGCCATGGCAAAGATACCGGTGAACATCTTGGTCGGGATGCCAAGCGCGCGCTGGACAATGCCCGAATAGAAATCGACGTTCGGGTAGAGCTTCTTCTCGATGAAGTACTCGTCCTCGAGGGCAATTTTTTCGAGCTCGAGCGCCAGCTTGAAGAGCGGGTCGTTGTGCAGGCCGAGTTCGTTCAGGACTTCGTGGCAGGTTTCGCGCATCAGCTTGGCGCGCGGATCGAAGTTTTTGTAGACGCGATGGCCAAAGCCCATCAGCTTGAATGAATCGTTCTTGTCCTTGGCACGCTTGATGTACTCGGGTACGCGGGAAACGTCACCGATTTCCTCAAGCATCTTCAGGCAGGCTTCGTTCGCCCCGCCGTGTGCGGGGCCCCACAGGCAGGCGATGCCGGCGGCGATGCAGGCGAACGGGTTGGCGCCCGACGAACCGGCCAGGCGCACTGTTGAAGTCGAGGCATTCTGCTCATGATCAGCGTGCAGGATCAGGATGCGATCGAGTGCGCGCGACAGCACGGGGTTCGGCTTGAACTCCTCGCAGGGGTTGGCGAACATCATGTAGAGGAAGTTCGTCGCGTAGTCGTACTCGTTCTTCGGATACATGAACGGCAGACCGCTGTTATAGCGATAGGCCATCGCCGTGATGGTCGGCATTTTCGCGATCAGGCGGATCGCCGCCACCATGCGGTGTTCCGGATTGCTGATATCCAGCGAGTCGTGATAGAAGGCTGAAAGACCGCCAACGACGCCGACCATGACCGCCATCGGATGCGCATCACGACGGAAACCGCTGTAAAACTTCGTCAACTGGTCATGCACCATGGTGTGCTTGCGCACGCGCGCCAGCCAGTCGGTATGCTGGGCCTGGTTCGGCAACTCACCGTTCTTCAGCAAGTAGCAGACTTCAAGAAAATTGCACTTTTCGGCCAGTTGTTCGATGGGATAGCCGCGATAGAGCAGCTCGCCCTTGTCGCCGTCGATATAGGTAATCGACGAGCGGCACGCCGCCGTAGACATGAAGCCCGGGTCATAGGTAAAGGCGCCGGTCTGGCCGTAGAGCTTGGTGATGTCGATCACATCCGGGCCGATGCTTCCGGAATAAATCGGAAATTCGGTGGTCTTGCCGTTGAAGTTCAAGGTGGCGGTGCGTTGCGTCATAACAGTCCCCTGTCGTAAGTCCTAAAATGAACCGGCCGGCTGTCGTAACAGCACGACCATATCTTGCATCACCGGGTCGCCGGCATCTTGCCGGCCACTCAGCAGTTCCCATAAATCGTGGTCTTCCATCACCAGCAGACGCTCGAGAACCTCTGCCTGCTCCCCCGCCAGAGCTTCCGGCTGTTTTTGCCAGAAGCGTTGTAAAACCAGATCGAGTTCCAGCAGCGCACGCCGGCTATGCCAGCGGAGCCTTTCGGTGCGGACGCGCCGCAGTTCGGCTATCGGATCTTCCATGCTTCAGATCGCCCGCTTTACCATCATGTCCTTGATCTTGCCGATGGCCTTGGTGGGATTGAGTCCCTTCGGGCAGACATCGACACAATTCATGATGGTGTGGCAACGGAACAGGCGATACGGATCTTCCAGATTATCCAGGCGTTCGTTGGTGGCCTGATCGCGCGTATCGGCGATAAAACGATAGGCCGCCAGCAAACCGGCCGGGCCGACGAACTTGTCCGGGTTCCACCAGAATGAGGGGCATGACGTCGAGCAGCAGGCGCACAGGATGCACTCGTAGAGGCCGTTCAACTCCTCCCGATCCTCGGGCGATTGCAGGCGCTCGCGCTCGGGCGGCGGATCGTTGTTGATGAGGTAGGGCTTGATCGAGTGGTATTGCTTGAAAAACTGCGTCATATCGACGATCAGGTCGCGAATCACCGGTAGCCCGGGCAAGGGGCGCAGCATGATCGGTTTTCCTTCGGGAAACGAGTTGATATCGGTCAGGCAGGCCAGGCCGTTGCGGCCGTTGATATTCAGCGCATCGGAACCGCAGACACCCTCGCGGCAGGAGCGGCGGAAGGCGATGGAATCATCCTTGGCCTTGAGTTTCACCATGACATCAAGCAACTTGCGATCGGTGGCATCCACCTCGATCTCGATGTCCTGCATATAGGGCTTCTGATCCTGATCGGGATCGTAGCGATAGATCTTGAACTGAAGGGTTCGGGTAGTCATCGTCGCTCTCTTAATAGGCGCGCGTTTTCAGCGCGATGGTGTCAACCGTCAGCGGACGCAGGGTGACCGATTTGTACTCCAGGCGGTTACCTTCCTTGAACCAAAGGGAATGCTTGAGCCAATTGGTGTCGTCACGGCCATTCGGATGTTCCGGCGTATCGGGCGCGTCGTCGCGCACATGCGCACCACGGCTTTCCTTGCGCGCCTCGGCAGAAACCATCGTGGCGACGGCCACCTCGATCAGATTGTCGAGTTCCAACGCTTCGATACGTGCGGTGTTGAAGACCTTCGACTTGTCCTTGATCTCGGTCTGCTGCACATCCTTCTGCACTTCGAGAATCTTCTGTACGCCTTCTTTCATCAGATCGTTGAAGCGGAAAACCCCGGCGTGTTTTTGCATGGTGCGCTGCATGGTGAGTCGCGTTTCATGCACGCTGGTGCCATTCTTCTGCGTATTGAGACGATCCAGGCGCGCCAGTGTTTTGTCAAAAGCGCCAGCCGGCAATTCCTTGTGTGGCTTGGGTGATTTTTTAAGCTCGTCGACAGCGGTCTCGCCGGCCGACTTGCCGAATACCAGCAGGTCGAGCAGCGAATTGGTGCCGAGACGATTGGCGCCATGCACCGAGGCGCAGGCACACTCACCGGCGGCATAAAGACCGGGGACTTCCTCGTTCATGGTGCGCCGGCCCGGCACAACGACCTGACCTTTGAAGTTGGTCGGAATGCCACCCATCTGGTAATGGCAGGTCGGTACCACGGGGATCGGATCCTTCAACGCATCGACGCCGGCAAACTGCACAGCGATTTCGTGGATGCCCGGCAGACGCTTCATGATGGTTTCAGGAGGCAGGTGAGTGATATCGAGCAGCACGTAATCCTTGTTCGGCCCGCAACCGCGCCCTTCGTTGATCTCGGTGACCATCGCCCGCGAGACCACGTCGCGCGAAGCCAGATCCTTGGCGTTCGGCGCATAGCGTTCCATGAAGCGCTCGCCTTGCGCGTTGCGCAGGATGCCGCCTTCGCCGCGTACGCCTTCAGTGATCAGTACGCCCGCGCCGGCCACACCGGTGGGGTGAAATTGCCAGAATTCCATGTCCTCGAGCGGAATGCCGGCACGCGCCGCCATGCCGACACCATCGCCGGTATTGATGAATGCGTTGGTCGAAGAGTAATAGATGCGCCCCGAACCGCCCGTAGCCAAAATGGTTGCCTTGGAGTGGAAGGCATGAATCTCGCCGGTTTCCATCTCCATGGCGATCACGCCCAGCACTTCGCCCTCGGCATCGCGGATCAGGTCGAGCGCCATCCATTCGATGAAGAACTGTGTATTCACCTTGATGTTGCGCTGGTACATCGCATGCAGCATGGCGTGCCCGGTGCGGTCGGCGGCAGCGCAGGAGCGGCGTACCGGCTTTTCGCCGAAGTTCGACATGTGGCCGCCGAAGGGGCGCTGGTAGATGCGGCCGTTATCGGTACGGTCAAACGGCATGCCATAGTGTTCGAGCTCGATGACGCACTCGTTGGCTTTGCGGCACATGAACTCGATGGCATCCTGGTCACCGAGCCAGTCGGAACCCTTGACGGTGTCGTACATGTGCCAGTGCCAGTGGTCTTCCTCGGAATTACCGAGCGATGCTGCCACGCCACCCTGGGCAGCAACCGTGTGCGAGCGGGTGGGGAAAACCTTGGTCAGCACGGCCGTCTTGAGGCCGGCCTCGGAAAGCTGGATCGCAGCGCGCAGGCCGGCGCCGCCGGCACCGACGATCACTGCATCGAATTTGCGGACGGTAACGTTCACACTCATGTTCGTCTCAGAGCCTCCAGATAATCTGCGTTGCCCAGCCGGCATAACCGATCAGGGCCGACAGGGTCAGCACATGCATGACGAGTTTGATGCCGGCCGGCTGGATGTAATCCATCCAGATATCGCGCACGCCAACCCAGGCATGCCAGCACAGGCTGACGATGAACAGAAAACTGGCAAAGCGGACCAGTCCGCAGGACATGAATTCTTTCCAGCTTTCATGACTGGAACCTGCACCGCTCACCAAGGCAACCGCCATGAGCACGGCGTAGATTGCCATCATCACCCCGGTGATACGCTGGGCGAGCCAGTCTTTGAGTCCGTAATGGGCGCCGACAATTTTGCGATTCACCATAATTTCGCTCCCAGAAGCAGCGTCAGCACCAGGCTGACGGCCAGCACCACCTTGGCAGTCATGCCCGCGCTGGCTTTATCCACGCCCACATGGACATCGATCAGCAGGATACGGACACCCATGAAAAAGTGGTGTAGGAAGGCCCACAACAAACCGATCAAAATCAGTTTGACGAATGGGTTGGCAATGACCGCCTGCAAGGCTTGAAAACTTTCCGCCGAGCGCAGGGAAAGTTCGAGCAGCCAGATCAACAGGGGCAACATCAGGAACAGGCCGATGCCGCTGACGCGATGCAAGATCGAGGCGAAGCCGGCAATGGGCAGTTTTATCTGAACAAGGTTCAGATACTTCGGTCGTTTTTTGATCAATTCCATCATCTCACTGTCACTCCATTTATGGTGCAGCGCAATATACCACCGTAAGTAAATCCGACTTTATCATCCAAGATCATTCAAATAACAGTGCGCCGCCGTCGAATACAACCCGCGCCGCCATTCGACCGGGCGATCGCCGTAAGTGAAACTGGTGCGCTCGACAGACAGCAGCGGGCTGCCTTCTGAAACCCCCAACAAGTCGGCACTGATGCGATCGGCCGCCACGGCACGCAATCTTTCCTCGGCGCGAATCATGCGTACCCCGAATTTGTTTTCGAACAAGCTGTACAACGAGGATTCAGACTCTCTCAAAACCTCAAGCGACAACCCGCTGAAGATTTCTCCCGGGAGGTAAATTTCATCGACGACCACCGGCTTTTCAGAAAACTCGAGCAGACGGCGCACCACGATGATCGGATCACCGGCCTTCAATCCCAGCACGCGCGCGGCCTCGACGCCTGCCTTGGCACGCCAGCATTCGAGCGGAGTGCTGCGCGTATTCTCGATCGCGCCGGAAAGCGGCACCAGACGCAAAAACCGGAAGAAAGCGCGTGGGTCACTGTGACTTGCCACATAGGTTCCCTTGCCCTGGCGGCGCACCAGCAGGTTTTCTGACGCCATCTCGTCGATCGCCTTGCGTACCGTACCCTGACTGACACTGAAGCGAGACGCCAGTTCCGTTTCGCTGGGAATTGCTTCACCCGGCCGCCATTCGCCGTTATCCAGAGACTGCAGGATCAGGCCCTTGATCTGGCGGTAAAGTGGACTGAAAGTGGGAGATTCCATCGAAGTCTGGCGCGTCATGGAAACAGATTGAAACATAAAATCTCCATCACGTCCATAGGTCATCTTATGTCTTATACAAGATATAAGATAGCTATTGACACACCGCAACAATTCCCGCTATGATTTCTTTCGTCAAGTTTTCGTTCGCCACCCATAATCCAAGGAGTTCTTCATGGCCAAAGCCCCCGTTCGAGTTGCAGTGACCGGCGCTGCCGGACAAATCGGTTACGCCCTGCTGTTTCGCATCGCCAGCGGCGAAATGCTCGGCAAGGATCAGCCCGTCATCCTGCAAATGCTCGAACTGCCCATGGAAAAAGCGCAAGCCGCGCTTAAGGGCGTCATGATGGAACTCGAAGACTGCGCCTTCCCGCTGCTGCACGACATGATCGGCACCGCCGATCCGCTGGTCGCCTTCAAGGACGCACAACAAGCACTGCTGGTCGGCGCCAAGCCGCGCGGCCCAGGCATGGAGCGCAAGGACTTGCTGCTCGAGAACGCCAAGATCTTCACGGAACAAGGTAAGGCCATCGACGTGGCTGCGGCCCGTGACCTGAAACTCATCGTTGTCGGCAACCCGGCCAACACCAATGCGCTGATTACCATGAACACCGCGAAGAGCCTGCCGCGCGAGCAATTCACCTCGATGATGCGCCTCGACCACAACCGCGCCATCTCGCAATTGGCCACCCGCACCAAGGCATCTGTCACCGATGTGCAGAAAATGGTCGTCTGGGGCAACCACTCGCCAACGATGTACCCGGATATCCGTTTCGCCACCGTCGCCGGCAAGGCCGCACCCGCGCTCGTCAATGACGAAGCCTGGTACAAGAACGAATACATCCCGAAGGTCGGCAAGCGTGGCGCAGCGATCATCGAAGCACGCGGCCTCTCGTCCGCTGCCTCGGCCGCCAACGCCGCCATCGATCACATGCGCGACTGGAACCACGGCACCAATGGTGGCTGGGTGACCATGGGCGTGGTTTCCGACGGTTCCTATGGCATTCCCGAAGGCATGATCTACGGCGTGCCCTGCACCTGCGCGAATGGCAAGTGGGAGGTGGTCAAAGGCCTGGAAATCGACGCCTTCTCGCGCGAGAAAATGGACTTCACGCTCAAGGAACTCACCGAAGAGCGTGACGGCGTCAAGCATCTGTTTGCCTGATTGCGGGTAAATATGGCACTTCACCCCGCCGAAGTGCTTTACACAGGCGGCCGGCCGTTTCCCGCGCTGGCCGCCTGCGAACATTATGCTGGCAGTGAAAAGCTGATCGGCAAGGCGCTCCAGTTGCAGAATGAACTGGGGCCGATCTTCGATATCACCGCCGATTGCGAAGACGGCGCGCCGGCCGGCGGCGAAATCGAACACGCGACGCTGATCGCCCGACTGCTCAATGCACCGGAAAACCAGCACCAACGCATGGGCGTGCGGATTCACGACGCCCATCACGAATTCTGGCGTGCCGACCTGGAAATCCTGCTGCGCGAAGCGGCGCCACGCATTCCCTATGTCGTGCTGCCGAAGCCGACGTGCCTCGCCGATGTACAGACGCAACTCGCCTGGATGGCCGAAACGCTGGCCCGCCACCACAGTACGGTGAAAATTCCGGTGCATGTGCTGATCGAGACACCCGGCGCGCTGCGCGATGTCTGGCAAATCGCCGCCCTGCCCCAGGTCGAATCGCTCGACTTCGGCCTGATGGATTACGTCAGCGCCCACCATGGCGCGATACCGTCCAGCGCGATGCGCTCACCCGGACAATTCGACCATCCGCTGATCTTCCGCGCCAAGTGCGAAATTGCTGCCGCCGCGCTCGGCAACGGCATCGTGCCGACGCACAACGTCACCACCGAATTTCGTGATATTTCCGTCGTGGCAGCCGATGCAAAACGCGCCCGCCAGGAGTTCGGTTTCCTGCGCATGTGGAGCATCCACCCGAACCAGATCGAACCCATCGTCGCCGCGATGCGCCCCGACTTCGCCGAAGTGGACGATGCCGGCGCCATTCTTTGCGCTGCTGCGGATGCCGCCTGGGGGCCGATCCAGATTGCCGGGCGCCTGCACGACCGCGCGTCTTACCGTTTTTACTGGGAACTGCTGCAACGCGCTCATGCCACCGGCGTTGCACTGCCCGCTGATTTGACCAACCGTTTTTTTAGCTGAACATCACACACCAAGAGGACACCATCATGCTCGAAGCCTACCGTGCCCATGTCGCCGAACGCGCCGCACAGGGCATCCCGCCCCTGCCCCTGACCAAGCAGCAGACTACCGAACTGGTTGCACTGCTGCAGGCCCCACCCAAAGATGAAGAAGCGACGCTCGTCGATCTCATCACCCACCGCGTGCCAGCGGGCGTCGATGATGCAGCCAAGGTGAAAGCTGAGTTCCTCGCAAAAGTCGGCGCTGGCGGAACGGCATGTGCGCTGATTTCACGCGCTAAAGCGACCGAATTGCTCGGCACGATGCTCGGCGGCTACAACGTCAAGCCGCTCATCGATCTGCTCGATGATGCCGAAGTCGGTGCCGTCGCCGCCAAGGGCCTCAAGGGCACGTTGTTGATGTTCGACTTCTTTCACGACGTCGCCGAGAAAGCCAAAGCCGGCAATGCCAACGCCAAGTCGGTGATGCAGTCCTGGGCCGATGCTGAGTGGTTCACCTCGCGCCCCGAAGTCCCTAAGTCGCTCACCGTCACCATCTTCAAGGTCACCGGTGAAACCAATACCGACGACCTCTCCCCTGCCCCCGACGCCTGGAGCCGCCCCGACATTCCGCTGCACGCGCTGGCCATGCTGAAAAATCCGCGCCCCGGTATTGAAGCCGACGAACCCGGCGCACGCGGCCCGCTCAAGCAACTCGATGCCCTCAAGGCCAAGGGTCACCTCGTGGCGTATGTCGGCGACGTCGTCGGCACCGGTTCCTCGCGCAAGTCCGCCACCAACTCCGTGCTGTGGTTCACCGGCGAAGACATCCCCTTCGTACCGAACAAGCGTTTCGGCGGCGTCTGCCTTGGCAGCAAGATCGCCCCGATTTTCTACAACACCATGGAAGATGCGGGCGCACTGCCGATCGAACTCGATGTCGGCCAGATGGATATGGGCGACGTGGTCGAACTGCGCCCTTATGAAGGCAAGGCGCTGAAGAACGGTACCGTGATTGCTGAATTCAAGGTCAAGTCAGAAGTCATTTTCGACGAAGTGCGCGCCGGCGGCCGCATTCCGCTGATCATCGGTCGCGGCCTCACTGCGCGCGCCCGGGAGATTCTCGGCCTGCCCGTTTCCACCCTGTTCCGCCTACCCGGCGTCCCCGCCGATTCGGGCAAGGGCTTCTCGCTGGCGCAGAAGATGGTCGGTCGCGCTGTCGGTCTCCCTGAAGGCAAGGGCGTACGCCCCGGCACCTATTGCGAACCACGCATGACCTCGGTCGGCTCGCAGGACACCACCGGCCCGATGACGCGCGACGAACTGAAAGACCTCGCCTGTCTCGGCTTCTCGGCCGACCTGGTGATGCAGTCTTTCTGCCACACCGCCGCCTATCCGAAGCTGGTCGACGTCAAGACCCATCGCACCCTGCCGAGCTTCATCACCGCGCGCGGCGGTATCTCGCTCAAACCCGGCGACGGCGTTATCCATAGCTGGTTGAACCGCTTCCTGCTGCCCGACACCGTCGGTACCGGCGGCGACAGCCACACCCGCTTCCCGATCGGCATCTCTTTCCCCGCTGGTTCCGGCCTCGTCGCCTTCGCCGCCGCCACCGGCGTGATGCCGCTCGACATGCCGGAATCGGTGCTGGTGCGCTTCAAGGGCAAGCTGCAGCCCGGCATCACGCTGCGTGATCTGGTCAATGCGATTCCGCTCTACGCCATCAAGGCCGGCCACCTCACCGTCGCCAAGCAGGGCAAGAAGAACATCTTCTCCGGCAAGATCCTTGAAATCGAAGGCTTGCCCGACCTCAAGGTGGAACAAGCTTTCGAGCTCACCGACGCCTCCGCCGAACGCTCGGCCGCCGGCTGTTCGGTGCGCCTCAACAAGGAACCGGTTGTCGAGTATTTGCGCTCCAACATCACGCTGATGAAGTGGATGATCGCCGAGGGCTACGAAGACAAGCGCACACTCGCCCGCCGCATTCTGGCCATGGAAGCGTGGATCGCCAACGGCACCCTGCTCCAGCCCGATGCCGACGCCGAATACGCCGCCGTGATCGAGATCGACCTCGCCGATGTCAAGGAACCCATCCTCGCCTGCCCGAACGATCCGGACGACGTCAAGGTGCTCAGTGATGTCGCCGGCGAAAAAATTGATGAAGTCTTCATCGGCAGTTGCATGACCAACATCGGCCACTTCCGCGCCGCCGGCAAGATCCTCGACGGCAAGAGCGATATACCGACGCGTCTGTGGATCGCCCCGCCGACCAAGATGGACGCCATGATCCTCAACGAGGAAGGCTACTACTCGGTCCTCGGCAAGTCCGGCGCACGCATGGAAATGCCCGGCTGCAGCCTGTGCATGGGCAACCAGGCGCAGATCAAGAAGGGCAGCACGGCGGTGTCGACCTCGACGCGCAACTTCCCGAAT
>JAABQX010000051.1 GCA_011391215.1 Rhodocyclaceae bacterium
TGCCGTGCGCAAGGTTTCTCCCTCATTGGGTTGCCGGTCCATGCCTACGAACCACTGCGTCGTGGCACGATAAATGATCGGCGTCTTGTGGCGCCAGCAATGCATGTAGCTGTGGACGATCTCGCTGCTCGCCATGAGCGATCCGACCTCGGCGAGCTTGGCGATGATTTCCGGGTTGGCCTTCCAGACATTCAGACCGCCGAAGAACGGCAGGCTCTCGGCGAAGCGACCATTGCCCTGCACGGGAGTGAGAATCTCGTCGTTCTTCATGCCGGCGCGGCGGCATGAATCGAAGTCTTCCAGCCCGTAGGCCGGCGCGCTATGCACGATGCCGGTACCCGTGTCGAGCGTGACGTAATCGCCGAGATACACCGTCGAGGCACGGTCGTAGAACGGGTGACGGAACACCATGCGATCGAGCGCGATGCCGTGACAGGCGCCCAGCACTTTGCCTTCCAGACCGAAACGCTCCAAAGCAGAGGCGCGCAATTCGGCCGCCAGAATCAGTAGGCCTTTCGACGTATCGACCAATTCATAAACGAACTCGGGGTGGATGTTAAGCGCCTGGTTGCCGGGAATCGTCCAGGGCGTCGTTGTCCAGATCACGGCGTAGACGGTTTTTCCCGGCAACGTGTCAATGCCGAACGCACCGGCCAGCCGGCCACGCTCGGAGGCATCGAGCGGGAAGGCGACGTCGATGGCGGGAGATTTCTTGTCGGCATACTCGACCTCAGCCTCGGCGAGCGCCGAACCGCAATCGAAGCACCAGTTAACTGGCTTCAAGCCCTTGAACAGGTAGCCGCGCCGGTACATCTCGCCGAGCGCACGGATTTCGTCGGCCTCGGTGCAGTACTCCATGGTCTTGTAGGGATGATCCCAATCACCGAGCACACCGAGGCGGATGAAATCCTTCTTCTGCCGCTCGATCTGCTCCTGCGCATAGACGCGGCAGTGCGCCCGCGCCTGGTCGGAGGGCAGGTGCTTACCGTGGGTCTTTTCGATCTGGTGCTCGATGGGCAGGCCATGGCAATCCCAGCCGGGAATGTAGGGCGCGTCGAAGCCGGACAAGGTCTTGGCACGGACGATGATGTCCTTGAGAATCTTGTTCACCGCATGGCCGATGTGGATGTCGCCGTTGGCATAGGGAGGGCCATCGTGAAGCACGAAGCGCGGGCGGCCTTGCGATGCCGCGCGGATCTGCTGATAAAGCTGCTTCTCCTGCCAGTCCTTCACCCAGCCCGGCTCGCGCTTGGCAAGATCGCCGCGCATCGGGAACGCGGTGTCGGGCATGTTTAGGGTTTTGCGATAATCAGCTTTCTGGTCGGCCATCTCATTCACTCAAAATTTAACCAATCTGTTTCCCTGCAAAGTAATCCTGGGTCGCTACCACGTCGCGGGCGATTTGTGCGGTGAGTGCTTCAAATGAATCGTAGCGGGCTTCGTCGCGCAACTTGTGCAGAAAGTGCACAGTCAGGTGCTGGCCATAAATTTCGCGGTCGAAATCGAACAAGTGGACTTCAAGCACCGGGCGCAGCCCCGCGCCGAGCGTCGGTCGCACACCGAGACTGGCGGCGCCGGGCAGATGGCGCTTGTCGAGGCCGGAAACGGTGACGGCAAACACGCCGGTAAGCGCCACCCGCTTGCGCTTGAGCTGGATGTTGGCGGTCGGGAAACCCAGCTTGCGGCCAATCTTGTCGCCATGCACGACGCGGCCGGCGATGCTGTAGGGACGGCCCAGCAGGCGCGCCGCATGTTCGAGATCGCCCGCGCCCAGCACGTCGCGCACAGCAGAACTGGAGATGCGCTCGCCACCGATTTCGATGGTGTGCATGGCTTCAACGCCGAAGCCGTGCTGCAGCCCCGCCGCTTGCAACATGGCGAAATCGCCGGCGCGGCCTTTGCCGAAACGAAAATCGTCACCGATGATCAAGTGGCGCGCCGCCAGACCTTGCACCAGCACACGCTCGATGAACTCCGCCGCGCTCAATCCTGCCAGCTTGCGGCTGAAATGCAGCAAGAAGATTTCCT
Organism: Rhodocyclaceae bacterium; assembly: GCA_011391215.1. Lineage (GTDB taxonomy): Bacteria > Pseudomonadota > Gammaproteobacteria > Burkholderiales > Rhodocyclaceae > Sulfuricystis. Next base: position 2,029 of record JAABQX010000051.1, read on the forward strand.
CGATGCCGCAGCTTTCCAGCAGCGCCAGTTTCTCGCGCAGGCTCGTCAGGCGCGCCGGTGCCTGTTCGGGGGTGAACAATTCGCGCGGGTGCGGCTCGAAGGTCATCACTGCCGGCGGCAAGCCATGCTGGCGTGCTGTGGCAGTCAAACGTTCGAGCAGGGCGCGATGACCGAGATGCAGGCCGTCGAAGTTGCCGATGGCGAGCACGCGGGAAATTGCGGCCTGCGCCGGAAAAGTGCAGTGAAGCAGCATTGACGCTGGGATTGGAGATTGACTGGAAACGGCGAATTGTAGCAGTCCGCCCCTGCTACAAAGCCGACGCCACCTTGGACTTGGCGAGGGGGGGATTCTGCGCAAAATACCTTCGTATGCCGGACATCAGGGCATCGGCCATCTTGTCCTGATAAGCCTCGTCGGCCAGCCGTTTCTCTTCCTCGGGATTCGAGATGAAGGCGGTCTCGACAAGGATGGAGGGAATGTCCGGGGCTTTCAGCACGGCGAAGCTGGCCTGCTCGATACGGCCCGAATGCAGGGTGTTGATGCCGCCGATTTCCCCCAATACGGCCTTGCCAAGCTTCAGGCTGTCGTTGAGCGTGGCGGTCTGAGAGAGATCGAACAGCGTACGGGCGAGGTGCGGATCCTTGACGCCAAGGTTAACGCCACCGATCAGGTCGGCCGCATTTTCCTTGTTCGCCAGCCAGCGCGCCGCCGAGGACGAGGCGCCATTTTCGGACAGCACGAAGACAGACGAGCCGCGCGCGGTGGGCTTGACGAAAGCATCGGCATGCACCGACATGAACAGGTCGGCATTGACACGACGTGCCTTGGCCACCCGCTGGCCGAGCGGGATGAAGTAGTCGCCGTCGCGCGTCAGCACCGCGCGCATGTTCGGTTCGGCATCGATCTTCGCCTTGATGCGCCGCGCGATCGCCAGCACCACGTTTTTTTCATAGTTGCCACCATGCCCGATCGCACCAGGATCTTCGCCGCCGTGGCCGGGGTCGATCACCACGGTCACCAGACGATCGACAACAGGCGGCGCAGACTGGGACGGCTTACGCTCCGGACGACCGGGCGCGTCGGTGCCGCCATGCTTCTCGAGCAAGGCCAGCAATGGGTCGGGGGGCACGGCAGGATAGAGGTCGAGTACCAGCCGGTGACTGTATTCGCCGACTGGCTTGAGGCTGAACACCTGCGGCTTCACCTCGCCCTTCAATTCGATGACCAGGCGCACCACGCCGGGCTTGAAACGGCCGGCGCGGATCAGGCGAATCTGCGGATCGTTGTCGAGAATCTTGCCGGGCAGGCTGGCAAGCACCGAGTTGAACTCGACGCCTTCAATGTCGAGGACCAACCGGTCGGGATCTTTCAACAGCAGGTGCGTAAATTTCAGCGACTGGCTCTGTGACGCGTTGTACTCGAGCGTCACGCGGGTGTAGTCGCTGGCGGGCCAGACGCGCACGGCCAGCAGTGTCGGTGCGGGTGACGTACCGGCGGCGCCACGTGCGACCGGCGTGACCAGCAGGGTCAGGCTGGCGGCGGCATAGCGGAGGATGTCGCGGCGAGAGAAGTTGGCAGCCGGCTCAGCCATTGCTGCCCCCGTGCACTGCCGGATGCGATATGCGCACGACGCCCGGCACCGTCAAGCACAAGTTGGACGCGCAGATCGGCAGGCGGCAGATACGGCTGCGCCCGGTCCGGCCATTCGACCAGACAGAGTGCGCGATCTGCAAAGTATTCATCCAAGCCTGCATCGAGAAATTCTTCCGGGTAACTGAATCTATAAAAATCAAAGTGATATAAGTTTAATCCAGAAACTACGTAAGGTTCAACCAGCGTGTAGGTCGGACTCTTCGCCGTCCCGCCAACGCCGACTTTTCGCAACACTCCGCGTACCAGCGTGGTTTTGCCTGCGCCGAGGTCGCCTTCGAGGTAAACCACGGCAGACGGGGGCATCTCTTGAGCCAGCACAGCCCCCAGACGGAGCGTCGCAGCCTCGTCGGGCAGCGTGTATTCACGACAGGTATCATCGGCGGTATGCATGACTGGATCGAGCTGAAGAAGAAGATTCGCGACTGGGGCAGCGACCTGGGCTTTGCCGCTGTAAACTTTGCGGGCATTGACCTTGGCGCAGCGGAAACCAGCTTGCTGAACTGGCTGGCAGCCGGTTGCCACGGCGAAATGGATTATATGGCGCGCCACGGCACGCAGCGCGCTCGACCAGCAGAGCTGGTGCCCGGCACGCAGTGCGTCATTAGCTGCCGCATGGATTATCGGCCTGCAATGAGCCGTCCCGCCAGTGCCGACTTTTCAGACGATCCTGCCCATGCTGTCATATCCCGCTATGCCCTGGGGCGCGATTACCACAAGCTGCTACGCGCCCGCTTGCAGAAACTGGCCGAGCGCATGAGTAACGAGATCGGCAGTTTTGGCTATCGCGTGTTCACCGACTCGGCGCCGGTCATGGAGGTTGAACTCGCGAAAAACGCCGGGCTCGGCTGGCGCGGCAAGCACACGCTGCTGTTGACGCGCGAGGCCGGCTCATGGTTTTTCCTCGGCGAGATTTTTGTCGATCTGCCGCTGCCAGCGGATGAACCCGTCAGCGCGCATTGCGGCGACTGTAAGGCATGCCTCGACAGCTGCCCGACGCAGGCATTCATTGGCCCCTACCAACTCGATGCGCGTCGCTGCATTTCCTACCTGACCATCGAGCTCAAGGGCAGCATTCCCATCGAACTAAGGCCATTGATCGGCAATCGCATCTACGGCTGCGACGATTGCCAACTGGCCTGCCCGTGGAACCGTTTCGCACCGCTAACGCAGGAGGTCGATTTCGCCCCGCGGCATGGCCTGGATAGAGCCACGCTGGTCGATCTGTTCGCCTGGAGCGAGAACGACTTCAACGACCGGCTGGCAGGGTCGCCGATTCGGCGCATCGGCCACGAACGCTGGCTACGGAATATCGCTGTCGGATTAGGCAATGCACCCAACTCACCGGCAGTCTTTGCCGCCCTGATGAGCCGGCAGGACCATCCTTCGGCGCTGGTGCGCGAACATGTGGCCTGGGCCTTACAGCGTTATCCCGGCTGATCGCCAACTGCGATGGGGCGGGAAGGATCGCTGCACCACTCGCTCCACGAACCAACATAGAGTTTCGACCCCGTCAGGCCGGCAATCTCCATCGCCAGCAAATTGTGGCAGGCGGTGACGCCGGAACCGCATTGCTGCACGACGCTGGCCGGGTCGCGCCCGGCGAGAATGTCGTCAAACTCGGCGCGCAACTCATCGGCCGGCTTGAAATAGCAACCGGCATCGTCGAGGTTGTCGAAGTAAAAGCGGTTGAGCGCCCCCGGAATGTGCCCGCCGACCGGATCGAGGGTCTCGTTCTGGCCGGCGTAGCGTTCCTCGCTGCGCGCATCGAGCAACAGCATCTGCGGCGCACGGAGGTTTGACAGGACATAGGCGGTATCGACCTGGATATCGCGCGGCCGGGGCACGAACTGCGCGGCCGGGCGCGGCCGGGTTTCAGTTTCCAGCGGCAGCTTGGCGCGCCGCCAACCCGGCAGGCAGCCATCCAGTACTGCAACCTTGTCGTGGCCGAGCCAGCGCAGGGTCCACCACAGGCGTGAGGCAAAAATACTCCCCTCGTTGTCGTAGGCCACCACCTGCGTGTCTGGACCGACGCCACAGGCGCTCAAGCGCGCCGCAATGGTGGCAACATCAGGCAGCGGATGACGCCCGTTCCTGCCGGTCACCGGACCCGACAGGTCATTGTCGGCATGCATGAACAATGCGCCGGGGATATGGCCCTTTGCATAGGCCTGCAGCCCGTATGCGGTGTTTTGCAAATCGTGACGGCAGTCAAAAACGCACCAGTCAGGATCATCGATGTGGGCGGCGAGTGCATCGACGCTCACCATCAAGTCGTACATCAAACACCCTCCGTGGTCAGCCAGGTGCGCGCTTCACCGGCATCTGCGAAGACCCGCAGGTCGGCACTGACAAAGAGCTGTTCCAGCCAAGCGCTCCAGGCCACCCATTGGCTGTCGGTGACAACCGCAATACGGCGGAAATCTCCACCATGCGTGCGGGAGAACTTGATTTCCTCCCAGGCCATGTCGACGGTGAAACCAGCCATCTCGGTCACGTCGAACAATAAATCCGGTTGCCCGTCGAAGCGACCTTCTTCGAGCACGTATTCCTCGAACTCGCGAAAATCGTCGAGGGTGAATTCGCCCAGAATGGCCACGGTCATCAGGCGTTGGGTGTGGTCTATGGTAATCATCGTTGTGCAATCTCTCCTGCCATGATGCGGCGATAAAACTCGTGGAAGTGCTGCATACCATCTTCCATGGGTGACTGATAGGGGCCCACCTCGCTACGCCCCTGCTTGTAGAGTGCATGGCGGCCGCGATCCATGCGCTCGCCGATGTCATCGTCCTCGATGGCGGTTTCCATGTAAGCCGCCTGTTCGGCCTTGATGAAGTCGGGCTCGAACAGGGCAATATCTTCGGGATAATAGAACTCGACAACATTCAGCGTCTTGTCCACATCCTGTGGAATCAGGGTGGAAACAACCAGCACGTGCGGATACCACTCGACCATGATGTTCGGGTAGTAGGTAAGCCAGATCGCGCCATGCGGCGGCAGCGCACCGTTGTAATAGTCGAGCACGGCCTTGTGCCACTGGGCGTAGGTCTTGCTGCCGGGCTTGGCCAGCGAGGTAAGGCCGACGCGCTGCACCGAGTACCAGTCGCCGAATTGCCAGGTCAAATCGTCGCAAGTGACGAAGCCACCCAGTCCCGGATGGTAGGGCGCGACATGGTAGTCCTCAAGATAGACCTCGATGAAGGTCTTCCAGTTGTAGTTGCACTGGTGCAACTCGACATGCTCCAGCTTGTAGCCGGAGAAATCGAGTTCGCCTGCCACCTTCATGCCGCCCAGGTCCTTATTGGCGGAGCGCGGGCCCTTGAACAGCAAACCCTGCCAGCTTTCCAGCTTTTCCTTGTGCAGGTTGAGGCAGGGGTTAGCCGGGAAATGCGGCGCGCCGATCAGCTCTCCGGCGGTATCGTAGGTCCAGCGATGGATCGGGCAGACGATGTTCTGTGCCGTGCCCGTTCCTTGCAGCATGATGGCCTGGCGGTGGCGGCAGACATTGGACATCCGGTAGACGCCATCGGGCTGCCGCACCAGGAGATGCGAGTGGTCAGACCATTCGGTGGAACGATAGCTGTGAAGTTCGGGCACCATCAGCTCATGACCGACATACCCCGCCCCGGCATCGAAGATAAGCTGCTTCTCCAATTCAAAAATCTTTTTGTCGAAATACCAATCGACAGGAAACTGGGAAACACCTGGCGCAAGCTGCACCTTGGTCGCGATGTCGGACATATTTTACCAATCTCAAATAAATAACCCGAAAACGCAGTTTCAGAGAAGGCCAATGCCCGCGCTAGCGGACGTTATACCGGAACTAAAACCGGCTTGTATTCTGCGGCAAGTGGGGCGGCCGCTGGGGAATGGAAGTATAGCGAATTTGATCTGGATTTGACCGATCGGGTCTGCATAGGCTATTTTCACGAGTTCGCTACACGTCAGTTCGCCCCATGAAGTCGATTTTAGCCAAACTTCCCGCCTCGTTCGAGGCTGCCCTGCAAGAGCTCGAAGGCATTGTCCAAACGCTGGAAGGCGGAGGTGCGCCCCTTGAGGAGTCCCTCAAGGCCTACGAGCGCGGCATGGCATTGCGCAACTATTGCCAGAAAACCCTCGGCGAGGCGGAGCAGAAAATTAGCATCCTTGAAAACGGTGCGCTGCGTGATTTCGCCGGCGCCACTCCCGATACCAGTGAAACTCCAGCGGAAGGCGAAGCGGGTTGAGAAACGATTTCAGCTCATGGATGGCCATGATCCAGCGGCGGACCGAAACTGCCCTGGAGCGTTATCTGCCTGTTCCCGTCACTGCGCCGGTACGCTTGCACGCGGCCATGCGCTACAGCGTGCTGGGCGGCGGCAAGCGCATGCGGCCCCTGCTGTGCCATGCGGCCGGTGAAGCCGTCGACGCCGATCCGCAGCAAGTCGATAGCGCGGCCTGCGCAGTGGAATTGATCCATGCCTATTCGCTGGTGCATGATGATCTGCCCTGCATGGACAATGACGTGTTGCGGCGCGGCCGGCCAACCTGCCATGTCGAATATGACGAAGCCACCGCGTTGCTGGTGGGCGATGCCCTGCAGACTCTGGCGTTTCAATTGCTGGCCGAACACCCCGCTGCCCCCGCCCCCGGGCGGCAACTGACGATGCTGACCTTGCTGGCGCAAGCCGCCGGTTCGCGCGGCATGGCGGGCGGACAGGCCATCGACCTGGCCGCCGTCGGCATGGCCTTGAGCATCGAAGAGCTCGAGTTCATGCATATTCACAAAACCGGCGCGTTGATTCGTGCGGCGGTTCTGCTGGGCGCCCATACCGGGGCTGCGGATGAGGCGACATTGCAAGGACTCGGCCACTTCGCCAACCGCGCCGGGCTGTTGTTCCAGGTGGTAGATGACATTCTGGATGCCGAAGGCAGCACTGTGACGCTCGGCAAGACGGCCGGCAAGGATGCCGCCCAGGACAAACCCACTTATGTCAGCATGATCGGTCTGGAGCGTGCCAAGGAAATGGCTGCGCGCCTGCGCGAGGAGGCGCACGCCGCGTTGGCCAGCATTCAGGTAGATACCGGACGCCTCGCTGCCTTGACCGATTACATTACCGAGCGCAATTTCTGAATATGCCCTTTCCCCTGCTCGAAACCATCGACGATCCTGCCGCCTTGCGCCAATTGCCACGCGAGCAATTGCCGGCGTTGGCCGAAGAACTGCGCGCATACCTGCTGGAGTCGGTGGCCAAGACCGGCGGGCACTTGTCCTCGAATCTCGGCACCATCGAGCTCACCATCGCCCTGCACTATGTATTCGATACGCCGGAAGACCGACTGGTGTGGGACGTCGGCCATCAGACCTACGCGCACAAGGTGCTCACCGGCCGCCGCGACGGTATGGCGCGGCTACGCATGAAGGACGGAGTTTCCGGCTTCCCGCGCCGCAGCGAGAGCCCGTATGACACCTTCGGTGTCGGCCATTCGTCGACCTCCATTTCCGCTGCGCTGGGCATGGCCGTGGCGGCGCGGTACAAAGGTGAGAGCCGAAATGTCGTGGCGATCATCGGTGACGGCGCCATGTCGGCCGGCCAGGCCTTCGAGGCGCTCAACAATGCCGGCGTGATCGACGCCAACCTGCTGGTGATCCTCAACGATAACGATATGTCGATTTCCCAGCCGGTCGGTGCGCTTAACAAGTATCTGGCGCGCCTGCTGTCCGGCCGCACCTTTAATGCTGCGCGCAAGGCGGGCGAAAAGGTCTTGTCGATGGCACCCTCGCTGCTGGAGATCGCCAAGCGCGCCGAGGAGCACGTCAAGGGCATGTTCGTACCGGGTACCTTGTTTGAGGAATTCGGCTTCAATTACATCGGGCCGATCGACGGCCATGACCTCGATTCGCTGATCCCCACCCTACAAAACATGCGCGAGCTTTCCGGACCGCGCTTTCTGCATGTCGTGACGAAAAAAGGCCAAGGCTACAAACTGGCCGAAGTCGACCCGATTCTTTATCACGGGGTTTCCAAGTTCGACGCCACGAATGGTATCCAGTCTGGCAAGGGCGGCGGCAAGCTGACCTTCACGCAGGTCATGGGCCAGTGGCTGTGCGACATGGCGGCGACCGACACGCGACTGGTCGGCATCACGCCCGCCATGTGCGAAGGTTCGGGGATGACGCACTTTGCCGAGCAGTTTCCGGCGCGCTACCACGATGTCGGCATCGCCGAACAGCATGCGCTGACCTTTGCCGCCGGCCTGGCCTGCGAGGGCATGAAACCCGTAGTGGCGATCTACTCGACCTTCCTGCAACGCGCCTACGACCAGTTAATCCACGACGTCGCATTGCAAAACCTCGACGTGACCTTTGCCATTGATCGTGGCGGGCTGGTCGGTGCGGACGGCGCCACGCATCAGGGCGCCTTCGATCTGTCCTATCTGGCCTGCATCCCCAATATGGTAGTGATGACACCTGCCGACGAAGCCGAATGCCGGCGCATGCTCAGTACCGGCTACCAATACCCCGGACCGGCAGCCATACGCTATCCGCGGGGTTCGAGTACGGGCAGTCATGCCGTCCTGCCAGCGCCGACTTTAGACACACTTGAAATCGGTAAGGGCGAGATTCGCCGCCACGGTCGCCGGGTTGCCATCCTCGCCTTCGGCACCCTGCTCGCGGTGGCGCTCGAAGCTGGCGACATCCTCGATGCCACGGTGGCGAACATGCGCTTCGTCAAGCCGCTTGACGTCGCATTGATTCGCGAATTGGTGCAAACCCACGATCTGCTGGTCACGCTTGAAGAAAATGCCGTGATCGGCGGCGCCGGTTCAGAAGTCGCCCACGCCCTTGAGAACATGGGTATTGTCAAGCCTCTGCATCGGCTGGGCTTGCCTGATTGTTTTATCGAACATGGAGAACAAGGCCAGATGTTGGCAGAGCTCGGCTTGAATTCTTCTTCTCTGGTGCAACGTATCAAAGCACTTCTTCCAACCATTAGTTGAGTGATTTAATCGGGTATGTTATACTGGGCTCGAAGTGAGGGGTGGCATAAACTGGACCGCACCCCCGACCCCACGGAGACAACCCCTTGAACCTGAAAGACATCATGGTTATACCTGACGTTCAGTCCAGTATCGATTCGCGCCAGTTGCCCATCGACAAGGTCGGCATCAAATCTATCCGTCACCCGGTAAAAGTTCTCGACAAGGGGGGTGGCGTGCAGCACACCATCGCCACCTTCAGCATGTACGTAGGTTTGCCGCATAACTTCAAGGGCACCCACATGTCGCGTTTCGTCGAAATCCTCAATGCCCACGAGCGCGAGATTTCGGTCGAAAGCTTCGAGTCGATGCTTCGCGAGATGGTGAAGCGCCTGGAAGCCGTTACCGGCCATCTGGAGATGAGCTTTCCCTATTTCATCAACAAGGAAGCCCCCGTTTCGAAGGTCAAGAGCCTGATGGATTACGAAGTGACCTTCGTCGGGGAACTGCTCGATGGCGATCGTTACCGGCAAACTACGCGCGTCATCGTGCCGGCGACCAGCCTCTGCCCCTGTTCAAAGAAAATTTCCGAGCGCGGCGCGCATAACCAGCGCTCGCACATCACCATCACCGCGACCACCAACAGCTTCATCTGGATTGAGGAATTGGTGCAGATGGCCGAGAGCCAGGCTTCCTGCGAGCTTTTTGGCCTGCTGAAGCGCCCCGACGAGAAGCTGGTTACCGAGCGCGCCTACGACAATCCGAAATTCGTCGAAGATATCGTGCGCGATGTGGCCGGCGTCCTGAATGCCGACCAGCGCATCGATGCATACATTGTCGAGTCGGAGAACTTCGAGTCGATCCACAATCACTCGGCCTACGCCCTGATCGAACGCGACAAGACGCGCTGATCTTTGCCGGCAGTTCAATGCAAAAGGGACGCCGCAGCGTCCCTTTTGCATGGTGCGAAGCGAAACTCACACTTTCGCTGCGACAACCTTTCTGGTGAGCTTTTCCTTGATGCGCGCCGATTTTCCGGAACGATCGCGCAGGTAGTAGAGCTTGGCACGACGCACATCGCCGCGCCGTTTGAGTTCAATGCTGGCCACCAGCGGGGAATAAAGCTGGAAGGTACGTTCCACGCCCTCGCCTGACGAAATCTTGCGGACGATGAAGCTGGAGTTCAGGCCGCGGTTACGCCTGGCGATCACCACACCTTCAAACGCCTGGACGCGCTTGCGCTCACCTTCCACCACGTTGACGTTGACAACCACCGTGTCGCCGGGAGCGAAGTCGGGGATGATTTTTCCCAGACGTTCGATTTCTTCTTTTTCCAACTGCTCAATCAAGTTCATGTCGTTTTTTCCTTTTCAAGTTTCACTATCACGACCGCAGAGCTCCATTGCTTCAACCGGGTTCGATTTCACGCAGGAGTTGCGCTTCTTCCTTGCTCAAACCGCGAGCATTTTTTACACGTTGCGCCAGCCATTTAGCAAACAGCTCCGGGCGGCGCTCCCGGGTCCGCAGCAGCGACTGTTTGAGCCGCCAGCGACGGATATTCTCGTGGTGCCCGGAAAGCAAAACTTCAGGCACCGGTATATCCTTATACACCTCGGGCCGCGTGTAATGCGGACAATCCAGCAGCCCATCCACAAACGAATCCTCTACCGCCGAACCGGCATCATTCAATGCCCCAGGCAATTGCCGCACACAGGCATCGATCAAGGCCAGAGCAGCCACTTCGCCCCCCGAGAGTACAAAATCTCCGAGAGATATTTCTTCATCCACGCAACGGGCGATCAACCGCTCGTCGATTCCTTCGTAGCGTCCGCAGAGCAGAATCGCTCCGCTGCCCACCGCCAGTTCCGCCACTTTCGCGTGGCTGAGCGGCTTGCCTTGCGGTGAAAGATAAATCACCGGCCCGGCATTGACTCCTGCTGCTTCGCGCGCAAGCTTTGCAGCGCCGATCGCTTCTTCCAGCGGCTGCACCTGCATCACCATGCCGGGGCCGCCACCGAAGGGTCGGTCATCTACCGAACCGTAGGCGTTGTCGGCCCAGGTGCGAGGATTCCAGCACTCCAGTTGCCACAAGCCGCGTTCCAGCGCTCGCCGGCTGATGCCGAAATCGGTGACCGCCGCGAACATTTCCGGAAACAGCGTAATGACATCGAAGCGCAAACCCGTTCGTTCCGCCACGGTTACCAGTCACGTTCCCAGTCGACCTGTATCTTGCCGGCTGCAACATCAACTTCTTTTACGACATGGCCGACGAAAGGCAGCAAACGCTGCGTATCGCCCTCCATTACCACCATCACCGCATGCGCGCCCGACTCGATCAATTCGGCCACACGCCCAAGCGGTTCCTGCTTTTCATTTACCACGCTCAGACCGACCAGATCGCCCCAGTAATACTCATCCGGCTCCGTTGCTGGCAAGGTGCTGCGCGGTGCGCCGACATACAGTCCGATGAGTTGCTCGGCGCCATTGCGATCATCAACACCTACCAGCTTTGCCACCCAGCTTTTGCCATGCAATCGCAAGCCCTGCACGGGATAGGCGCGCCAACCGGAGAAGTCATTTTCCTCTCGCCCCAGCCACCAGCGGTCAATTTCACGCCAGCGTCCCGGGTCGTCCCCGAAAGCATGCAACCTGACCCAGCCTTGCACGCCGTATGGGGCAGTCACTCGCCCCAAAACGACCATGGAACTTAAGCGGCCTTGGCGACAGCCGCTTGCTTGACAAGACGTGCGGCGGTGGGTGACAACTGGGCACCCTTGCCTTGCCAGTAGGCCAAGCGCTCGGCATCGATGAACAAGCCGTTTTCGTTGGCGGCGGCTACCGGATTGTAATAACCAACACGCTCGACAAAGCGACCGTCACGACGGTTGCGCGAATCGGTTACGACCATGTTGAAAAACGGGCGCTTCTTGGCGCCACTGCGGGCAAGACGGATAACAACCATACAAGGTTCCCCTAGAATCCGGAAAATGAAATTTCAGCGAAGGCTTATGCCGGCCTAGCCGGCATTACGCCGAAGCTAAAAGGGCGTGATTCTATTGACTAATTGCCCTAAATACAAGCATTCTCGCTAACCCGCCGGCCACCGCTGACGCGAACGATCCCGGCGAGGTCGCAATGCTGCTCGATATCTGCAAATCCCGCAACATGCAGCAAATTTAATACTGCGGCGGCCTGATCGTAGCCGTGCTCGAAAAACAGCCAGCCACCTTCGGCCATGCAGCTTGGCGCGTCGGCAATGATGCGCCGCAGAGCAGCCACCCCATCCATCTGATCAGTCAGGGCTTGCAGCGGCTCGAAGCGGAGGTCGCCCTCGGTCAGATGCCTGTCATCCGCAGCAATATAGGGCGGGTTGGCCACGATGAGATCAAACTGCGAGGACGGCAGTGCTGTGTACCAGTCGCTCTCGATGAAGTCGACGCTCGCCTCAAGCTGTGCCGCATTTTCCCGCGCCACAGACAGCGCCGCCAGCGAGATATCTACAGCCGTCACCTGCGCCGGCGACTCCAGCGCCAGCGTAATTGCGATGCAGCCGCTACCGGTTCCCAAGTCGAGGATCTTCGCCGTCCCGCCAGTGCCGACTTTTCCCAGCGCCACCTCGACCAGCAGTTCGGTTTCGGGTCGCGGTATCAACACGGCCGGCGTCACCGCGAAATCACGTCCGTAGAACTCGCGGTTGCCGAGCAGATAGGCTACCGGTTCTCCCGCCGCGCGACGGGCTACCAACGCACGAAACTCCGCAAGTTGATCCGTGGTCAGCGTTTCTTCCCGATGCGCCTCCAGCCAGGCGGTTGGCCTGGTTAGCAGATGCCCCAGCAACAGACGCACTTCAGCAGGTGGAATACGCTGGCGTGCCTCGGCCAATGCTTCCGTCAGCGTCAAGCTCAGCCCTCACCCGCCAGCGCTGCAAGCTGCTCGGCCTGATGTTCGGCATTCAGGCCGGCGAGCAGGTCATCAAGATCGCCATCCATGATCGCGTCGATCTTGTAGAGCGTCAGGTTGATGCGGTGATCGGTCACCCGCCCCTGTGGGAAATTGTAGGTACGGATGCGCTCTGAGCGGTCGCCACTGCCGATCAGCGACTTGCGTGTGCTGGCCCGCTCCTGCTGCTGCGCACGCACCTGCATATCCTTGAGGCGCGCCGCCAACACGCTCAGCGCCTGTGCCTTGTTGCGATGCTGCGAGCGGTCATCCTGGCATTCGACCACCAGACCTGAAGGCAGATGGGTAATGCGCACCGCCGAATCGGTCTTGTTGATGTGCTGGCCACCGGCGCCCGAAGCCCGGAAGGTGTCAATGCGCAGGTCGGCCGGGTTGATGGCAACGTCGTCAACCACATCGACCTCCGGAAGCACTGCCACCGTGCACGCCGAGGTATGGATGCGCCCCTGCGCCTCGGTTTCCGGGACACGCTGCACGCGATGTCCGCCGGATTCGAACTTGAGCCGGGCATACACTCCCGCACCCTCGATGCGCGCAATGATCTCGCGGTAGCCGCCTAGGTCCGACTCGCTCTTTGACGCTATTTCGACCTTCCAGCGGTTGCGCTCGGCAAAGCGCGCATACATGCGAAACAGGTCGCCGGCGAACAGGGCCGACTCGTCGCCACCGGTACCGGCACGGATTTCGAGAAACACGCTTTTGTCATCATCGGGATCACGCGGCAACAAGGCGCGCTGCAAATCATCTTCCAGGTGTGCCATGGTTGCCTGCGCTGCGGCAGATTCCTCACGCGCGAACTCGCGCATTGCGGCATCGCCTTCCATCGCGGCGGCGGCCGCCAGGTCCGCCTCGGCCTGACGATAGGCAGCGAACAATTCGACGACCTCGGCAATCTCGGCACGCTCCCGGTTCAGGCGGCGGAAAGCCTCCATGTCGCGCGTCGCTTCCTCGGCACCCAACAGGGCATCGAGTTCGGCAAGGCGGTCGGCAAGTTGCTCCAGACGGGAGCGGATACTGTTTTTCAACCGCAGATCGGA
>JAABQX010000052.1 GCA_011391215.1 Rhodocyclaceae bacterium
GTGCGCTCCTCGATGATGTCCATCGGCGCGGCAAGGGAACCAGCACGCAGCAGCAGGGCGGTGTCGTTGGCTTCCGTCGTCGTCATGCGGCCGGAAATCTGCACACGACCGCCGCCGATTTCAGTGCGGATCACCGGCGCCGTAACGACTTCACCCTTGCCCTTTTCGATGAGCAGGATGGCCATGCGCTTGCCGACGTTTTCACGTGTGACATCCTTGAAGATGCGCGCACCGGCTGCGTCCAGCATCAGATGCACTGCCGGTTCCTGCGTCTGGTTGTCGAAGCCGGCCTGGGCATCGGTCAGGCGCTCGCCGGTCAGTACGACCTGTTTCTTGACCAGCAGGCCACGGCCGCCACGTTCGACGTAATACTCGGTGCCGGCCGGCGGCTGGCCGTTCGCGGCGGTTTGCAGGGTCGTCGGGTTGGCGCTGGCCTCGTCATCGACCATCCGGACTTCCAGGGTGGCCGTGCGACCGAGGATGTCCTTGGCCTTGGCGGTGTCCTGTACACCTGGCAGCTGTACGACGATGCGGTCGGCCCCCTGCTGCTGAATGACCGGCTCGGCAACGCCCAATTCGTTGATGCGGTTATGCAGCGTCGTGATGTTCTGCTTGATGGCGAATTCCTGGATGCGCTGCTGTGCGGTGGGCTTGAGCGTGGCGACCAGTTTGAAATCGGTGCCATCCTGGCTTTCGAGCAGGTCAAGGTCGGGCTGGCTTTCGGCGATGGCGATCCTTGCCTTGTCGCGCATTTCGGCGTCGCGGAAGCGGACCGCCAGTGTGTTGCCCTCACGGCCGATACCGCCATGACGGACGTTTTTGTCCCGCAGCAGGGTGCGCAGGTCCGCCCCGGTCGAATCGAGTCGCTTGGTCAGCGCGCCCTTCATGTCAACCTGCAACAGGAAGTGCACACCGCCGCGCAGGTCAAGACCCAGGTACATCGGCAAGGCGTTCATCCCCGTCAGCCAGTCGGGAGAGGCGGACAAGAGGTTGAGCGCCACGCTGTAGGAAGCATCGGCCGGATCGGGATTCAACGCCTTTTCGATGGCATCCTTGGCCTTGAGTTGCGTGTCGGTATCGGCGAGGCGCACACGGATGCTTTTCATATCGAAAAACACGCCGGTCGGCTTGATGGACGCGGCGGCGAGGGTTTCTTCGACGCGCGACTGCAACTGGGTGTCCAGCTTGATCGTTGCCTTGACGCTGCTGACTTGCACGGCGGGAACCTCGCCGAAGAAGTTCGGCAGGGTATAGAGAAACCCGAGCAGCACGGCGATGATGACCGTGGCGTTCTTCCAGAGAGGGTAGCGGTTCATTATTGGCTTTTGGGGGGCTTCAGAGCGCCTTCAGGGTGCCCTTGGGCAGCAGCGTACCGATGGCCTGTTTCTGGATCTGCACTTCGACAGAGCCATTTTTACCTTCGGCGATTTCGACGGTGATGTAGTTTTCGCCGACCTTGACGATCTTGCCGGCGATACCGCCCTGGGTGACGACTTCATCGCCCTTGACCAGTTCGGACACCATCTTCTGGTGATCCTTGGCCTTTTTCATTTGCGGCCGGATCATCAGGAACCACAAGACGATGAACATCAGGATGATCGGCAGCAGGCCCATCAAACCACCGGTAGGGTCTTGGGCGGCGGTCGTAGCCGCCTGAGCATAGGCATTGGAAATCAACATGTTCGAAAAGCTCCGTATTGGCAAATAAAGCGGCGCATTATACCTGCGCCATCTGACGGTCTTCGTGGAAGCGCGCCACATAAGCGGTAAACGCGCCGGCGGCGATGGCTGCACGTAGTTCGCGCATCAGCGTCTGATAATAAAAAAGGTTGTGGATGGTGTTGAGCCGCGCCCCGAGAATCTCGCCGGTACGATGCAGATGATGCAAATAGGCGCGGCTGAAATTGCGGCAGCAGTAACAACTGCAGGTGTCGTCGAGCGGGCGGGTGTCGGCCTTGTGCCGGGCGTTCTTGATGCGAATGTCGCCGAAGCGGGTGAACAGGTGGCCGTTCCTCGCGTTACGCGTCGGCATCACGCAGTCGAACATGTCGATGCCCTGGCCGACTGCATAGACAATGTCCTCCGGCGTGCCGACGCCCATCAGGTAGCGCGGCCGGTCGGTCGGCAGGCGTGGTGCGGTATGGGCGAGGATGCGCGCAAACTCCTCTTTCGGTTCGCCTACCGAAAGACCGCCGATGGCGAAGCCATCGAAACCGATGCCGGTCAGCCCTGCCAGCGATTCATCGCGCAGCGTTTCGAACATGCCACCCTGGATGATGCCGAACAGGGCGTTACTGTTTTGCAAATGATCATGTTCATCGCGCGAGCGCTGCGCCCAGCGCAGGGACAGACGCATGGAATCTGCCGCCTGTTGTTCCGTGGCCGGCCAGGGCGTGCATTCGTCGAAGATCATGACGATGTCGGAGTTCAGTACATGCTGGATCTGCATCGAATCCTCGGGACGCATGAACAGCTTATCGCCGTTAATCGGTGAAGCGAACTTCACGCCTTCCTCACTGATCTTGCGCAGTTCGCCAAGGCTGAAGACCTGGAAACCGCCCGAGTCGGTGAGGATCGGCGCCTCCCAAGCCATGAACTTGTGCAGGCCGCCGTGCGCGCGGATGACCTCCAGCCCTGGCCGCAGCCAGAGGTGAAAGGTGTTGCCGAGAACGATCTGTGCGCCAATCTCAATCAGCTCGTTCGGCGCCATCGCCTTGACGGTGCCGTAAGTGCCGACCGGCATGAAGACGGGTGTTTCGACCGTGCCGTGGGCGAGGGTCAACGTGCCGCGTCGGGCGGCGCCATCGGTGGTGTGCAGATCAAATTTCATCATGGCGGTGAATGAGCATGGCGTCGCCGTAGCTGAAGAAGCGGTAGCCGGTGTCGATGGCGTGGCGATAGGCGGCGCGGATGGCATCCAGGCCGCCGAAGGCGGAGACGAGCATCAACAGCGTCGATTTCGGCAGGTGAAAATTGGTGATCAGCACATCGACCACGCGGAACTCGAAGCCGGGTGTGACGAACAGCGCCGTCTCGCCAGCGCCGACTTTTAGGGTGCCGTCGGCAGCGGCGGATTCGAGCGTGCGCAGCGTGGTGGTGCCGACGGCGACGATGCGCCCGCCATCTTTCCGCGTCGCGGCAATGGCATCTACTGTCGCTTGCGGCACGTGATAGTGCTCGCGATGCATCTGGTGCTGCGACAAATCATGGACGCGCACCGGTTGGAACGTACCCGCCCCGACATGCAAGGTGACGTGGGCGATGCCGATTCCCTTGTCATGCAGGCGTTCGAGAAGCGCGGCGTCGAAGTGCAGGCCGGCGGTAGGCGCGGCCACCGAACCACGCTTGCGCGCAAATACCGTCTGGTAGCGTTCTTCGTCAGAATTGGCAGCCGCCCGCTCGATATAAGGTGGTAGCGGCAGACGGCCATGGCGCTCGATTAGTTCGATGGCGTCGCCCGTAAAGCGGAGCTGGTAGAACTCTCCTTCTCGGCCAATGACTTCCGCATCGAAAGCATTTTCAAGCCGTAACCTTCCCCCCGGCTTGAGCGACTTGCTGGCACGTACCTGCGCCAGCACTTCGTCATCAGCAATGATGCGTTCCACCAGCACCTCGACCTGCCCGCCGGTCGATTTCTGCCCGAACAGCCGGGCATGCATTACGCGGGTATCGTTCATTACCAGCAGGTCGCCGGGCGCCAGCAGGTTCGGCAAGTCGATGAACCGGCGATCTTCGAACGCTGCACCCGCCATTACCAGCAAGCGACTCGCACTGCGCTCGTCCAGGGGGGCCTGGGCAATGCACGCGGGCGGCAGCAGGTAGTCAAAGTCGTCGAGGGTCAGCATCGGTCAGCATCATAGGTTGCAGATCGCGCCCAGGAAAAATAATGGGCTGATAATGACGAAGGGCCAGGAACGATCCTGACCCTTCTAATTTGTGGTGCCCAGGGCCGGAGTCGAACCGGCATGCCTTGCGGCGACGGTGTTTGAGACCGTTGCGTCTACCGATTCCGCCACCTGGGCAAACGCGAGGGCGCATTCTATCCCAATCTGGTAAATGCGTAGGCGTGAATAGTTCCAAAAATGCGCGAGAGTCTTGTTTTGTCAAAGCGTTGGAGCTATATTGGCCTTGTGGATTCCTCATTTGGCAGTAAGGAAATGGCGACTATTTCTTCAACTTCGATTGGTGCTCAATCTGCTACGCAGGCAGGGTGGCAGCAGTTACGGTTGCAGCAGGCGCGACAGAATGCACAAAGGGCCGAGCAGGCAGCGCAAGCTTTGGCGGCAAAGGCGGCAGATGCGCAACGGGTGGCGGATCGGGCCGATGAGAATGCGCGGTTTTTGTATACACAGTCAGATCAGGCGCGCTCGGAAGCCGGGCAGGCGCGCCTGGGATTGGCGATGGTCAAGTCAGCCGGAGAAATGCAGAGTAGTTTGGCGAATACGGTTGAGCAGGTGAGTGTGCGGCAGCAAGCGACGAATACTGACAATACTGTCGAGAAGGTGCCGGCCACACCGATCGCTCCGGCCGCACCGGTAGTGAATACTTCAGGACAGGTGACCGGTGTGATGATAAATACCACGGCTTGAAAATCAGGAGGTTGATATGGATGTATCTTCGGTAAGTCCGGCAACAACCAGAGCTGTTCAGCAGCAACAGACGGCGGTGCGCCAGGCCGAGCAGAAGCCGGCCGAGCCGTCGCGTGAGACTGGGTCTGCCGACCAGATCCGCGAAGCGCAAATTCGGGCACAGCAAATCCAGGTGCGACAACAGGCGCAGGAAACTCAGCGCAGCGAGGCTCAGCGAGTCGAGCAGGCGAGGCCCGTCACTAATGCACAAGGGCAAAAAACAGGTACCATTATTAACGACTCTGCATAATGCGCGGATGCGGCGAAGTTTCTTAGAATTTTATCTGGCAGTTTGCAGGTCGGGCTGAGGTGAGGAGTTGGCCAGCCGTTACTTATGATTTCTATGCAAGAACATCACTAACCAAAGAGGAAAAACCATGAATAAATCCGAACTTGTTGAAGCCGTAGCAAAAGCTGCCGATATTTCCAAGGCCGCTGCCGAGCGTGCGCTCTCCTCCATCATCGACGCAGTGGTCAAGACTGTCACTAAAGGTGATACCGTCACGCTGGTGGGTTTCGGCACCTTCAAATCGGCCAAGCGCGCTGCCCGTACCGGCAAGAACCCAAAGACGGGTGAAGCTCTTAAGATTGCAGCGACCACCGTGCCAAAATTCACGGCCGGCGCTACCTTCAAGGCGACTGTGGCAGGCAAGAAGGCAAAAAAGAAGTAATTCGGATTGACTCAAACAAAAAGGCCAGCCGGAAGGCTGGCCTTTTTGTTGCTGCGTATGAAAATTACTTCTTCATCGCGTCCTGAGCACCTTTCATTGCGCCAGAGGTGGCGCCTGCAGTACCGCCTTCTTTGGCGCCTGCTGCACCACCTTCGGCGGCGCCCTTGACAACTTCCATCATCTTGTCTTTGGATGCATCTGCGGGAGCGGCTGCTTCGGCGGGCTTGGCAGCATCGGCAGGCGCAGCAGTCGGGGCGGCCGCCGGAGCAGCGGCATCGGCGGGTTTGGGCGTATCGGCAGGAGCCGGGGCAGCAGGAGTTGCAGCCGGGGCAGTGGGTGCCGGAGCAGCGGCGGGTGCAGCAGGAGCAGTTTCCGGCGCCTTACCGCAGGCGGCTAGAACGAGGGTTGTCAACGCGGCTAAGAAAAGGGGAGATTTCATGGAAGTATCCTTGTAGTTTTGGGAAGATCATGCATGGCGACCTGAGTCCAGGCTGGGTTGCATTATATTGACTTCCGTGGCGCAAGTCCCTGGCTAACGCACTTCAAACGGTGGGCGAACCGGGCTGCTCTGTAACGAATTGTAAGAAGCCGCTGGAATGCCTGGGTTATGCAGGCATTTGTTGGGTGAGCCAGGTCTTTGTCCAACGTAATGCGGCTTCCAGGTGGTCGGCAGCGGCGGCTGAAAGTCCTGCGCCGAGTTCAAACTGGTCGCCACGGATGGCGAGCATGTCGCAAGGCGGTGGATCATCGTCGTGCAGGTCGACATAGACCTGCATGACCGATTCCGGCGTGATGGCGTGGGTGCTGAAGGTGGCATCGCGTGCCGGGGCAAGCCGGCTCACGCTGAACGGCGCAACTGCCTCGATGCTGGCGTCGACGAACAGGATGCGCTGGCGATCCTGCAGGTCAAGGGCGTGCTCGACCTGCAACTGGAAGTCGGTTAGGCACTCGACGCCGGGCAAGTTCAGTGCTTCGATGCGCTCGACGAACAGCGGACCGAGCGCATCATCGCCCCGGCTGGGATTGCCCCAGCCGAAGATCAGGATCGGTGCCGTCAATCTGTGCTGCAGACGCCGTGCATGTTGCGCGTCAGGCGATCGATTGCCGTCCCGTCAGCGCCGACTAATGTGACTTCGAGCGGCATCTGGCCGAGTGCGTGGGTGGCGCAGGAAAGGCAGGGGTCGAAGCAGCGGATGGCGACCTCGATGTGGTTGAGCAGACCTTCGGTAATCTCTTTGCCGTCGAGATATTGCTTCGCTACGACGCGGATGGATTCGTTCATCGCCTGGTTGTTATGGGTGGTGGAAACGATCAGGTTGGCGTGTGTGACCTGGTCGTTTTCATCGACGCTGTAGTCATGAATCAGTGTGCCGCGCGGCGCTTCGATCACGCCGACGCCGCGCTCCTGGCGCTTCCCGGTGGCCATCAACTCGGTGCCGCAGATGTCATCGTCGTGCAGCAGATCCTTGATGGCTTCGGCGGAATGCAGCATTTCGATCATGCGCGCCCAGTGGTAGCCAAGGGTAGAGCCCGTCGCGCTGCCGTTGTCGAACTCCATGAAATCCTTGCGTTCCTTATCGGCCAATGGCGTGGAGATGAAGTCGCAGTTATTCACGCGCGCCAGCGGGCCGACGCGATACCAGCCTTCATCGGAATTGCCCATCGAGCGGAAGAAGGGGAACTTCATGTAGCTCCACGATTTCACGTCCTCGACGACGACGTCCAGGTAGTTGCTGTAGTCGAAGTGGTCGAATAGCGTCGAGCCATCGGCGCGGCGCGCGCGCAGACCGCCGTGATACAGATCCATCGCGCCGTCGGCACGGATCAGACCCATACTGTGAGCACTGAAGCGGCCAAACGCGTTGTACTGCTCGAGATTCTGCTCGAACAGGCCTTTGATCAGATGCACGGCATCACGGCTCCAGGCGATCATCTGGTAGGCCTCTTTCAGCAAGCTGGCGCGATCTTCGGCAGACAGTGATTTATTCACGCCGCCGGGGATGGCGCCGGTGCCATGTACGCGCTTGCCGGCCGTCATGCGGATGACTTCCTGGCCATACTTGCGCAGGAACACGCCTTTCTTGGCGATGGCCGGTTCGGCAGCGATGACGCCGACGATGTTGCGCTTGGCCATGTCCGAGCCGAAACCGAACAGCAGGTCAGGCGATGAAAGATGGAAGAAGTGCAGGGCGTGCGACTGCAGCATCTGGCCATAGTGCATCAGGCGGCGTACTTTCTCGGCGGTCGGCGTGATCGTCACGCCGAGCATCATGTCCAGCGCCTTCGCAGCGGCCAGATGGTGCGACACCGGGCAGATGCCACAGAGGCGCTGCACCATCACCGGTACTTCCCAATATGGGCGGCCTTCGATGAATTGTTCAAAGCCGCGAAACTCGACGATATGCAGGCGTACTTGCTGTACCTTGTCGTCATCGTCAAGCAGGATGGTGACCTTGCCGTGGCCTTCGACACGCGATACCGGCTCGATGACGACGCGCTTGAGTTTTTCGGGGTTGGGTGCGGTTTCCAGTTCAAAAGGCATGGTGAACCTCGATGTAATTTTCAGTCGTAGTGAATCAGGCCGTGTCCGAGATGGGGTGTTTGCCCGGCGACGAGATCAGTCAGAAATTTCCAGATGGCGTCGCCCGAGGGCGGGCAACCGGGGATGAAGTAATCGATCTTCACCACTTCGTGGATCGGATGCACCTGGTTGAGCGTCAAGGGCAACTCTGGGTCGTTGGGGACTTGCGTGCCGCTCGCCAGGCCCGTGTCGGTGGCATATATAGCTTCGAGGATGTTGCGCAGGTCGAGATGGTTGCGTTGCGCCGGCAGGCCGCCATTGATCGCGCAGGCGCCCAGGGCGATGAGAATCCTGCAGTTGGCGCGGAACTCGCGCAGCACATGCACGTTCTCGGCATTGCACACGCCGCCCTCGATGATGCCGATGTCGCAAGGGCCGCAGTGTTTGATATCGGTGATCGGCGAGCGATCGAACTCGACAAGTTCGAGGAGCGTCAGCAGGCGTTCGTCGATGTCGAGGAAGGACATGTGGCAACCGAAGCAGCCGGCGAGGCTGCAGGTGGCGACCTTCAGCTTGGGAGGAGTTTGGGGGGCGTTCATGAGCGCTCTCCTTGCGATTCAGGCGTCGGTTTGAACTCGGCGACGTGCGCCGAGAAGGGCGCTGCGTCGTAGTGGCGCTGGCCGATGGGCACAGCGAAGCCGACGCGTTTTTCCAGAATTACACCCACCGGGCAGACCTGCGCGGCCTTGTCGGTGAGGGCGAAATTTGTGTCGGCCAGCTTGCCGGATTCGGCATTGACGATCAGGTGTTTGGTGATGCCGCGCCCGGAGAGGGCAAAGACATTCTTGCCATCCACTTCGGCGCTGGCGCGGATGCACAGTTCGCAGAGGATGCAGCGGTTGAAATCGAGCAGCACGTCGGGATGCGACGCATCCACCGGTCGGTCGGGGTAGAACTGGTTGAAGTGCGGTGTGAACACCTCCAGCTCATAACCCAGCGCCTGTAGCTTGCAGTTACCGCTCTTTTCGCAGGAGGGGCAGAAGTGATTGCCTTCCACCAGCAACATTTGCAGCAGGGCGCGGCGCTTGTCGAGAATCTCGGGCGTATTGCTTTCCACGTCCATGCCGGCGGCGGCCGGCAATGTGCAGGAGGTGGCCGGGCGGCCATTCACCTTGACGGTGCACAACTTGCAACTGCCGTGGGGACGGAACTCGGGGTGGTAGCACAGGTGCGGGATGAACACGCCGGCGCTCAGCGCGGCCTGCATCACGCTCTGACCCGGCGTAAAGGGAACTTCCTGGCCATCGATAGTGAACGTAGCGCTCATCATGCTTTCTCCGCTGCGGTTTCCAGTTCATTGGACAAATGCGCGCCGGCATCGTCGCGACCGGTCATCTGGCGCGAGTGCGAGAGGGCGGCATCGAGGTCGAAGGCGGGCTCGAAGTCGAGCGACTTCAGGCGGCGCTCATAGGCCGGACGGAATCGCTCGAGCGTATGCACCAGCGGGTTGCAGGCCGTATGACCGAGGCCACAGTGCGCCGAGATCTGCAACACGCTGTTGAGTTGCTGGATTTCCTTCAGGTCATAGTGCGTGCCATGGCCCGCAGCGATCTTGTCCATCAGGTTCTTCAGCAACGAGGTGCCGACGCGGCAGGGGGTACAGAAACCGCAGGACTCGTGGGCAAAGAAATGCACGAAATTACGTACCACCTCGAAGATGTCGCGGCTCTGGTCGAAAACCATGAACGCCCCGGCGGTCGGGATGTCTTCAAAGGCGATACAGCGCCCGAATTCCTTGGGGCTGATGCAAATGCCCGAAGGGCCGGAAATTTGTACGGCTTGCGTATTCTTCGCGCCGCACTCTTCGAGTACCTGGCGCACGCTGACGCCGAACGGGTATTCGTAGATGCCGGGACGTTCGCAGTCGCCCGAGATCGACAGGATCTTGGTGCCGGCGGATTTGGCGGTACCGAAGCTGCGGTACCAGTCGCCGCCCCGGCCCGCGATCATGGCCGCCGCCGCGAAGGTCTCGACGTTATTGACGACGGTCGGCTGGTCGAGGAAGCCGTGGGTGACGGGGAAGGGCGGACGGTTGCGCGGCACGCCGCGCTTGCCTTCCAGCGATTCGATCAGCGCCGACTCTTCACCGCAGATGTAGGCGCCGGCGCCCAGATGCACCTCGATGTCGAAGTCGAAACCAGCACGACCGAGGATGTTCTTGCCCAGCAACCCGGCCTTGCGCCGTCCCGCCAGCACCGAGTTTAGGGGTTCCAGCAGGTAACGGTATTCGCCGCGCAGATAGACGTAACCTTTGCTGGCGCCGGTAACGTAGGCGGCGACGGTCATGCCTTCGAAAACGAGATCGGGCTGGCGCGTCAGTAGAACCCGATCCTTGAAGGTACCGGGCTCGCCTTCGTCGGCGTTGCAGATGACATAACGTGTCTGTGCCGGTGCATTGCGGCAGGCTTCCCATTTGAGGCCAGTGGTGAAGCCCGCGCCGCCACGGCCGCGCAGGCCGGATTTCTTGATTTCGTCGAGCGTCGCACCCGGCCCGGCATCGCTCGAATGCACGGCCTCGCGGAACGAACGTTCATTGGAGGCGGTTTCCACGGCGGGCGCGCTGCCACGGGCAAGGCTGACCTTCATGGCATCGCCCGGCAGCATGGTGCAGCCCAGCAGGATGTCGGCGCGGCGGATGTTGTCTTCGATCGCAAACCAGTCGGCCGGCCAGTCGGCCATCGGGGCCTCCTTGCGAATCAATTCGGCCATTTGCTCGACACGTTGCAGTGTCATGCGCGGGATGGCACGGTAATTCACCAGCACCGCCGGCCCCTGATCGCACATGCCGGTGCAGGAGGTCGTATCGACGCTGACGAGCCCGTCCTCTGAGAGGTGCCCCGGCTCGAGCCAGAGTTTCTGGCACATGGCCTGCATCAGGTCCATGTTGCCGAGCATGCGGTCGGTGATGTTGTCACTCCACAGCACACGATATTTGCCGCGTGGCTCGGTGTGGAAGAAACTGTAAAAGCCGGCGGTGCCTTCCACCTTGGCGCGCGGCCAATTGACGCCTGCGGCGATGGCGGTGAGGGTTGCAGGAGAGAGCCAGCCCAATACTTCCTGCGTTTCACGCAAAATCTGCATAAGTCGTGTGCCGTCATTGCCGTGACGTGACAGGACGTCCCGGATTGCATCGGTGTCGTTCATGATTTCTCCATGTTGCACTGCGACAATGGCGAGGATATTACCCTCCGCATGTCAGTGTTTCTTGCGCTGGATCAAATAGTGTTTCATATCCAGCGATTTTTCCGGGCGACATTCGGGTCGAACCATTATTCAAAGTTTTACGCCTTGAGAAGTTAGAATTCCCGCCATACCTCAACAAGTTCAAGCCGGAGTCCCGCCATGTGTCTCGCCATCCCTGCCCGTGTCGTCGAACTATCCGAAGAGGACACGGCCATCGTCGAACTGGGCGGCGTGCGTAAGGAGGTTTCGCTGGCGCTGGTCGATGATGTCGCGGTGGGCGACTACGTGATCGTGCATGTGGGTTTTGCGCTGAGCCGGCTGGATGCCGAGGAAGCCGCCAAGACCCTCGCGCTGTTTGCCGAGATGGGCGCGGCGGTTTGAAATATATCGACGAATTCCGCGACGGCCAGCTGGCGCAAGGCCTGGCGGCGGCCATCGCGGCTGCCGTGCAGCCGGCGCGCCACTATGCCTTCATGGAGTTCTGCGGCGGCCATACGCACGCGATTTCGCGTTATGGCGTGACCGATTTGCTGCCGTCCAGCGTGCGCATGGTGCATGGGCCGGGTTGCCCCGTCTGCGTCTTGCCGATCGGTCGCATCGACATGGCCATTTCACTCGCCATCGAACAGGGTGTGATCCTCTGCAGCTATGGCGACTGCCTGCGCGTGCCGGCATCCGGCGGTTTGTCGCTGCTGAAGGCGAAGTCGCGGGGCGGCGATGTGCGCATGGTCTATTCGGCGGCGGATACGCTGAAGATTGCCCGCGAGAATCCGCAGCGCCAGGTGGTGTTTTTCGCCATCGGCTTCGAGACCACCACGCCGCCGACGGCCGTCGTCATCAAGCAGGCGGCGGCGGAGGGACTGAAGAATTTCAGCGTGCTGTGCAACCATGTGCTGACGCCGGCGGCCATCGCCGCGATTCTCGATTCGCCCGATGTCCATCTCGATGGTTTCGTCGGGCCAGCCCACGTGTCGACGGTGATCGGTAGCGCGCCTTATGAGCCCTTTGCCGCCCGTTATCGCAAGCCGGTGGTTATCGCCGGTTTCGAGCCGCTCGACGTGATGCAGGCGATCCTGATGCTGATCCGTCAGGTCAATGAAGGCCGTGGCGAAGTGGAAAATGAATTTACCCGCGCCGTGACGCGCACGGGCAACCTCAAGGCCCAAGACATCGTTAACGCGGTGCTCGAAATCCGCCCCAGCTTTGAATGGCGCGGCCTGGGCTCGATCGAAAAGTCGGCGCTGGCGATACGGCAGGAATATGCCGCCTTCGATGCCGAAACGCGCTTCGACCTGACCTACCGCGCCGTACCCGACCACAAGGGCTGCGATTGTGGTGCGATCCTGCGCGGCGTGAAGGCGCCGCGCGACTGCAAGCTGTTCGGCACGGTGTGTACGCCGGAAAACCCGATCGGCTCCTGCATGGTGTCCTCGGAAGGCGCCTGCGCCGCCCATTACACCTACGGCCGCTACAAGGATGTCTGAGCGCCAGATGAAAAAAATTGTGGTACTCGGCGTCGGCAACCTGATCATGGCCGACGAAGGCGTGGGCGTGCGCGTGGTCGAGGCGCTGCAGCACAGTTATATTCTGCCGCCGGGCGTGGTTGCCATCGACGCCGGCACATCGAGCATGGAATTGCTGGCCGATTTGTCCCACCTCGATTTCCTGCTGGTCGTCGATGCGATCAATGCCGACAAGCCGCCGGGCACGCTGGTGAAACTGGCCGGCGAGGCGGTGCCGGTATTCTTCCGCCGTAATCTGTCGCCGCACGGCATCGGCTTGTCGGATGTGTTGGCGGCGCTTGAATTTATGGATGCCGCGCCACGGGAGGTCGTGGTGATCGGCGTGCAACCCGTCTCGCTGGAACTCTCTACGGAATTGACACCGGCCATTGCCGCGCGTGTGCCGGAACTGGTCGCGATGGCGGTGGTGGAACTGGCTGAACGCGACTGTGCGCCGACGGTTAAAATCTGAACACCATGCATGAAATGTCGCTCGTTGAGGGCGTGCGCCAACTGATCGATGATGCCGCCGGGCGCGAAGGATTTTCCCGCGTGCGCAGCGTGCGGGTGGAAATCGGCCAGCTTGCGGGCGTCGAGCGCGAGGCCTTCGAGTTTTGTTTCGAGCTGGCGATGAAGGGCGGTATCGCAGACGGCGCACGGCTTGATATCGTTGCCACGCCGGGGCGCGGGCGTTGTCTGGCGTGTGGTGACGAAGGCGCACTGGCGGCCGTGTTCGATGCTTGCGCCAGTTGCGGCGGTTATCCTGTCGAAGTTACCGGCGGCACGGCCATGCGTGTCATCGATCTTGAAGTGGAGTAAATCTATGTGCACGACTTGCGGTTGCGGCGAAGGCGAAACGAAGGTGGAAGGTGCGGCGCTGCATGTCCACGAACACTCCCATACGCACGCGGATGGCACGACGCACGGCCATGCGCACGACCACTCACACGCGCATGGCCATGGCGACGACCATGACCATACCCATGCGCATCCGGGGCAGGAGCACCACGGTCATGAGCATTCTCACGACCACGAACACAGTCATGAGCACAGCCACGATCATGGAACTGCCGGCGGCCGGCTCGTCAAGCTCGAGCAGGACATTTTGGCGAAGAACAACGCCTATGCGGCGCAGAATCGCAACTGGCTCGCCGAGCGCGGCATTTTCGCGCTCAATCTCGTCTCCAGCCCCGGTTCGGGCAAGACCTCGCTACTCGTCAAGACTATCGAAGCCCTGCGCGGAAAACTCGAAATAGCCGTAATCGAGGGCGACCAGCAGACCAGCCACGATGCGGAGCGGATCAGGGCAACCGGTGCCGGCGCCATTCAGATCAACACCGGCAAGGGCTGCCATCTCGACGCCCACATGGTCGGCCATGCGCTGGAGAAACTGCCGCTCGAGGACAACACCGTGCTGATGATCGAGAACGTCGGCAACCTCGTCTGCCCGGCGGCTTTCGACCTCGGCGAAGCCGGCAAGGTGGTGATCCTCTCGGTGACCGAAGGCGAGGACAAGCCGCTCAAGTATCCCGACATGTTCCGCGCCGCGCGGCTGATGCTGCTGAACAAGTGCGACCTGCTGCCCTACCTGCAATTCGATGCCGAGCAAGCCATCACCTACGCCCGTCGCGTCAATCCGCAGATCGAGGTGTTGCGCGTCTCGGCCACCAGCGGCGAGGGCCTGGCCGACTGGCTGGCCTGGGTCGAAAAGGGTGCGGCGGCAGCCAAGGCGTTCCGTCAGGACACCGTTGCCGCGTTAAAGAAGCGCGTTGCGGATTTGGAGGCCAAACTCGCCGCCCATGGCTGAGTGTATGCGTACATAAGGCCGTCCCGCCACCGCCGACTTTTCGTGGGAGGGCTACAATCCAGCGACTCCCAAATCGCATGATCGTACCCTCTATGGCAACGGCAAAAAATTCTTCTTCCAGCGCTAGCCTCGGCTTTGAACAGACTCTTTGGGCCACCGCCGACAAGCTGCGCGGGCACATGGACGCCGCCGAATACAAGCACGTTGTCCTTGGCCTGATCTTCCTCAAATACATCTCCGACGCCTTCGCCGAGAAATACGACGAGCTCGCCGGTCAGAAGGACCAAGGCGCTGACCCCGAAGACCGCGACGAATATCTCGCCGAAAACATCTTCTGGGTGCCCAAGGAAGCGCGCTGGGGCTATCTGCAAGGCCACGCCACCCAACCCAACATCGGCAACCTGATCGACGACGCCATGGTCGCCATCGAAAACGACAACCCGCGTCTCAAGGGCGTGTTACCCAAGGACTATGCCCGCCCTTCGCTCGACAAACGCAACCTGGGCGGCGTGGTCAATCTGATTGCCGGCATTGGCTTGGGCGATGCCGAAAGCCGCAGCAAGGACATCCTTGGCCGCGTCTATGAATACTTCCTCTCGCAATTTGCCAGCGCCGAAGGCAAAAAAGGCGGGCAGTTCTACACCCCGCAAAGTGTGGTCATGCTGCTGGTCGAAATGCTCGCCCCCTACAGAGGCCGCGTGTATGACCCCTGCTGCGGTTCCGGCGGCATGTTCGTCAGTAGTGAAAAATTTGTCGAAGCCCATGGCGGCCATATCGGTGACGTATCGGTCTATGGGCAGGAATCGAACCCGACCACTTGGCGGCTGGCCATGATGAACCTTGCCATTCGCGGCATCGAAGCCAACCTTGGCAAGGAGCCGGCCGACAGCTTCCACCGCGACATGCACCCTGACCTGAAGGCCGACTACATCATCGCCAACCCGCCGTTCAACATGAGCGACTGGGGCGGCGACCGCCTCAAGGAAGACAAGCGCTGGGCCCACGGCCTGCCGTCCTCCAGCAACGCCAACTTTGCCTGGGTGCAGCACTTCATCCACCATCTTGCCCCTAACGGGGTTGCCGGCTTCGTGCTCGCCAACGGTTCCATGTCATCCAACAGCGGTGGCGAAGGTGACATTCGCAGGGCCATTATCAATGCCAACATGGTCGATT
>JAABQX010000053.1 GCA_011391215.1 Rhodocyclaceae bacterium
CGTGTCACCACCCACGTGGCCTCGTGTTCGCCGTCGCGGCAGGCCATGACGCGGATGGCATCGCCATGCCCCTTGTCCGACCAGAGCTTCTTGTCGAATAGCTTGGGGTTGTGGCGAATCACGCTGTTGGCGGCCTTGAGGATGCGCGTTGTCGAGCGATAGTTTTGTTCGAGCTTGATGACCTTGAGGCGCGGGAAATCGACCTGCAACTGGCGCAGGTTATCGATGTCGGCGCCACGCCAGGCGTAGATCGACTGGTCGTCATCGCCCACTGCGGTGAAGGCGGCGCGCTCGCCGGTGAGGAGGCGCATCAACCGGTTCTGGCAGCGGTTGGTGTCCTGGTATTCGTCGACCAGCAGGTGCCAGATGCGCGAACGCCAGCGCAGGGCAACCTCTTCGTTGGCTTCCAGCAGATTGACCGGCAGGCGGATCAGGTCGTCGAAATCGACGGCCTGGTAGGCCTTGAGCGTGCGCTCGTATTCGGTATAGACGCGTGCGGCGCCCGTGGCCAATTCATCGTCGGCCAGCGCCAGCGCTTCCTCCGGGTCGACCAGTGCGTTCTTCCACAGCGAGATGCGCTGCTGAATCAGCTTCACGCGGGTCTTTTCTGCGTCTTTCAGCAGTTCGTTGAACAGCGCGCTGGTATCGCTGGCATCAAGGATGGAAAAGCTGGGCTTGAGGCCGATAGCGCGTGCTTCCATGCGCAGCAGCTTCGCCCCCAGCGCGTGAAAGGTGCTGATGGTCAGCCCTTCGGCGCGGTCACCAACCAACTTGGCGGCGCGCTCACGCATCTCTTTCGCAGCCTTGTTGGTAAAGGTAATGGCGGTGACATGCTGCGGTGCCATGCCGCATTCGCCGATCAGATAGGCGATTTTCTGGGTGATGACGCGGGTCTTGCCACTGCCTGCACCGGCCAGCACCAGCAGGGGGCCGTCGAGATAACGCACCGCCTCCCGCTGTGGCGGATTTAGAACCTGCACCGCAGACTTACTTCAGCTTGCCGCGCAGGGGCGTGACTTGTTCGGGCGTCTTGACCTCGGTAGCACCGCCGCCGCCGGTAAGATTGCCGCAGGCACAGGCCACCTTGATGTGGGATACGGAGCTGACGATTTCCTTGCAGCTGCCGCATTCGTAATAGACGTCACCCCCTTTGGGCAGTGCGCCATCCGGTTGCCGTTCGATGGGATCGAAGCGGTAAATCTTGCGCAGGTCGAGTTTCATGGTTATTTGAGGGCGCCGAAGACTTTCTGGGCGAGGTTGCCGGCCGCGCCCATCGGGTTGGTGCGGATGGCTTTTTCCTCTTCGGCAATCATCAGGTAGAGACCGTCGAGAGTCTTTTTGGTGACATAGGTTTCGAGTTGCGTGTCTTCTTCCTTCACCAGTCCGAAACTGGCACCCTTCTTGGCAAACTTTTCATAGGTTTTTGCCAGATTTACCTTCTCGATGGCCTGTTTGACGACCGGCTGGAACTGTTTCGCCAGCGGTTCAGACGTCTTGCGGCGGAAGTATTGCGTACCGGCATCGTCGCCGCCGGTGAGAATGCCCTTCGCATCGTCGACGCTCATCTGCTTGACGGCATCCACCAGCATGTCCTTGGCGGCGGGTACGGCAGCCTCGGCGGCGCGGTTCATCGCGGTGATCAGTTCATCGGCCTGCTTGCCCATGCCCAGGCCGCGCATCAGGCCTTCAACCTTCTGCATGCTTCCCGGCAACGGAATCTTCACCTTCGGATTCTTGAGGAAGCCATCACTCTGGCCGAGCAGGTCGACCGCCTTGCCCGCACCTTGCGTCAGCGCCTCCTTGAGGCCGCCGCCGGCATCCTTGCCTGAGATATCCGCCAGCGACAGCGCCTGGGCGCCTGCGGCGATCCATAGTCCGGCCATGAGGCCGAACGTCAAACGGGAGAGGGTATGTGTTTTCATGGCATCAGTTTAACCCAGCTACGGATGTGCAGAGTATGCCCCTTCACCTACTTGCGCCGTCCCGTCAGTGCCGACTTGTTTACTGTTGTTTGTCCTGTAGTTACTGACATGACCACGTGTATGAGTCCTTTGGGTTGGCAATCTGTGGCTTGTATTGGTTGCCATGCTGAATTCTGCAAACATCGGCCATGTCGATCGCCTGTGTCCGTCCGTCGATTGAACAGGACCAGGAGTAAGCATCGCTACGGACATTATTGACTTGAGCCGAGGGGCCATACTTGCTATTGCAGTACTCGGCCAGATTCATGCTCTTGCTGATGCCTGGCTGGATTCTTTTCGACGGTTGCGATCCGGACGACGCATCAAGACTGTTCCTTTCAAATTCCGCCAACTTCAGCCTTGCCAGTGCTGCGTACTTTCCTTGCGGATATTCTCTCAGGTAAGCCTCGAAGAATTCCTTCCTCCCGCTCGTCTTCACCTCATTCCAGTAGTCGGTTTCGGGATCCGCCGCTGGTTGCATTTGTATCGTGGCAGGTCCCTGGAAGATGAAGTAAAAATCACCAGTCAATGAGGACGATTCCCATGGCGTCTGCGCCTCGCCGCTTTTCTTCACAACATTGGCGCGGACCCGCTTGAAGACGTCCTCGACCTTGACCCCGGGGGTGTCCAATTCGGTAAGTAGTTCGGCGGTATAGAGACCGTTTCGTCCCTCGCCATCGGCAGCCACTTTGCCCGGCGCAGTGGCGTAGGCGATCAGGGTACCGGTCGGTGCGTTGATTTGTGCCAGCCCCTGACCGCCGCCGCGAAAACGTCGTTCAAAGGGGTTGTTGCGGCAGGCATCAAGGATGACCATGGAAAGTCGGGCGGCCGCAAGTTTGTCGAGCAATTGATCAACGTCGACGGCTTCGCTGCTAACGGAATTCTCGGTACGGATTTCGGCGTCGATCGGGATCAAGTAATTCTTGCCCCGCACCTGCATTCCGTGACCCGCGTAAAAAAACAGGACCTCGCTCCCTTGTTGGATCTTGTCGCCGAACTCGGTGAGCGCCCGCAGCATGTCACGCTGGCTGACATTGGTCTTGAGGGTGACCTCAAAATTGAGCTTGCGTAGTTTGGTCGCGATATCGCTGGCGTCGTTGGCCGGGTTCTTCAGAGCGCCAATACCGGGGTAGGCGGCATTGCCGATGATCAGGGCGATGCGGTGGCCGGGAGGATTCTGCTGTGCGTGCGCCAGCGGGATGGCGAGGGCGACAATGATTAATATCATAAACGTATTGCAAATAGCAGATAGGTGAGTAATTGGCATGGCTTGGTCAGTCAGATAGCTGGCAGGTCGATGGCTTACTCGTAAGGCTTTCCTGCCAAGGGAAATCGGGCCAATGAAAGCCGCATTTCTGAAGTGGGAGCACCATTGCACACAGGGCAACGGCTGCCCACAGTGCGGCAAAGATGGCCAACCCTGTAAGGATTCTTGCTCGCCACACAACTGGATAAGCAAAGTGCCAAACAATGATTGGCGTGCTGAGAGCTGCCGCTGCCAGCGGGAAACCTTTTGCCGCAGCGATCACAATCCAATAAGTCGGCGTTGGAAGCTCGCCACCGAGCAATCGATAGCTTTCGGCAAATATCAGCGGAGCCCACCACAAGGCGCCGAAAATGAACCATGTCAGCATAACTGCCAACACCAATCCCATCCAGCGATCGAGTCGATTTTTCATCACCCCCCCGTCACCCACCATGCTTACCGACGAACTTCAGACAGTTTGATTATAGGCAGGGGAGCAGTGGGCGTCGCCAGTGAAATGTATTCGTTGAGCCGTCCCGCCAGCGCCGACTTTTCCCAATCTGCGGTTGACACAACAAAACGATATAACTACACTCATCGACATGATGAAAGATTACCGACGGGTCATCCCCGAAAATTGGCAGGCCATGTCCAAGGTGTTTACGGCTTTGGGCGACGAACACCGCCAGCGCATTCTGCTGTTGTTCGAGCCGGGCGAACGCCTGAATGTCGGCCAGATCGCCGAGGTTTCCACGCTGACACGTTCGACCGTGTCGCACCATCTCAAGGTGTTGCGTGAAGCGGGCGTGTTGAATTCCGAAAAGATCGGTAAGGAAGTCTGGTTCTGGATCGACCGCGACTGGCTCATCGAAGTGTTCGGCAACGTGGTCGATTACATCCGCACATCGACATAATTTTTACTCAACATATCGATGTACGTAGTTATATGAACATGAAAGTGAGGGGATGTTGATGAAAGCAGTGATCCGTTTCATATTGCGCACTTTAACGAGCGTGTTGTATGGCGTACGAGTCAAGGGTGATCCGTCTGCCTTCTCGGCAGAGCGACTACTGATCATTGCCAACCACGAATCCTTCCTCGACGGTCTGCTGCTCGGGCTGTTCCTGCCGGTCGATCCTGTCTTTATCGTCCATACCACCATCGCACGTTCCTGGTACTTCCGCCTGATTCTCTCCCAGGTCGATTACCTAGCCGTCGATCCCGCCAGCCCGATGGCGATGAAGCACGTGATCCGCCTGCTCGAATCCGGCCGGCCGGTAGTGATCTTCCCCGAGGGACGCATCACCGTCACCGGCAGCCTGATGAAAGTCTATGAAGGCCCAGCCTTCGTTGCCGCCAAGACCGGGGCAACCATCGTGCCGGTGCGTCTCGATGGCCCGTCGCGCACCTACTTTGCCCGTGTCTCAGGCCGGGCGCCACACCTGCTTTTCCCGAAGATCACCATCACCATTCTGCCGCCCACCCGCATCGACATGCCGCAGGCGCCGACCGCCAAGTTGCGCCGGCACAAGGCGGGCGAAGCCATGCGCCGTCTGATGCAGGAAATGCTGTTCTCCTCGCGCCCGCAACAGACGCTTTACGCCGCCTTGTGTGATGCCGTAGAAATTCACGGCCGCGATCATCGACTGCTCGAAGACATGAAGCAGATCGAATACAGCTACCAGGATCTGCTGAAAATGACGCTGATGCTGACCCGGCTCGTCGAGCGTGCTGTGCCGGACGTCGGCCCCGGTCAGCACATCGGTCTGTTATTGCCCAATCTGGCGCCTACATTGGGAATCGTCTTTGGCCTCACCGCCCGCCGTCGCGTGCCGGCCATGCTGAATTACACCGCCGGTACCGACGGGATGCAGGCCGCCTGCACGGCCGCTGCCATCAAGGTGATCGTGAGCTCGCGCGCTTTCGTCGAACAGGCCAAGCTGGGAGACAAGCTGGCGGGGCTCACCGGTATCCGGCTGATCTATCTGGAAGCCCTGCGCGAAACCATTTCTCTCACCGACAAACTCTGGCTGATGGGTTACGCCCTGTGGTTCCCGCGCCAGTTCGAGATTCCCGTATCCCCGGAGGAAGCGGCCGTGGTGCTGTTCACCTCCGGCTCCGAAGGCAAGCCGAAAGGCGTCGTGCTGCCGCATCGCGCACTGCTCGCCAACATCGCGCAAGTGCGGGCTGTCATCGATTTCACGCCGGACGACAAGGTACTCAATGCACTGCCGATCTTCCATTCCTTCGGCCTCACCGCCGGGGCGCTGCTGCCGGTACTGAATGGCGCCAGCTTGTTCCTCTACCCCTCTCCGCTCCACTATCGCGTGATTCCGGAGCTCGCCTACGATCGTGGTTGCACGGTGTTGTTTGGTACCAGTACCTTCCTCGCCAACTACGGGAAGTTTGCCCACCCCTACGATTTCTTCCGCCTGCGCTATGTCATCGCCGGCGCGGAAAAGCTCGCCGAGCCGGTGCGCAACCTCTGGTTCGAGAAGTTCGGCCTGCGCATCTTCGAAGGTTACGGGGCCACAGAAACCGCGCCGGTGCTGGCAGTGAATACGCCGATGGCCTACCGCACCGGTACGGTTGGCCAATTACTGCCGGGCATCGAGCACCGTTTGCTGCCCGTGCCGGGAATTGACAAGGGGGGTCTGCTGCATGTACGCGGCCCCAACGTCATGGCCGGTTATCTCAAGTTCGATCAACCCGGCGTACTCCAGCCGCCGGCGTCCGACATCGGTGATGGCTGGTACGAGACCGGGGATATCGTGACGGTGGACGACGACAACTTCGTGCGTATCGTCGGACGCGTCAAGCGTTTCGCCAAGGTAGCCGGCGAAATGGTCAGTCTTGAATCCGTCGAGAAGCTTGCCGCTGCCGCATCGCCCGATAAGCCCCATGCGGCCTCCAGTCAGCCGGATGCCAGCAAGGGTGAAGCGCTGGTGCTGTTCTCGACGGATCCGGCGCTGGTACGGGAGACCTTGCAGGCGAAAGCCAGGGAACTCGGCTATCCTGAACTGGCCGTCCCGCGCAAGATCGTCTTGCTTGATGCCCTGCCACTGCTGGGCACCGGCAAGATCGATTACGTGAAGCTCAAGCGCATGGCGGAGTCGGCATGAACCCCTCTCGACGTCGCTTGCTGTTGGGCATATTCGGCACGACGGCATTGGCAGGGGCAGGCGGCATCGCCATAGCCAGAAATCTTCCCCAGATCTGGAACCCCTGCCTCGCCAGCTTGCCGCAGGGAATAAACGAAGATCCCATGATCAAGGCTGCCTGGCAAGGCGTCGATCCCATGCGTATCTGGGACTGCCACGCGCATATCGCCGGAACGGGAGACGGTGGCAGTGGCATCGTTGTGTCGAAAGAAATGCAAAGCTTGTTGCATCCGCTCCAGTGTGCGCAGCGGCTGTTCTTCCTCAATGCCGGCTGTGCCCACGATGCGCCGGGCCGGGTGGACCAGAGTTATGTCGAACGCCTGCACAACCTGATCGAGGGCATGAGTCCCGGTTTCAAGATGATGCTGTTCGCCTTCGATTGGGCACACGACGAAACAGGAACAGCCTTACCCAAACGCAGTGCGTTCTATGTACCCAACGATTACGCCCGCGATCTGGCCCGTCGCCATCCCCGGCAGTTCGAGTGGGTGGCCTCCATTCACCCGTATCGGTCCGACGCCATCAGTACGCTCGAAAAAGCCAAGGCAGAAGGCGCTCGTGCAATCAAATGGCTACCTCCGGCGATGGGGATCGACCCGGGCGAGGAACGTTGCGCTGCCTTCTATCGGGCCATGGCCCGGCTGAATCTGCCCTTGATCACCCACGCTGGCGAAGAAAAGGCCGTGCATGGCGCCGGCCGGCCGGAACTGGGCAACCCGTTGCGGCTACGCCGTGCGCTGGATGCCGGGGTGCGCGTCGTCATCGCCCACTGTGCATCCATTGGCGAGGATGCCGATCTGGATCGGGGTGGCCGTAGTGTTCCGAGTTTCAAACTGTTCACGCGCATGATGGCCGATCCTGCCCATCGCGACCATCTGTTCGCCGACATCTCGGCGATTACCCAGCGCAACCGCTCGCTTGCCGTGGTGCGCACCATCATCGAGCGCGATGACTGGCATCCGCGGCTCCTCAACGGCTCTGACTACCCGCTGCCTGGTGTCATGCCACTATTTGCGCCAGCGGAATTCGCGAAGGCCGGCATGCTGGCCGAGGCGGCCGTACCCCTGCTGGGCGAACTGCATGCCCACAACCCGCTACTCTTCGACTTCGTACTAAAACGCCACCTGCAGGTCGGCAAGCACCGACTGCCGGCCAACATCTTCGAGACACGTCAATTTTTTGCCCCGGAGCTTGCATGAGTAGCCAATCCAGCCTGCTGCGCACCCGCCGCTTCCTGCCGCTGTTCATCACGCAGTTCCTTGGCGCCCTCAACGACAACGTGCTGAAAAACGCGCTCGTCGTATTGCTGACTTTCCAGGCCGCCGGCTGGACGACGTTGCCACCCGAGGTGCTGGCCAACCTGGCGGCGGGCATCTTTATCCTGCCGTTCTTTCTGTTTTCCGCGACGGCTGGTCAGCTCGCCGACAAATTCGACAAAGCGAGGCTGGCACGACTCGTCAAAGTGCTGGAAATCGGTATCGTGCTGGTGGCAGGGGCGGGTTTCCTTGCGCACAGCCTCGCGGTGCTGTTCGGCGCACTGTTCCTGCTCGGCCTGCATTCCACACTGTTCGGCCCGGTGAAATACGCGATTCTGCCGCAACACCTCAAGGAAACGGAACTGGTCGGCGGCAACGCGCTGATCGAGGCTGGTACTTTCGTGGCCATCCTGCTCGGCACGCTGCTGGGCGGACTGTTGGCCGGCAGTGCCGGGGCAACCGGAGTCATCACGCTAGCGGGGTTGGCAATCGCCATTACTGGCTATCTCGCCAGCCGTTCGATTCCTGGCGCGCCACCACCCGCGCCGGACCTCGTCCTCAACCTCAATCCCCTGACAGAAACCTGGCGCAGCATCCGCTTTGCGCGTGAAAACCGCAGCGTGTTCCTCTCCATCCTCGGCATCTCGTGGTTCTGGCTCTACGGTGCGCTGTTCCTTGCACAGTTCCCCGCCTACACGAAGCAAATACTCGGCGGTGGCGAGACGGCGGTGACGCTGCTGCTCGCCGTATTTACGCTCGGCATCGGCATCGGTTCGCTGCTGTGCGAGCGTTTTTCGGCCGGGCGTATCGAGCTGGGTCTGGTGCCATTCGGATCGATCGGCCTGACGCTGTTCGGCCTCGATCTGGCGATTGCCTCGCCCTCAGGCTTGGTTGCGGCTGAACCGCTCGGAGCGTTGGCGTTGCTTGTCCAGCCCGGTACCTGGCGCATCCTCATCGACCTATTGCTGATTGGTCTCTTCGGTGGTTTCTTCATTGTGCCGCTCTACGCCCTGGTGCAACAACGTAGCAGTGAGTCACATCGCGCCCGCGTCATCGCGGCCAACAATATTTTCAATGCCCTGTTCATGGTGGTCGGCGCACTGGCTGCCGCGCTGTTGCTGTCGAGCGGATTGACGATCCCGGCGTTGTTCGCCACCGCCGCGTTGTGCAATGCTGCCGTCGCCGTCTACATTTATGGCCTCGTGCCGGAGTTCCTGGTGCGCTTCCTGGTCTGGTTGCGTATCAAGGCTGACTGAAGAATCGCCAAAGGAGAAGTGTCATGTGGATCATCGGTGCGGTTATCGGTTTGCTCATTGGCGGTGCCATTCATCGTGATCTGGCGGGGCTCGGCCTGCTGGTTGGCGGTCTGCTGGGGTATTTGCTGACGCGGAAAAAGTCTGCCACGGAACGGCCCGAGGTGCTAACACGCCTGGCGCGACTGGAGGATGAAGTTACTGCCTTGCGGCGTGAAGTGCGACTGTTGCGGACCGGAGTAACGGGTCCCCTTGAAGAACCCCCGTCTGCGCCAGTCGTTCCTCCTCTCGTCGAGATAACTGAACCCGAGAAAATTCCAAAAGCCCGGCCAGTCGAACCCCAATCCGAACCCTTGCCTGAGCCGACGATTCCGATCGAGCTGCCCGCCTGGCTGAAAAAACTCTGGGGTGGTAATCCGCTGGCGAAGATTGGCATCGTGCTGCTCTTCTTCGGCGTTGCGTCGGGTTTGCGGCTGGCCGTCGATTACGGGATGTTTCCGGTGGAGTTGCGCCTATTGGTGGCGGCCGCCGGCGGCATTGCACTGATCGTTTTCGGACTCGCCAAGGCGCGCACGGAGGAACGCCGTAACTTTGGCCTCGCCGTGCAGGGCGGCGGTTTCGCGCTGCTCTATCTCGTCGGCTACTTCATGCTGGCGCGCTACACGATGATCGGCACGGGGCTCGCGTTCGGGCTCTTCGCTGCGCTGGGCGTGGTTTGCGTTTTCCTCGCGGCACGGCAGGACGGACCGGCGCTCGCGGTGCTCGGCCTGTCGGGCGCCTTCCTCGCACCGGTGCTGGCAGGCGGGCACGCCGACAGTCCGCTGCCGCTGTTCTCCTACTTCGCGTTGTTGAATGTTTTCATCCTGACCGTCGACTGGTTCAAGTCATGGCGCGTGCTCAACATTGCCGGCTTCATCTTCACGTTTGCCGTGGGCATGGCCTGGGCGGTCGAGGGCTATCGCACCGAGCACTTCCTCGTCACGGAAATCTTCGTAATCATTTTCCTCGCGGCCTACTCGGCCATGCCGGTGGCCACTGCGCTGCTGCGCGCGCCGGGGCTAGCCGGCTGGCGCGAAGGCATGCTGCTGTTTGGCGCGCCGCTGATCGGCGGATTCCTGCAGGCGATGCTCATGGAGGACAGCCGTTACGGCCTGGCGTGGAGCGCGCTGATCGCTTCGCTCTGGTACTTCGCGCTCTGGGCGTTGCTGTTCCGCCGTCCCGAACCGGAAATTCGCCTCATCGAACGCAGCCATCTGGGGATTGCGCTGGCGCTGCTCACCGTCGCCGTGCCGCTCGCCTTCGACGCGCAGGTCACCTCGGCATTCTGGGCGGCCGAAGGCTCGGCCGTGCTGTGGTTCGGCGTGCGTCAGCGGCGCGCCGTGGCGCAAGCTACCGGTCTGGCCATGCAGTTGATCGCCGGCGTCGCCTTGCTGCTGGGCTGGCATGCCTTGGGCCATCGCCTGCCGGTGGCGAATGACGCCGTGCTCGGTGCGTTCATCCTCGCCCTTGCCGGACTGTTTTCGGCGCGCCAGTTGCGCACGCTGGAGGATGAGGGCGTCGTGCACAGCAGGTTCTATCTGCCGCCTTTACTGCCGTTCATCTGGGCCATGCTCTGGTGGCTTGGCGTCGGGATTGGCGAGATCGATCGCTTCGCTCCCCGCGCGTTGCATGCACCTTACGGGCTGCTGTTCGTCGCGGTTACGGTGCTCATCCTCGAAGGGTTTGCCAAGTTCTGGCGCTGGCCACAAATTCGCGCGGCGGCAATCCTTTTGCTTGTCGGCATGTGGCTCGCCGCGTTGATGACTATCGACCGCGCCGGTCACCCGCTGGCTGGCATGATGGCCTTGGTTCTGCCGCTCGCCTTCGCCTTGCATTACCTGTTGCTCGCGGCACATGAGCGACGCGGCGCGGCAACTTTTCAGACTGCCCGCCACCTCGGTGCGGGGTGGCTGCTGTTGTTTGTGCTGGCCGTGGAGCTGGCGTGGCAGGCGCAGCGCCATATGCCGCAGCCCGCGTTATGGGAATTTGTTGCCGTCGCCGCCGTGCTCGCGGCGGGAACGCTATTGACCGCTTTCGGCGTCCGGCGCGGGCGCTGGCCCTTTGCCGTGACAGAGGCGCGTTATGTTCCCCTCGGTAGTGCGCCATTGCTCGTCGGCCTGGCGCTGGTGCTGCCGTGGGGCAACCTGAACCTGTCGGGCACGGATGGTCTGGGCTGGCCCTATCTGCCGCTGCTCAATGTTTTCGACATTACCCAACTCGCCGGCCTCGGTGCGCTCCTCGCCCTCACTGCTGCCTGCACGGCAGAAAATGCACGCCGCCTGCGCCTGCTCGTCGCTGCGCTCGCCTTTATCTGGCTATCTGCGCTCGTCGCGCGCATCGCCCACCACTGGGGCGGCGTACCTTTCGAAAGCGGCCGACTGATGGATTCACTGCTGTTCCAGGCGTTGCTGACGCTGTTCTGGACCGTCACCGCCATCGGCACAATGATCCACGCCTCGCGGCGCGGCCATCGCCAACGCTGGTACGGCGGCATCGGCCTGCTCGGTGTCGTCGGCGCGAAGTTGCTGTTGTTCGATGCCGCCGGGCGCGGCACACTGGAGTGGACGGCGACGCTCATCGGCGTTGCGCTGCTGGTGCTGGCGGCGAGCTACTTTGCGCCGCTACCGCCGAAGCCGGTGGAGAATATTTAAAAAATCGGCGCTGGCGGGACGGCGTTACACTACCCCTGCCCCATGCGCCCGCAAATCGGAGTGGTAGGTCGAACGTGCTTGAATAAGCTGGTGACCAGTTTTCACTTTCATACCACGACTCTGCAGGAGGGAGATTATTCCCCGCCGGATATCCAGGCTGCAAGTGCTGAGTCAGTCACTTGATCGAGAACCATTTGCTCACGCAGGCATAGGGAGCGTACGTTGTCTGTCAGTTTTCGCCCGAGCGTTATTGCATTATTTTCACCTTCGTCGAAGGCGTGGCCGCGTATTAGCAGTCCTCGCAGTACGTAGGTGACGTCGGCGCGGCTGATGGGCATCCCGGCCTCTCTGCACAAATCTCGGACACGCTTTCCCGTCTCCATAAGGTGGAATGGGTGCCCAGCGACATCGGTTTCAATAGCGCCAAAGAGTGTTTTGTATTTGGCTGGTGACAGAAGAGGGATACCTGTTACTTCGTGAATTTGCTTGGCCGTGGGTAGCAGGTCGAGATCGTTTTTCCAGTCCAATTGGGATGCGGAAGGTTTGTCAATCTGCACCGTAGGGTGGTGTTCGGGATCGCTGGCGGCCCCACCCGAGCCGTTCCAGTCGAACAATACCGGCCGGACATCTAGCGACTCGATGAATTTTCGGAAGGTGCCCTTGCCATTCCAGTCTGTGGCGAGCGAACCGTGCTTCTCGATAATCAAGGTAGCCAACCGACCGCATGGGACAGGCTGTTTTGCTTTCGATACCTCAGACTTAATCAGATTAGCGACACTTGCCACTGCGTCTTGGGTTTGTGACGACGAACCAATATTTGGTTGTGGCGTCGGAAGCGTTTGCCGTTTCGGGTCGTATACGATTCCTCCCCCATCCCAAGAGATAACCAAGGGTGACAGCCCTTTTGACTCGATCAACGACCGGAAGCTACCAAAACCTGCCCACGAGGATGCGTCCATGCCATCGATTTTTGACAGAATCAGGGCAGCCAGTTTTGCCAACGGGACAGGAACCATCGATTCGGCTACCGCCTCGCGGATCAATTTGATGGCTGTCGCAGTAGTCTCTGCGGGCGGAGCAGTAG
This sequence comes from Rhodocyclaceae bacterium, assembly GCA_011391215.1. Classification (GTDB taxonomy): domain Bacteria; phylum Pseudomonadota; class Gammaproteobacteria; order Burkholderiales; family Rhodocyclaceae; genus Sulfuricystis. Next base: position 12,653 of record JAABQX010000053.1, read on the forward strand.
GCTGCGTAGGTTGTTTTGTCTCTGCTTCGTCATCGAATCCGAGGGCGCTTCTGACAAAGTTGTCCTGGTCGATCAGCAGATCAGCCGATGCCCGGTATGCAGCGGATGGGAAGCCTATGGCTAGCACGGTCGTGCGCCTATCCCAGCGGCGTAGCTTTCGAAGTACCGGGGTGAAGTCGGCATCAGCCGAAAATACAATGAACTCGTCATACCGCACCTCGTGCTGCAACAGGTCGACGATATCAAGAACCATGTGAATGTCAGTACTCGTCTTGCCCTCGCTGGTCAATGCCGGACAATCCACGATTTCGAAGCCTGCCAGATTGAAGGACGGGCGGAACCGCTGGTATGCCTGTGGATTGAGATAGCAGCGACGTACGAGAACACGACGTTTCGCACCATCGGGAGAGTGTTCAGGAAGCCCGAGGGATTCAATCAGCCAGTCCACCCACTCCCCTGGTTTTCTGGCAAAGCGATCAGCACTTGCCTGATCGAGTTGCCGAAGTCCAGAGTAAACGTTATCAAAATCCACGAACAGGGCGCTTTTCATTGAACTCTCTTGGTGATGCGCCCTAACGGAGCGCATGAGTAGTCTGTGGGTGGGGTTCGGAGGAGGAAATCAATATTCCGGGCTTGGATATCATCCATCAGTAAGGTGCCAGCCATGCTCCAGTAGCCTTAATTTCCTCATGAAGCCAGGCTGGGTCGAGATCGGCGCCATTGGGCCAAGTGATAACGCCAAGCTCCAGCCTGACCTGATCGAAGAACATTGGGTCGGCAAGCGCAGAAAAGATTCCTGCATTGTTGCCTTTTAAGAGTCTTGAGAGGTCGGCAACACCGCAGGTGCCATCGACAAAGGTCAACGTAAGCCGATAGTCAGGCTGCGCGCTGACGGCAGAAACCCGCCAGGGTGCGGCGGGAATTACTCCAGGGGCTCGATTCGCTTCGGCGATTGTCTCGACTGGCACAGGTTCCAATCCTCCATCAATTCGTTGCGATGCTGCGTTGCCCACTCGAGAACCAGCGCCAGTGCGCGGCGGGGCAGATGTCCCTTGATGATTTCGAGAGTGCGAATATCGATTTCAGCTTCAAATTCGGCATACATCGCATGAAAGTGCGGCGGTGCGTGCTCGCGCCAGAACATCTGGATGACGATTCCGAAGAAGACGCTGATCGTTGGCATGGCGAAATCATAGGCGAAGCCCTGCCGAAAAACAAACTACGCCACCCCCGCTCCGTGCGCTTGCTGGTCGGCGTGATAGCTCGAACGCACCAGCGGTGCGCTGGCGCAGTGGGCGAAGCCCATCTTCTCGGCCTCGGTAGCGTACGTCTTGAAAACGTCGGGATGCACGTAGCGTGTCACCGGCAGGTGGTGGCCGGAGGGGGCGAGATACTGACCGATGGTGAGCATTTCGATTTGGTGGGCGCGCAGGTCACGCATCACATCGAGGATTTCCTCGTCGGTTTCGCCGAGGCCGACCATCAGGCCGGACTTGGTGGGGATATTCGGCTTGCGCTTTCTAAAGTCCTGCAGCAGCTTGAGCGAATGCGCGTAGTCGGCGCCGGGGCGGGCCTGCTTGTAGAGGCGCGGCACGGTTTCGAGATTGTGGTTCATCACGTCGGGCGGATTCGCGGCGAGGATGTCGAGTGCGATATCCAATCGGCCACGAAAATCTGGCACGAGGATTTCGATGACGGTGGCGGGTGAAGCGGCGCGGATCGCGCGAATGCAATCGGCGAAATGTTGCGCGCCACCGTCGCGCAGGTCGTCGCGGTCGACACTGGTGATCACGACATATTTCAGCTTCATCGCCGCGATGGTCTGGGCAAGCTTTTCCGGCTCTGCCGCATCGGGCGGCAGCGGCACACCGTGGCCGACGTCGCAAAACGGGCAGCGGCGCGTGCACAGGTCGCCGAGGATCATGAAGGTCGCCGTGCCCTTGCCGAAGCATTCGCCGATGTTCGGGCAGGTGGCTTCCTCGCAGACCGTGTGCAGACCGTGCTCGCGCAGGATGCCTTTCACCTCGCCGAAGCGCGCCGCCGAGTTGCCGGCCTTGACGCGAATCCAGTCGGGTTTCTTCAACGGCGTCATTGGCACCACCTTGATCGGGATGCGTGCGGTCTTGGCTTCACCTTTCTGTTTTTCACTCATGGTCAATCCAGTTTTCCAGCAATAGTCGGCGCTGGCGGGACGGCAAGTGGCTAAGCAATCAAGCCGCGACGCCGATCGGAAGAGTCGGTTCCAGTTGGTTCCGATACAAATCGGCCACCGGGAAACAGAGATCGTAATCACCCCAAACGAGGTCTCCGTGCTCGATGCGGAAGTCAAAGAGGCGATCAGGGTTCAGATACGCGCGAATACTCGGATGCAGCGAACGCGCAAGAAAGGGACGGAAATCCACCACTTGCTGCGTGCCGTCGTCAAATGACAGCCTAATGCGTAGGTCTCCGGCAAGTTCCGCAGCAACAACGTTGATCACGTCGGGAATCATTTGAGCCTCCGGGTGATGTTTTCAGGTTTGATGGGTTTGTGCATGACAAAAAAGTCTATCCATTTCGCCACGATTTCGTCCGCGCGCGCGGACACGACCTCCTCGAAATAGCGCATTTCATTGTTGTTTAATGGCAGCCGTCCAGCGACGCCACCGTAGCGAATCTCGGTGACAACACCGTTCAGTACGATGAGTTCCGCCCGCATCTCTCGACCTTGACACTTGCCATGCACATGGACGGGGTCGTGCTCGTTGGCGTAAAACATCACGATCAAACCAAAGTATTCGTAAAGTTTTGGCATCGGTCAATCATACGGGAAAGAAAAAGTCGGTGCTGGCGGGGCGGCGCATCGATGCTGGTTACTCCAGGTGTTGCCGCAATTGGGTAACTAGG
>JAABQX010000054.1 GCA_011391215.1 Rhodocyclaceae bacterium
AGACACTTTAGCAAGTCCTGCCTGCATTGCGAGTAGACTCCGCGCCTTTCTGAATTAGCCAGTCGAAGGATTTTCAGTGCTCGCCGCCTCCAATATCACCATGCAGTTCGGGGTCAAGCCCCTGTTTGAAAACGTTTCCGTCAAGTTCGGCGAGGGCAACCGCTACGGCCTGATTGGTGCCAACGGCTCCGGCAAGACCACCTTCATGAAAATCCTCGCCGGCGTGCTGGAGCCGTCCGCCGGCAACGTCAGCCTCGACGCTCATGAGCGCATGGCCTTCCTGCGCCAGGACCAGTTCGCCTACGAGGATGTGCGCGTGCTCGACGTAGTGATGATGGGCCACGAGGCAATGTGGCAGGTCATGCAGGAAAAGGATGCGATCTACGCCAACCCCGACGCCACCGAAGACGACTACATGCATGCAGCGGAGCTCGAATCGCACTTCGCCGAATACGACGGCTACACCGCCGAGGCGCGTGCCGGCGAACTGCTGATGGGCGTCGGCATCCCCATCGAGCAGCACACCGGCCCGATGCGTGCAGTGGCGCCGGGCTGGAAACTGCGCGTGCTGCTGGTGCAGGCGCTGTTTGCCAATCCTGAGATCCTGCTGCTCGACGAGCCGACCAACAACCTCGACATCAACACCATCCGCTGGCTGGAGAACGTCATCAACGCACGCGAAAGCACGATGATCATCATCTCCCACGACCGCCACTTCCTCAATCAGGTCTGCACCCATATGGCCGACCTGGACTACGGGAAAATCACCGTCTACCCGGGCAATTACGACGATTTCATGGAAGCTTCCGCGCAAGCACGGACGACCCAGTCAAACGCCAATGCCAAGGCCAAGGAGAAGGTGGCCGAGTTGCAGAGCTTCGTACGCCGCTTCTCTGCCAATGCGTCGAAAGCGCGCCAGGCCACCTCGCGCGCCAAACAGATCGAGAAGATCAAGATCGAGGATATCAAGCCCTCCTCGCGCCAATATCCGTGGATGGGCTTCGACTACAACGACAAGGACAAACTGCACCGCCTCGCCGTCGAAGCGGAAAATCTCTGTTTCAGCTACACCGAGGGCGTCCCCGTCATCAACAACTTCTTCACCGCCATCGAGGCAGGCGAAAAAGTAGCGATCATCGGCGAGAACGGCGTCGGCAAAACCACGTTATTGCGCCTGTTCGCTGGCGAAGGGCTGGGCGGGCTCTTTCCTACGCACGGCAAAGTGAAATGGGCTGAAAAGGCCCGCCCCGGTTATTTCGCACAGGACCACGCGACCGACTTTGCCCAGGACGAAAGCCTCACCGACTGGATGGGCCAGTGGGTGCGGGCCGGCGGCTATGAAGGCGGCGAGGTGGAAACCCTGATTCGCGGTACGCTCGGACGACTGCTGTTTTCCGGTGATGAAGTGAAGAAATCGGTCAAGGTGATTTCCGGCGGCGAGCAGGGCCGCATGCTGTTCGGCAAGTTGATCCTGCTACACAACAACGTGCTACTGATGGACGAGCCGACCAACCACCTCGACATGGAATCCATTGAGTCGCTCAACAACGCGCTGGAAAAATTCAAGGGCACGTTGCTGTTCGTCTCGCATGACCGCGAGTTCGTCTCGTCATTGGCTACGCGCATCATCGAGATCAAGACGAATGGCGAGATTTTCGATTACCACGGCAACTACGAGGTGTACCTCGCCAGCCAAGGGGTTGAATAAGTCTTTATTCAGCGCCCCGGCATGCCGGCAGGCGCAGCGCGCAAGTATTGATTTGGCCACGCTACCGTCTGCCCCAACGCCTGGGCGGCGGTCAGCGGCCAATACGGGTTGCGCAGGATTTCTCGGCCCAGCAGGACAATATCTGCCTGACCGCTGCGGATAATGTGGTCGGCTTGTGCCGGTGAGGTGATCAGGCCGACCGCAGCCGTGGCAATGCCCGCCTCGCGGCGCACCCGCGCAGCAAATTCAGTCTGGAAGCCCGGCCCGACGGGAATTTTTGCCGTCGGCACCAGCCCTGCGGTGGAAACATCCACCAGATCGACGCCGAGCCCCCTGAGAATGCGGCACAGCGCGACAGTTTCGTCGGCATTCCAGCCACCCTCTGCCCAATCGGTTGCCGACAAGCGAAGCAGCAGGGGCAAGTGTTCCGGCCATTCTGCACGCACGGCAGTGACCACTTCGGTCGTCAGGCGGATGCGGTTCTCGAAGCTGCCGCCATAGGCGTCGGTGCGGCAATTGGCCAGCGGCGAAAGAAACTGGTGCAGCAGGTAACCGTGCGCGGCATGAATTTCCACGGTCTGAAATCCCGCCTCACGGGCACGCCGGGCGGCGGCAGCGAACGCGCTGACTACCTGACTGATGCCGATGGGATCAAGTCCATGCGGAACGCTGTAGCCATCGCCAAAAGACACTGGCGATGGCGCAACGGGTAACCAGCCGCCTTCTTCAGGCGTCAAAGAACACTGAGCCTGCCAGCCCAAGCCGACGCCCGCCTTGCGGCCGGCATGCGCCAACTGGATGGCAGCGACACACCCATGTTCCCGCACGAATTTGGCAATGCGCGCCAGCGGCGCGATCTGCCCGTCATTCCACAGCCCCAGATCGCCCGGGCTGATGCGCCCCTCCGGCATGACGGCCGTTGCCTCGACGATCATCAGGGCGGCACCACCCACCGCGCGGCTGCCGTAATGCACGAAATGCCAGTCAGATGCCAGCCCGTCGTGTGCCGAATACTGGCACATCGGCGGAATGCCGATGCGATTACGCAGAATGATGTCGCGCAGTTTGAGCGGCTCGAAAAGATGCGCCATAACCTACACCAGCCCTGTCATCGGCTGCACCTGCACCGTCTCGCCAGCGCCGACTTTTTCGCGTTCGGGTTCCAGGACGATAAAGCAGTCCGCCACCGCCATCGAACTGAGGATGCCCGAGCCCTGATGGCCGGTGGGGCGCACGCACCATTCACCGTTTTCCTGGAACAGCACACCGCGTTGAAACTCGGTCCGGCCCTTGCCCTTCTTTATCGGCTCGACACAGCGCGCCGCAAACGTCGGGAAAGAGGTAACAGGGCTGACCCCGGCGAGTTTCAATAACGCCGGCCGCACGAACTGGTAGAAGGTGACCATCACCGCCACCGGGTTGCCGGGCAGACCGAACAACCAAGCGCCCTGATCCTCCGTGCCGATACGGCCGAAGGCCATCGGTCGCCCGGGCTTCATGGCAATCTTCCAGAAGGCGACTTCGCCCAGTTGCGCCATCAACTGCTTGATGAAGTCGGCCTCGCCCACCGAAACGCCGCCGCTGGTGATGATGGCATCAGCGCAATCGGCTGCCTCCCGGAAAGCAGCTTCGAGCGACGCCGGATCGTCTTTCACCACGCCCATATCGATGACCTCGCAGCCCAGCCGGGTCAGCATGCCCCACAGCGTATAACGATTGCTGTCATAGACGGCGCCCGGAAACAGCGGCGTGCCGATCGAGCATAACTCGTCGCCCGTCGAAAACAGGGCCACGCGCACGCGGCGACGTACCAAAACCTCCGCGATGCCCAAGGAAGCGATGATGCCCAGTTCGGCCGGTCGCAACTTCTTGCCGGCGGCAATCGCCGGGCTGCCGGTACGCAGATCCTCACCGGCGCGGCGCACGTTCTGCTCGCGGCGCTGTCCGGGCGGAATGATGACGGTGTCACCTTCAACTTTCACGACCTCCTGTATCACCACGCAATCGACACCCTCGGGCAACACCGCGCCGGTCATGATGCGCGCCGTCTCGCCAGCGCCGACTTTTCCCGCGAAGGCGCGACCGGCGAAGGCCGTGCCGATATTCTTGAGCCGCGCATCCCCCTCTGTGGCCAAGTCGACATGGCGCACCGCCCAGCCATCCATCGCCGAGTTGTCGTGCGCCGGCACATCGACCGGCGAAATCACGTCCTCGGCCAGCACACGATCCAGCGCCTGGCGCACGAATACCCGCTCATGGCCGACGACCGGCTGCAAGGTGTCGAGGATGAGTTGGCGGGCACGATCGACCGAGAGCGCGTTGGGATCGTAATCGTCGAGACAGGTGAAGTTGAGTGAGGTCATGGCAGGATTTTACCCACCCGCGATAGGCGGCCAGATCGACAGGGTTTCACCGTCTTTCAGCACGAGCGCCGCACGATCCGCCGGCGGGATGAAACTGCCATTCACTAGCACTAGATGGCAGGATTTCTGCGGCAAACCGAAACGCTCGATTACCTGCTGAATGGTCGTGCCCTCCACCAACTCGACCTGCAACGCGTTGTCCCTCCTCCCCTCCGCTGGCAGGTAATCCTGCAACATAGCGAAAAGCTTGAAGTTAATTTTCATGCCGCTTTCTGCGAGGTTGCCAGATAGGCCGCCATGAAGGTGGTCGGATCGGCCAGCAGGCGTTCTTTCCACACTCCAAGCGGTGTGCTCGTCTGGATCAGGCCACGCAGCACGCCAACGTGATCGGTCCAGCCGATACTGGTAGCGCCGATCAGCACGTCGTCCCCGAACTGCAACGAGAGGTAGCGATAGTTGGCTTCATCGACGAGTTCAACGCCAGCACCGCCCTCCACGCCCTGCCATTGACCGAAGGAACACGAGACAAGGCCCAGCGTATCGAGCACGTTGATGGCGAGACTACCGACAAAATCGGCCGCGCCGCCGGCCATGTTGAGCGCGGCAATGCGCGCCTGCTCGACGGCATTCGGCTGGATGGCGTTAATCTGGGATTTGCCGGTCACGCAGTCGCACGACTCTGCCACGTCGCCCGCCGCATAAATGCCGGGCAGGTTGGTGCGCATACGCGCATCCACGACGATGCCATCCTGCATGGCGATGCCGCTGCCCGCCAGAAAATCGATGCCCGGTTTGACGCCGACGACACTCAGGTAGATGTCAGCCGGCAGGATTTCACCGGTCGTCAGCGTCACCTTAAGGGAGTTGCCGTCCTGCTCGATCTTCGCCGTCTGGGTTTTGCCCATGACATGGACACCCTTTGCCGCGCACCACTGCGCGATCATGTCGCTGGCCTTGGGGGGCATCATGCGCGACACCATGCGGCCGCTGCGAATCAGGACGGTCAGGTCGGCCCCGCGCGACATCAGGCCCTGGATGATGATGCAGCCAACAAAGCCGGCGCCCATCTGCACCACGCGTGTACCGGGACGCAACGAGGCGATGATGGCGCGTGCGTCGGCCAGCGTCCAGCAGGTATGTACCCCAGGCAGGTCGATGCCTGCTACTTTTTCGCGGCTTGGCACCGAGCCCGTCGCGATCAGCAAGCGGTCATAGGGCAGGACACGGCCATCGACCAGACGTACCAAACTGGCAACCGGGTCAACTGCGGCGGCACGCCCCTTTTCGATGTCGATGCGCAGCGTGCGGTAGTGGTCGGGGTCGCGACGCAGATGCGTACCTGCCTCGACGATCTGATTCGACAACAGGTAGGGAATCGCCATGCGGGCATAAGGCGCGGCCTCACCTTCACCATCCAGCACCGTGATGCTGGCGGCAGGATCGAGTTTGCGCAGCTGTTCTGCCGCCGTAATACCGGCTGCGCCGGCGCCGATGATGAGATGTTTCATGTGCGGATTCCCCCAGATAAAAAGGGGACCGGCTTGGCCGGTCCCCCTGGCTTCAATGCACCACTTACAGACCGAGGCGGCCGAGCGTTTCCTTGCTGGGCACACCCTGCTCATCCCAGCCGCGTAGCTGGTAGTACTCGGGACGCATCTTGTCGATGCCGCTCACCAAGCCCTTGGCCGGGCCGGTCTTGGCCGCTTCGGTCTTGAGACGCGGCGGCAGATCGTCGTCCTTGGCGGTAAAACCGGCAGCGTTGTTGAACAGGCGCTCCATGTTGTAGATGCGCTCGCCGACTTCGGCCAGCTTTTCCATGGTCCAGTTGCCTTCGCAGGCCGCGTCGAGTTGCGGCTGCAGGTCGGCGAGCGACCAGGCGAAGGTGGTGAACACGCAGACGCCGGCAGAGTCGAACACCGAAGTCGCATCCTGGAAAGCCTTGACCAGACCAGCCTTGCCTTCGGTGACCAGTGGATCGGTCTTGAACGGGATGCCGAGCACCTCGGAGGCCACGGTGTAGCTGCGCAAGTGACAGGCGCCGCGGTTGGAGGTGGCGTAGGTCAGGCCCATGCCCTGGATGGCCCGCGAGTCGTAGGCGGGAAACTCCTGTTTCTTGACGGTCATTGACAGGTCCGGCCTGCCGTATTTCTCGCACAGACGTGCCGAGCCTTGGCCAAGTTCCTTGCCGAAACCCTCACCGCGTGCGGTCATCTCCGCCATTTCGCAGACGGCCTTGGCGGAACCGAAGGGGGCTTCCATGCCGATCTGTTCCTTGGTCAGAATGCCCAGTTCGTAAAGTTCCATTGCCGCACCGACGGTAGCGCCGAAAGAAATCGGATCGAAACCCTCTTCATTGCAAAGCAGGTTGGCGTACTGCAAGGCTTCCAGATCGCCCACGCCATTGGCCGCGCCGAGCGCCCAGGCCGCTTCGTACTCGAGACCGCCGGAAGCGCCCCAGTATTCGGGCTTGTTAACCACGCTGAAATGCGTCTCATCGATCTTGGAGATGCGCCCGCAGGCGATAGTGCAGCCGAAGCAGGCATTGTTGGTAACGAGGTGCGACTTGCCATCGCTGGGACGTTTTTCGGCCATGGCTTCGGCGGAAATTTTGCGCGCCTCCTCGAATTGCACATCCCGGTGATTGCGCGTCGGCAACGCACCCATTTCGTTGATCACATTCATCAGCACCTGGGTGCCGTAGGTCGGCAAGCCCTGGCCGGTAACGGCGTTGTCCGCCAGCACCTTCTTGGCGGCAACCGTGGCGGCCATGAAGGCTTTCGGGTCGCGGATGGTCGATACGCCATTGGTACCGCGCACGGCGACAGCTTTCAGATTCTTCGAACCCATCACGGTGCCGACGCCGGAACGACCGGCGGCGCGGTGCAGGTCATTGATGATGCAGGCATACATCACACCGTTCTCGCCGGCGCGGCCGATGCTGCAGACGCGGGTCAGCGGATCCTGATGCTCTTTCTTGATCGTTTCTTCGGTATGCCAGGTGGACTTGCCCCACAGGTGGGCGGCATCCTTGAGCTCGGCCTGGTCGTTCACGATCGAGAGATAAACCGGCTTCAGGCTCTTTCCTTCGAAGATGATCATGTCCCAGCCGGCGAACTTGAGTTCGGCGCCAAAATAGCCGCCCGAGTTGGAGCAGGCGATGGCGCCGGTGAGCGCGCCTTTGGTGACGACCGAATAGCGACCGCCGGTCGACACCGGGGTGCCGGTGAGCGGACCGGTGGTCATGATCATCTTGTTGGCGGGCGAGAGCGGATCGACCTTCGGATCGACTTCGCTGACGAAGTATTTGGTCGCCAAACCGCGCTGGCCGAGATATTGCTGCGCCCACTCCATATTGAGGGGTTCGGATTTGCAGGTGCCGTTGGTGAGGTCAACGCGCAGAACATTACGTGTCCATGCCATGTCAGGTCTCCTTCATTCAGGCGCTGGCGCGCGTTGCGTTATCAGTCTTGCCAGCCCAGGCACGCATCTTGTCGAACCCGGTCCAGTCGGCATCTACATAGGTGATGGCGCCGGTCGGGCAGGCCGTGGCGCAAGCCGGGTCACCATCGCAGAGGTCGCACTTTTGCACCTTGCCGGTCGCGGCCACATAATTGATGGTGCCGAACGGGCAGGCAATCGTGCACACCTTGCAGCCGACGCAGGTGGCTTCGTTAACCACCTTGGCACCTGTGACGGCATCGAGCCGGATGGCATCGACCGGGCAGGCCATCAGGCACCAAGCCTCGGCGCACTGGGTGCAGGTGTAGGGCACCTTGCGGCCTTCATTCTCGAAATCGAAGATCTTGATACGCGACTTGGCGGTAATAAACACGCCGTAGTTTTCGTAAGAACAGGCCATTTCGCACTGCAAACAGCCCGTGCACTTGTTGGCGTCGATGTGCAGCGATTTCTGCATTTCCCACCCTCCTGTAAGAGTTGTTTTGGGTGCGCCCGATCACGTCGGGCACATCATCTGCACAGCCTAGCAAAACAAACTTGTTGCATCAAGCTGCATATTTGTTGCCAGCTTATTCAGAGCGTCGCCCCAGCACAACGGCGTGCCTGAAACTGGCCGGGGCATGGGCAAAAATCGCCGAACCGGCGACAATCAGCCAAAATAAAACGGGACGCAAAGACACGCTCATGGCCATCCAGGCCAGCAAAAACAGCTTGATCACGACCGCCAAACCGGCTGCTTCCCGCAGATGCCCCGGTTTTTTCCAGATATCGAGGGCCAGCATGGCAAAGCCGGTGGCCGCTACGCCCACCACGGCCAAAGCGCCAGCCACGGGTGCGCCCAGCAAGCTGGCGCCCAGAAATATCACGGCGATCAGATGCAGGCCACGCAAAACCACGTTGAGCCAGCGGAACAAGGAAGCGGGAGTCATGATGAAATTTATCCTTGGGCATCTTGTAGACTGACCTGCATCATGCCAGACAAGCCACCGACAAGCACTTTGCAGCGGGAAGTTTCCGCTTCTCCTGACGAGTTCAGGCGCGGCCTGTCGCTGGCATTTCCCGGCCATGTCACAGAAAAGGGCAACATCTTCAACGTCGACACCGGCAGCGCGGCCATGGAAATTTCCCTATCCGTCGGATCACCACGCGCCATCGCCAACCTCCGTCTGCCTACTTTGCACGTCAACCTCCGCTTCACGGCCGGTAGTGCGACGGCACAACAGGAGATGCTCGCCCACATGGATCGCGCCATGCATCGGGGCGGCGGTTGAACTCAGCCTGCAAGAAAGCTTTGCCAATCTCCCGGGGAGCCTGTCGACTTGGATAGCGGCTCGTAACCTGGCAAGGAAAGCAGCCGTTGGCGGAACGTATTGCCACGCAAACGCGCCAGCAGCTTGCGGCCAGCCTCGCTGCCGGCCACCGCAGACCCCATCGCCAGCCCGTAACGTTCAGTGGCGAGCGGAATGAAATCAAGGTCATAGCGCGCAGCGGCGGCTTCGATGGCAAAACCGGCGTCGGCCTGACCGCTGGCCACGGTCGCCGCGACCGCCTCGTGGGTGAATTCCTCGTGCGCATAGCCGTCGACGCGTTGCGGGTCGATGCCGTTGGCGGCCAGCAACTGGTCGATCAGGCCGCGCGTGGCGGAACCCCGTTGCCGGTTCACCAGACGGGCGCCCCGCTGCGCCACATCGGCCAGTGATTGCAACTGCAGCGGGTTGCCGCGCGCGACGACGAGCCCCTGCCGTCGCCGCATGATGGGCAGGCAAACATGCAGGCGCGGTTTGAGCCAGCGCACCAGCCAGCCAGCCAGTTGCGCCGGCGACCAGGCTTCAGGCACATGGAAACCGGCGACATCGCATTCGCCGCGCCCCAGCGCCGCCAGCGTTTCCTCGCTGCCACGCCAACTGATCTCCATCAACACGTCGCGCCCATGCTCGACCCAGTCGGCCAACGCAAGATCATGGCTGGCAAATACGCGCAGGCGCACCGGCGCTGCATTGCCCGCCGCCAGCGCCGGCGCTAGCAGCAATTGCATGCGCGCTTCCCAGGCCGCGTGGACGTCGTTCAAGGCCAGCCGCGCCGCGCCATCCATGTTGATCAGCGCCTCGCCGAGTACCGTCAGGCGGGTACCGCGCCCGCGCTCCATCACCACCAGCGGCAACCCCAGTTCAGTTTCGCAGCGCCGCAACAAGCCCCAGGCGGCACGATAGGACATGCCGGCAGCTTCAGCCGCCCGACCCAGCGCCGTGGTTTCCAGCAGCGCCAGCAGCAGGTTGAGCAAGCGGCGCGGCTCGCCTTCGGTCAGGACATTGCCGAAATCCCAGTACCAGCGCAGGCTGGGCAGCTGCGTTGCAGGATTCGGTATTTGGGGTTTGGCAAGTTTCGACATATTCGCGCTTCTTGCCCACTACTTTAACCTCTCCGGCTGTTATGCACGAAATGACAACAAGTCTCGCGCTGGCCGGTGAGTTGTTTGCCCAAGGCGACAGCCAGTTACTGGCGATCGTCCTGCTCAGCCTGCGCGTCAGCCTCACAGCCACGCTGCTTGCCTGCCTGATCGGTATGCCGCTCGGTGCCCTGCTCGCCGTGGGGCGCTTTCCCGGCCGGCGCACGCTGATCGTGCTGTTCAACGCACTGATGGGTTTGCCACCGGTGGTGGTCGGCCTCATCGTCTATCTGCTGCTTTCGCGCGCCGGTCCGCTTGGGCAGTTCGGGTTGCTGTTCACGCCGACGGCGATGGTCATCGCCCAGACGATATTGATCGTGCCCATCGTCGCCGCGCTCTCACGCCAGGTGGTCGAAGACGCCTGGCGCGAATACCGGGAACAATTGCGCAGTCTTGGCGCCAACCGCCTGCGCGCGGCGCGCACCCTGCTCTGGGATGGGCGCTTTTCCCTCACCACGGCAGGTTTGGCCGGATTCGGCCGCGCCGTCGCCGAGGTCGGTGCGGTAATGATCGTCGGCGGCAACATCGACGGCGTCACGCGCGTGATGACCACCACGATCGCGCTCGAAACCAGCAAGGGGGACCTGCCGCTGGCCCTGGCGCTTGGCATGATCCTGATCGCCGTGGTGCTGCTGATTAATATCGCCGCGTTCCTGCTGCGCCAATGGGCGGAAAGGCGCTGGGGATGAGCCACGAGTCAAACTGCACCTGGCTACATCTCGACCAGCTCGGATTGACCGAAGGCAATATCCGCATCATCGACGCCATCACGCTAAAAGTCGGCGCTGGCAGGACGGCGATCCTCGGCCCCAACGGCGCTGGCAAGAGTACCCTGTTGCGCCTGATGCACGGCCTGTTGCGCCCCAGCGCGGGAAAACTGCACTGGCCGCAAACGCTCAGCCAGGGCATGGTCTTCCAGCGCCCGGTGATGCTGCGCACCACTGCACTGGCCAATGTGGCATACGGGCTCAAGTTGCGCGGCGTTGCCACGAAGGAGCGTCAGCAACGCAGCATGACGGCCCTCGCCCGCGTCGGCCTCGCCGACTTTGCCGACCGTCCCGCACGCCGGCTTTCCGGCGGAGAACAGCAGCGCGTCGCCCTGGCACGGGTATGGGCGCTGGAACCGCAAGTGCTGTTTCTCGACGAACCCACCGCCAGCCTCGACCCCGCCAGCAGCCGTGAAGTCGAACGCATCATCAAGGAGATTGCCGCCAGCGGCACGCGTATCGTCATGACCACCCACAACCTCGGCCAGGCGCGGCGCATCGCCGAGGAGGTCATTTATCTCGAAGGCGGGCGCGTACTCGAGCAAACCCCGGCCGAATCGTTTTTCCGACAACCCCAAACCACCGCCGCCCGCAGCTTTCTTCAGGAGGAAACCCCATAACCGTGATTCGCAATTTACGTCGCAAAATATTCTCCGCCGCCTGCGGTGCATCCCTGTTGCTGGCTGTCAGCGCGCATGCCCAGGAACGCTTCATCACGGTCGCCTCGACCACCTCCACCGAGCAGTCGGGCCTGTTTGCCCATCTGCTACCGGCATTTGAGAGGGAAAGCGGCATCCTCGTGCGCGTCGTGGCGCTGGGCACCGGCCAGGCGCTCGATCTCGCGCGGCGTGGCGATGCCGACGTGGTGTTCGTGCATGACAAGGTCGCCGAGGAGAAGTTCGTCGCAGAAGGCTTTGGCGTGAAGCGGCAGGAAGTCATGTACAACGACTTCGTGCTGATCGGCCCGCAGAACGACCCCGCCAAAGCCGCCGGCAAGGACATCCTGGCCGGCCTGCGGCAGATCGAAGCGGCCAAGGCGCCGTTCGTCTCGCGCGGCGACAAGAGCGGCACGCACGCCGCTGAACTGCGCTACTGGAAAGCGGCCGGCATCGATATCACGGCCGCCAAGGGCCCCTGGTACAAGGACACCGGTTCCGGTATGGGCCCCGCCCTCAACACGGCATCCTCGATGAACGCCTACCTCCTCGCCGATCGCGGCACCTGGCTCAACTTCAAGAACCGGGGTGATCTGGGCATCGTCGTCGAAGGCGACAAACAACTGTTCAACCAGTACGGCGTGATCCTCGTCAATCCGGCCAAACATGCGCACATAAAGCAGGCCGACGGCCAGAAGCTCATCGACTGGGTGGTGTCAACCGCCGGGCAAAAAACCATTGCCGACTACAAGATCGGCGGCGAACAACTGTTCTTTCCGAACGCCGGAAACTGAGGCCTGTGAAACGGCCGACTTTTCATTACCGACGCCGTACGCCAGAATACGGCCGATGGAAAAACCGGATGACCCGCTGACAATCCCTGACGAGACGATTCGCGCGCGCTCGATCGAGAAGTATCGCAAGCGCGCCGGCGGCTACGACGCCACTTGCGAGCCAACCCGGCCGATTCGGGAACGCACCATCGCCGCCCTGCAATTGCAGGCCGGGCAACGGGTGCTCGATGTCGGCTGCGGGACGGGGCTGAGCTTGCCACTGCTGCGTGCCGGCGTCGGCGAGAACGGCAGGGTTTACGGCATCGACCAAAGTCCCGATATGCTTGCTATCGCCCGGCGGCGGGTTGCGGAACAGCGCTGGAGCAATGTCGAACTGATCGAAACCGCCGCCCAGCATCTGCACTTGCCCGAACCCGTCGATGCGCTGCTGTTTCACTACACGCATGATGTCCTGCGCTCGCCGCTGGCGCTATCCCGCTTGCTGACCTGCGCCCGCCCGCAGGCGCGCATTGCCATTGCCGGCATCAAGTTCTTTAGCGGCTGGCTGACGCCCCTGAATTTTTGGGTTTACCTCAAAAACCACGGCTATAACGGGGCGCCGGGGGAGCTGCGCGAGCCATGGGACCGCGTCGCACCGCTGCTGGAAGAGTGGCACATGAGTCCGACGCAGTTTGGCATGGGCTACATCGGTGTCGGCCGCGTTGCAGGCAAGACAGCATGACAGCGCAGTCGACAAACACTATTGAGGCCACCGACGGCACAACAAACACCCGACCCTGGCGGCGCGGCGCACTAGCCCTGTTGGCGCTGCTGTTCCTCAACGGCATGCTGAGTTTCAGCACCTGGTGGCCGACGCCGGGGATCGTGCCGGACCACCGCCTCGCGCCGGAATTCGTCTGGCTGTGGCTGGTACTGCTCGCTCTTGTCGGTTGGCGCGGCACGCTGTCACCCCGTGCGCTGAGCCTGCTCACCCTGGGCTACCTGCTGCTGGTGCTGGGCCGCTACCTCGACGTTACCGCGCCCAGCCTGTTCGGGCGCGAAGTGAATCTGTATTGGGACGGCGCACAGCTTCCACGCCTCCTCTGGGTCACGGGGCAAGATCAGCCCTGGTGGCTCAGCACGGGCGTAGTCGCTGCTGTTGCGCTATTCCTGTGGACGCTCTACCGCCTGCTGCGCTGGAGCGTGGCGACAACCGCGCGCGCGGCCGTGCCCTATGCGCTGCGCACGCGCTGGGTCTGGCTGCTGAGTACAGCGGCGGTAGTTCTCGTCACGGCCAACTACGCCGGCGTGCAGGCCACCTGGTCCGTGGTTTCCAAACCGGTGATTCCGACTTACTGGCGGCAAGCCAGGCTGCTTGCCACCGCACTTTCACCATTGCGACTGGACGAGGTGCTGCCGCCGTCCACCTTATTGCAGACGGCCCTGGCGGCCCCCGACGGCAATGCGCTGGCGGCACTGCGCGGCCGCGATGTCTACCTGATCGTCATGGAATCGTATGGCGCGGTGACCTATGACAACCCGCAGGCGGCGAACGCACTGGCCGCAGCACGCCGGCAGTTTGCCGACGATCTGGCCGCCGGCGGGCATCAGGTCGTCTCCGCCTTCGTCAGTTCTCCCACTTACGGGGGCGCTTCCGATCTCGCACACCTGAGCCTGCTTTCGGGCATCGACTTGTCCGATCCACTACGCCACGACCTGTTATTGACCACTAATCGGCCGACGCTACCCACCCTTTTCCGCGCCCACGGCTATCGTGCTTTTGGTGTCTACCCCGGGCTCTGGTGGGATTGGCCGGAGAGTGCCTTTTACGGCTTCGACCAACTCCATGAAAGCCGCACGCTCGGCTATCGCGGCCCGCCGCTGGGCTACTGGTCGATTCCCGATCAGTATGCGCTGGCGCGCTTCGAGCAACTAGAGCCGCGCGACGCTGACGAGCCGCCGCGCTTTGTTTTCTTTCCGACGATTACCTGCCATTTCCCCTTCAGCCCGGTGCCGCCGTACCAGCCGGACTGGCAACGGGTGTTGAGCGACCAACCCTTCGATGCGACCGAACTGGAGCAGGCACGCGCGGAGCAAGTTAACTGGCTGAACATGTTCCCTGACTATCTGCGCATGGTCGCCTACACCTACCGTTGGCTCGGCGGCTTCCTGCGCCAACCGGAACCGCGCGAAACCGTGTTCATCCTCGTCGGCGATCACCAGCCGACGGCCAACATCAGCGGCGAAGGCTCGACCTGGGATGTGCCGGTGCATATCATTTCGCGCGATGCGGCACTGCTGAAAAAATTTACCGAGCAGGGTTTTTACCCCGGCCTTAACCCGCCGCGCCAGTCACTCGGTGGATTGCATGACCTGACGGCCATGATGTTGCGCGCGTTCGCCCAACCGGAATCGGTCATGCTTGCGGAGAAAAGCCGGTGAGCGCACCGGATGCTTGCCTACGGGGAACGCTGAGGCAGCCACAGGGTCGACAAGGCCAGCGCCAGGAGCAAGGCCGCATACAACAGCGCCTGCCCGTTAGCCGGTCCTTCAAAGATAGCGACCAGTACGGCACACACGGCACACACGGCAGCCAGCAGTCGCTCCACGCGTGCGCCGGCGGGCACCCGGTCACCCAGCCAGGCCAGCATGACCATCAGCAGCGCCGGGACGGCGATGCCCGGCCAGGGCAAGGGCCGATAGCGCGCATCGAACACCAGCCCGATCGCCCCGGCCGCCACGATACCCAGCAAAGCGCACAGCGTCAGCGCCAGCAGGCGCGCGCGCCCGGTCTCACCGCGCAGCACCTGCGCCAAGCGCCCGGCCGCAGCGAAACTGCACAGCACCGACAAGCCCAGCGTGACGATCCCAACCGCCCACTCCCACCCGCTGCGACTCCACAAGGGCAATGCCAGGGCCTGCAGCCATGCAAACGCGCCGATCAGCGCGCCAGCCAACGTCAGGCCAAGCAGGGAAACATCAGACTCTCGCCGGCGCAAGTACCCGGCCACCCAGGCACCAGCCGCCCCGAGGACGGCCGCTACCGGCAGCCAGAACCAGTGTGGATCGGGTATCACCGGCCCGACCAGCGGCACCCGCAATTCCCCGGCGGCGTCGAACAACCCCCAGGCGCCCCCCATC
>JAABQX010000055.1 GCA_011391215.1 Rhodocyclaceae bacterium
GTGACATGAAGATCGAGCGCAGCGAGATCATCGTCGGCCCGGCGCTGGAACGCTCGCGCGGACTCGCCGCCGGCAACGGCATCTCGTTCCGCTCCTACTCGGGCGAGTTGCACACTTTCATTGTTGCCGACGTGTTGCCGCAAAGCTCGGAACTCGTCAGTGCTGATCTCGTGCTGATGCATGAGGAAGACTTCCGCGCCTTCTTCAAGTATCCGGAAGGGCATTACACCGATGTGGCGATGTCGGTCGCCAACCCGCAGGAAATCAAGAACGTCGCCATCAAGCTGATGGACACCCTGCCCGATTCACGCCCGATCCTGCGCGATGAGGTGCTGCGCACCTATGCCGCCATCTTCGACTGGCGCGAGGGCATCATGCTCGCCCTGCTCTCCGCCGCCATCCTGGCTTTTTCCATATTCGCCTGGGAAAAAGCCGCCGGCCTCTCGGCCGAGGAAAAACGCGAAATCGGCATCCTCAAGGCGATCGGCTGGGAAACCGGCGACGTCATCAAGATGAAGTTCTGGGAAGGCCTGCTGATCTCGCTCACCGCCTTCCTGCTCGGCTACATCGCCGCCTACCTGCATGTTTTTTATGCCGACACGATGCTCTTCGAACCGGTGCTGAAAGGCTGGTCAGTACTGTACCCGCGCTTCACGCTGACGCCGCACATCGATGGCCTGCAGGTTGCAACGCTGTTTTTCTTCACCGTCTTTCCCTACACGGCAGCGGTGTTGGTGCCGATCTGGCGTGCGGCGACAACCGATCCCGACACCGTGATGCGGGGTTGACCGACATGCTCGAACTCACCCAAATCCGCAAAGCCTTCAACCAGGGCAAGCACAACGAATACTGGGCGCTGGCCGGCATCGATCTGCTCATTCCGGAAAAACAGGTCACGGCCCTACGTGGCCCGTCAGGCTCGGGCAAAACCACGCTGCTCACCATCCTCGGCTGCCTCGCCCGCCCCACCGAAGGGCGGGTGCGGCTGAAGGGCGAGGATATTTCCGGCTTGCCGGAACGCTTCCTCACCGAGATCCGCCGCCAGACCTTCGGCTTCATCTTTCAGCAGTTCAACCTGATCCGAGGTCTCACCGCCATCGAGAACATCATCCTGCCCGCCTACCCAACCGGCCAGCCACGCCAGCAGTTGCTCGAAAAGGCCGAAGCGCTGCTCGCCGATATCGAACTCGGCCACCGGCGCGATGCGAAAGTGGAATGGCTCTCCGGCGGCGAGCAACAGCGCGTCGCCATCTGCCGCGCGCTGATCAATGATCCCGAGGTGCTCATCGCCGACGAACCGACGGCCAACCTCGACAGCAAGCTCGCGGGCGAATTCCTTGCCATTCTCGAACGCATGGCCGCTGCCGGTCGTACCATCATCCTGACCAGCCACGACCCGATGGTGGTCGAATCGGCGGTGGTGGATTACGTCGTCACCCTGCGCGACGGCAGGATCGTGGAAGATCAGTAACGCCGTCCCGCCAGCACCGACCTTTCGCCAATGATCTTCCAGCCCGCCATCATCGCCCTGCTGCTCGCCGCCGGCATCAGCTTGATGATGTTGCTGGCCGCCGCACCGTTCGCCATCCAGGTGATCCGCCACTGGGACATCGCCAGCGGCAGCGAACGCCAGCTGCGACTGGAGCGCCTGACCTATCTGTTCTCGACACTCGTCACCTTCGTTTGCGGCATCCAGTTACTGGCCGCGCTGCTGTTCGTCTTCAACGCCGACAAGATGTCGGTGATGTTCGTCGGCGCGATGTGCGCGGTGGGTGCGCTTAACGTCAATGCTTACGGCTTCCCCGCGCTCTACATGCAACTTGGTCTGTTCTTCCTCGCCGCACTCTGGCTGGCAATCAATCACGTCGACAGCCGCGCACGCGACTATCCGCTGGTCAAGCTGAAATACGCGCTGCTGCTCGCTGGCATCCCGCTCTTCGCATTGAGCCTCGGCTTGCAGCTGAATTACTTCCTCGGCCTCAAGGCCGACGTCATCACCTCCTGCTGCGGCAGCCTGTTCTCCACTGATGCGCCGACGCTGGCCAGTGAAGTCAGCGCACTCGAGCCCAAGTCGGCATTGCTCACCTTCTACGGCACGCTCATCGTCGCCATCGCCATTGCCCTCTGGCATTGGCGCACACCGCACAATCTCAGCGGCTATCTCTCCGGCCTCGCCGCCGTCGCCGCCTTCGTCGCCAGCATCAGCGGCATCCTCGCCTTCGTCTCGCTCTACATCTACGAGCACCCGCACCACCACTGCCCGTTCTGCATCCTCAAGCCGGAATACGACTACCAGGGCTATGCGCTCTACATTCCATTGTTCGCGGCGGCGGCGGCAGGCATCAGCGCCGGCGGGCTGCGCCTGTTTGCTCACCGCCCCAGCCTTGCGCAGGGGGTGCCAGCGCTCTCCGCCCGGCTGGCAGGCCTCGCAGCGGGCAGCTTTGTCTTGTTCACCTTGATTGCCAGTTACATGATCTGGCAGTCGAACCTGATCCTGCTCGACTGAAGCGCCGTCCCGCCAGCGCCGACTTTTAACGGCTCAGTGATGCCCTTCTTCTTCTTCCCAGCCCGTGATCATCGTCTTGATGTGGGCGAAGGGAGTGTGGCCGGTGGTGGTCAGATAGACGTGGGCGATGAAGAAGATCAGCATCATGAAAGCGCCGGCAGTGTGGGTCAGCGCCACGCCTTCAAGGGTCAGCCACTGGTCGATGCCGAAGTCTTTCCAATAGGCGAAGAACAGGTAGAACAGGCCCGAACCCCAGATGATCGGCGAGACCAGCGACAACAGCGCCAGGTAAGCCAGGCGTTGTAGGGGATTGTGCTTGCTGCTGGTGGTCTTCTGGAACGGATGGGGCGCATGCGTGAAGATGCCGATGCTGTAGTAGTGAACCATCGCACCGACTTTTTTGTAGGTTGGAATGTATTGCCGCCATTCGCCGGTGGTGAATTGCCAGAAGATGGTGAAGGCCCATAGCGTCAGCAGCGTCCAGGCGGTGAGCGTGTGGAGTTCGACGGCGCGCTTGAACCCGAAGTTGTCATAGGCGCCGTGAATCTCGAAGCCGGTGATCAGCATGAAAACGATCAGCGCAGCTTGCGACCAGTGCCAGAAACGCTCGTAGCGTTTGTAGAGATAGATGTGGCCGGGGCGTGTCGGGGTGGTGATCATTGCTTGCTCCTTGGTTTGCGGCAGGGCACGCAGGCGCGGATGATGCCATGGATCAAAACGCCGATCAGAGCCAGGAGAGCGGCGCCCCAGCCGGCCAGATCGAGCCATTCGTTCTTGTGCAGGCCCGGCAGGTAAATGCCGGGAATGTCTTTGAGCCGGCTGTTGGCACCGTGGCATTGTGTGCAGGAAAGTGCGTCACCCTTGGGCGCGACCGTGTGGGTGATCGGCCAGCTCATCTCGGTGGCGACGAAGTCATGCTTGCCGCTCCACGGCAAACCGACGGTCTGCATGCCGGTTTCGATGGCCTTCGGCCAGTCGAAGTTGTGCCACAGGGCGGTGTGGTCTTCGCCGGCGGTATGCACAATCAGCAGGTTCTTCAGCTCCGGATCGTAGGCCTGCTTGCCGCGGTGCACCTTGAAGGGCCAGATGCGCGCGCCCGGTTCATTGGGGCTGCCCTCGGGATGGTTGATTTCCACGGCTTTGCTCGGATCGATCTTGTCGCCGATGACCTTGTAGCTCAGCTTGCCGTTGAACCAGCGGTATTCGGGCATCAGGTAGGAATCCCAGGCGAAATTGCCCTTTTTCGAATCGAAGGCGCGCCGTCCGGCGCTGTCCTTGACGAAGATCGGCTTACCGTCCGGCCCCATCTTGGTGGCGGTTGACCAGTCCCAGACTTTCTCGGTACCGACATTGCTGCGCGCGTATTCGGGAATGTGGCAGGTCTGGCAGGCCAGCGTGTCGGTATGGGTGTTGAGGCGCTCGGCATGCAGCAGGCTTTCCTTGTGCGGCTTGTCGCCGTGGCAGGCCTGGCACGACGCCGGGTTGCCGTCGAACTTGCCTTGCGGCTGCGGTTTGCCGGTACGTGAGGCGTCGAACTCGTAGCGGCTGCCCGCGACCTGATGCTGGCTGGTCTTGTGGCAATTCACGCAGCTGAAGTTCAGCCCCTTGGCATCCATGTGCACATCGAGATGCTTTGATGGATTGCGTAATGCGCTGTCCAGATCGCCGTGCTTGGTGCCGTCGCCGCCGGCGCCGAAGAAGTGGCAGGAACCGCAATTGGCACGGCTCGGCATGGCGACTTTCTGGGCGACCTTCTGCAGATCGACCGGATCGACGAATTTGCCCGAGCCGGCGGGGAATTCCTTGCGCTCGTAGATCGGGTGTCCGGCGTCGCCGGGCAGCTTGCGGTAGGTGCCGGTGCTGTCGTGGCAGATCAGGCAGTCGACGCTTTCCTCTTTGGTGAAGTCGAAGCTCTTGTCCGCCCAGCCATAGCCGGCGTGACAGGCCATGCAGTCCTTCTCGTTCGACACCGTGCTGGTGCAGAAATTGTTGATGATGTTCTTTTTGCCGAGCTTCTGGCCGGTTTTGGCATCGACGACCTCCCAGGTCCAGTGCTTGGTGTGTTGCACCTGTTTGGCGGCATCGTTGTGGCAGGCGAGACAGGCCTTGGTCACTTCCGGACCGGTTTTAAAGACTGCCTGCAGTTCCTTGAACTTGCTGTGGTCAGCAGTACTCTTGGGCGGCGGCAGCTTGTCGGTCAGCGTCGGCGTAAAGCTTTCGGACGCCCACGCCGACAGGCTCAGGCTTGCGCCCAGCGCCAGGATGAATGAAAGGAGTTTCATGGCACGATCCTCAGCAGCCGCCGGCCGAGCCACCGGCTCCACCACCACCGCCATCGCCCACCTTCGGAATGATCATCGGCGGCGCGGGTTTGGTCGGGTCCATGACCAGGAAGCTTTCCTGATCTTTCACCACGTCGGCCATGGTGTTGCCCACCAGTGAGCCAAAGAACCTGCCGATCAGGCCGGCATTCATGATGCCAATGTAAACCTTGCCATCACTTTTTTTGTAAACGGCGATCTTGCAGGGCATCAGCAGCGAAAGGAAACGGACGCTGTCTTCCTTGAGAATGGGGCCGGAATACTTGACGCTGCACGCCTCAATAAGCATTACCGGCAGCACATTGCCGCCTTCGGCTTCGACGGGACGCGCCGGATAGCGCAGGCCAAACAGCGCCCAGCCGTTGCCGGCGGCCTGGATGTTTTGCTGGATGCGTGCTACGGTTTCTTCCATCGTGAAGGGGCTGACCCGCTCCTGGAACATCAGGCCGCCGGCCATGTTCATGGCCGCGAACCAGGCGCCTGCCAAGCCAAGTGCCACACCAATGACAATTCCTCCGATCAACTTGAACATTTTTTCTTCCTTCAGTGCAGAGCTTCAGGTGGGCGGCAAGCCGAGCAGCCGCGTATGATTTGCGTGGATTGACTAGATGAGAAAACGATGAGAATGCGCTTTTCGGCAAACTTTTGGGTGAGGCTTGTGGCTGTCTTCTGGCTGGTATTTGCCTTGGCGGGCGCCCGGCCCGCGCAAGCCCGCGAACTGTTGCTGGTGTACTGGAGCGCAGCCGACTGCAATTGGTGTGCGGCCTGGGAAAGCCCTGCACCGGGTTTGCAGCAGAAGCTCAAGAGCGCAAAAGAATTCAAGAAATTGACCTATCGTGAAGTCAAAAACGAACGGCTGGCGGAACCTTATCGTGACGAGGACTTTGCGGGAGACATCAAGTGGCTGAAAGAACGTCTGGATAGTGGTGAAGAAACCATTATGGGTCGCCCGGGCTGGAGCTTCTACGTCGACAAGATCCTGGTCGCCACGTTTTATGGTACCAAGGATTGGGAGGGGAAAACTTTGCCCCAAATCAAGCAGCTTGTGACCCGGTACGCAAATCCTGCAGAGCCGATCGTCCCGAAAGTAGCGCCAACCGGTAAGGCGCCTCGATCCATGAACTTTTGAATTTGTTGCGGAAGGCCGGCTTTGGCCGCTATCGCGCAGGACTTTAGACCAGCCTTCCATTGCATCGTTGGCCGCTTTCAGCCGGGGACAGCGATATCCTCGACGGACTTGCAGGTAGTTTTTGCTTGCCCAGTGCGAGCACAAATACCGGACATTTTTCATGCAGCAGCATCCGTTTCATGGTCTTCGCGGGACGGGGTGAGGTAGAAATAGGTTCAGCAGCTGTTTGAGCGCGACCTCGTCGCTGGCTTGGTCAAGCGCGGCCGTGGGCAATGGCAGGACAGCGGGCTCACCACAATCCAGAGCAGCGCAAGGGCAACAAGGGAGGCAGGCAGCCACATGTCAGTCGCTCTTGGCTGAAGAGTGGCAGTTGCACTCGTGGCCGGATGCGTGATGATCATGTCCGTGGCCATGTTCGCCGTCGAGATCGGCATGATCGTGGTTGCAACTTTCGCTGGCGGACAAGATGCGGCCGGCGAAATAGGCGGTAACAGCCAGAAGGGGATCGCTTTCCGGGGTGGCAACGACTTGCACTCCGCGTGCGGCGAGGTTGCGCACAAAACCTTCACCCGCTCCGCCGGTGATCAGCACATCCATTGCATCGAGGGGGTGTGCCGCACGATGGTCGTAACCGTGCATGGCCATGTCGCTATCCAGATCGATACGCTCGATTTCGCGCGGAGCGGAGCTGCCGTCCGCCTCGAAAACGATAAAACGGCGTGCCCGTCCGGCGTGGCCGGTAACGGTGCGGAAGTTCTGGCTGGTGATGGCGATGCGCATTCTGTACTCCTTGGGTAAATCAGGCTTTGCCGTCATCGCCGATCAGCAGGCGCGCTTCGGCGAGATATTGGTGGGGTGGAATTTCCAGGTTGGTCGGTGCAGGCATATTTTTCAGCACGCGGCCGGCGAGGTCGAATTGCGAACCGTGGCAGGGGCAGAAAAACCCGCCATCCCAGTCCGCTGCCATGCCTTGTGGTGAGCCTTCCTGGAATTTTTCGGTTGGCGAACAGCCCAGATGAGTGCAGATGCCGACAGCGATGAAGATTTCCGGCTTGATCGAGCGGAATTCATTGGTGGCGTAATCGGGTTGCTGGGGGCGCGCGGATTGCGGATCGGCCAGTTTGGGTTCAACTTTTTTCAGCGTGGCCATCATTTCCGGCGTGCGATTGATGATCCACACCGGCTTGCCGCGCCACTCGACGGTCATCATCGATCCGGGAGTGAGCTTGGAAATATCGACTTCCACCGGGGCGCCGGCGGCGCGGGCGCGCTCCGAAGGTGCAAAGGTGCTGACGAAGGGTACGGCCACGGCCATCCCGGCAGCGGCAGCGACGGCACTGGTGGCAAATAGCAACTGGCGACGTTTAGGATCAACGTCGCCGCACTGGCAGGAAGCAGTACAGGCGGTCATGATTGGGGTCCTTGAGTATTTATTGTTTAGAGTGCCTTATACACAAGGAACATGCCAGCGGCTGTAACGTGGCACCATTATTTAACTAATTGTATTATTTGAATAAAATAAGAAATCTGGTCGCTAAGCAATTGTTCATGACAATAATGACGGTTGCTTTCATGTCATGTATGCCAATATGTCGGTATCGACGGGGCGATGATGGATCCTGCCCAGCCACAGCGGATTTCTCTCTTGTAGTGCCCGCTTTAGTGCATGTGCCTCAAATAATCAAACAGTTGTGCGTTTAACGCCCGAACTCGTGCGATCATGCTTATTCGGTTTTCGTACCAGAATCAAACCACAGTGCAGGGACCTCGCGAGAGAAGCGATGAAACGATCCGATTTTGGCATGGTGGTGGCGTTCTTCGCCGGTTGCATTGGGGGTACCCTGGCTGGCGAAGTGGATGACGTTCCCAACTACGCGCAGAACAGTGCCACTGGAGATTGGCAAGGCTTACGCGTAGATGCCTACCGGCAAGGAGTTGCTGTCGACGCCGCCTACAAGTTCGATTATCTGCGCGTCCTGCGAGGAGATTCGCGTGGGTCAGCCAGCATGCGCAATCTCGATCTAAAGGTCAGACTGGATCTTGAGGCGCTGTGGGGGCAGGAGGGGGCTACCGCGTATTTTCATGTCCTCGACGATCGCGGCAGCGGGATCAATAACCGTCACCTCGGCAGCCTGATGGGGGCGTCGAACATCGAGGTGCCAGTACCGACCACCCGTCTGTTTCATGCCTGGGTACAGCAGACTTTCATGGATGAGCAATGGTCCCTGCTGGCCGGGCTTTATCCGGTAGATTCGGAATTTTCGGTGATGGATTCGGCGGGTGTGTTGTTGCACCCGGCGTATGGGGCATCAGCGGATTTTGCCGTGACACGCGGCCCGTCGATTTTCAACAATTCGGCGTTCGGCCTGCGCGCGAAGTGGCAATCGCCGCTACGAACCTGGTACGCCATGGGTGCCATTCTCGACGGTATACCGGGCGATCCCGACCATCCCAAGGGAACGCACATCCGTTTCAAAGATGGCGACGGCAGCTTTGCCATCGCCGAGATGGGCTGGACGCCGACCGAGCTCGGCCATGTCTTCGAACCAGTCGGGCCGGCGCGCGTGTCGCAGACGCCGGCCCTCAAGGCACACGAGCAATACGAAGGTTTTTCGAAATACGCGTTGGGCATCTGGCGTTACAGCACGCGCGTGGATGACCAGTTCGACACCGATGCAGCCGGCAATCCGCTCAAGCGCCTGTCCTGGGGCGGATATCTGCTGGCCGAGCGCACCTTGTTTGGGATCGGCCCGGAACCGGGCCGGTATGTGAGCACTTTTGGCCGCTATGCCTTTACCGATGGTGATTCGACATCGCTGCGTGACCAGCTCAATCTGGGCGTGACGGTGAATGGGCCCTTCGCCAGTCGTAGCAATGACGTATTTGCCTTGGGCTGGACCACGGCCCGTCTGGCAACCAAGTATCGCGATGTCCTTTGGCGCGACAGTGGCACTACGACAAGCCGGGCGGAAAATGCCCTGGAATTGACTTACCGTGCCGCGCTGACCCCCTGGCTGAGCGTGCAGCCCAATTTTCAATGGATCCGTCATCCGGGCGGAGAGGCGGATGCTCGCCCCGCGCGCATGGCGGGTTTCCGGATGGAAATCCAGCTGTGACAAGTCGGCGGCGGCAAGACGGCGCCGTCACCCGCGACTCCCGCCATGCGACAAAATGTCGTACCCTCTGACTTACCTGCGGCCGAGTTGTCGCAGTCGGGGTATGCTTCCCGCTTCAACCCCTGCTTTAACCGAATAACAGAGAAAATCATGACCCGACCGTCCAATAATAAAGTGCGCCGTGGTTTCTGGCGCCACCCATTGCTATCCCTGTTTGCTATCGTTTTGACAACTCTGCTGACTGCGCCATCTCAGGCCGAGTCGGCGAACCGTCAGTGGCTACAGGATCTGCGCGAGGGCAAGATCAAGATCGAGGGCGATCATTCCGCCGTCGATTCACTGATTCTCGGTCGCAATATTCCGATTCCCTACGACTACATCGCCACGCTGATGCGAACGCCTAACGCCTTTGGCCAGGGGCCCGCCTGCATTGTCTGCCACTCTTCGAATAATCCGAAGACCAGTTATCGCGGCCTCGATCTATCCTCTTGCCAGGGCATGAAAAAGGGTTCGACAGAAGCTCCTGCGCGGCCGATCTTTTCGCCCGGCAAGCCGGCAGGCAAATCGGTGATCGGTCGCCGCTTGCGCAACAACCGTATGCCGCTCGGCGTGCATTTTGGCGTTTCCACCGATAAAGACGCCTATGGATTGGTACGCCAGTGGATCGCCGACGGAGCGAAGAACGACGCACATTTCAATGACAAGGTATTGCCGCTGTTCAAGGCCGACAATGCGTTCGCGCCCAATATGCCGGCGTGCACTACCTGTCACATGTCGAACCAGGAGCCGCCGAGTTTCCACGAGCTGGATCTCTCCACCCATGCCGGTATCCTGCTCGGCGCCGATTCGGTGGCCAAGGGCGTGAACAACTCAACGAAGATCGTCATCCCAGGCAAGCCGGACGAGAGCAGTCTGTTCCAGCATCTCGTTGAAGATCGCATGCCGCCCGGTATCGCGCCCACCGAGGACCGCGACCACCCGAACACGCGCATCCTGTTCCGTTGGATTGAGCAGGGCGCGAACTGCAAATGATCCCGGAGCGGCGGCGCTGGCTGCATGCCGCCGCTGCACTGATTGCCGCCCGCCCGCTGGCTGCCTATCCGCTGGCCGAGTCGGCGCCGCCGCCGAAGCAACAGAATCTGCTGCAGCGCTGGCCGACCGGCAATCATCGGCTCGCGCCGCTGACGCTGGCCGGTGAAAAACTACTGTATGCCGGCGATCATACGCAAGGACTGATCCACGCAACCGATGCTAAAACCCGTTGGCAGCACGCGCACACGCTGCCTGGCGGCCTGTTTCGGCCACGTTGCGATGTAGCGGCCAGTGTCGCGGTGTTTGCCACCGCCGGCGGCCTGCAGGCGCGGCGCATCAGCGATGGCGACTTGCTCTGGCAGGTCACGCCGCAGCGGCAATTTGGGGTGCCATTGCTGGCTGATGGAGCAGTACTACTTGGCGACGGTCATGAGTTCCTGAAGTTTGATTTGGCAACCGGAAAAGAACTCTGGCGTTTTGCGGCCATCGCCGAAACACAAATCAGCTATGCCCCTGCGGTTGCGGGTGACAGCGTTTTCATCGGACCGGGTGATGGCCGCTTGTATGCGCTCGGTCTTACCGACGGCCAATTGCGCTGGCAGGCCAATCGCATGGCCGAGTGGCAGTATCTGCGCCAGTTGCAGGTGAGTGGCGACCTGCTGGTCGCTGGCAGCTACAAGGAGAAGCTGTACGGCCTGTCCGTAGTCGACGGCATGGTGCGCTGGGAATTCGCCGCCGGAAATTTCATCAATTCGCAGCACGTCGCCGACGGCACGGCTTATCTATGGTCGCCCACCGGCTGGGTGTATGCCCTCGACACCGCCACCGGCCAGGTGCGCTGGCGCTACCGGACGACTGACTACCGCCATGCCGCCGGCAATTGGGCGCCGCTACTCGCCGAGCTGGCCAGTATTGATGGCCGGTTGTTCGCGCTCGATCTTTCCCATACCCTGCATGTGCTTGATTGCACCAGCGGCGTAGAACTCGTTCGTTATCGTAGCGTCGAAGCGTTGCAGGCCTTTGTCACGCCCCGTAACGCCACACAGGGGTACGCCGCCAACCTGCGCGGCGAGATCCTGTTGTTCAATCTGTAGAAAACACTTGCAACCGACAATGCATCGTATGGAAGATGCGAATTGTTCTGGATTTTTGCTGCATCATCACCGCGCTAAAACCGCCCAGCCCGGATGAGCGTGGCGACCCCGGCCATGGCCGTCGGCCTGACGCCGTCCCGCCGGCGCCGACTGTTGTGTGGCGGTTATCGACCCGAACTGTCGCTGGCGAGAATCGGGAGCGGTAATTCGCCGCGAAATCTGAATCATCGTTCTGAGCCATTCGATTTGTAATCAAACGGCTGCTTGCATCAGCAACGTAGGTCGGCATCCTGCCGATTTATAGTAATTTGCTATTACCCTAATCTGTACAATCAACTGGATTGATTTCATGCTGACCTCTACCATGCATTCATACCCTGAACGTCAGGGAAAGGAGGCAGATCATGTACCCCGATCTTTTCATCGAATTGTTGGCCTTGTTCGCTCAATCTCACTAAAGAGGAAATCATCATGACTAACGAAAGCAAATGCCCTGTCATGCACGGCGGCGTAACGTCGGCGTCCATGTCGCACATGGACTGGTGGCCCAAAGCCCTGAACCTTGACATCCTGCACCAGCACGACACCAAGACCAACCCGCTGGGGGCTGGCTTTGACTATCGTGAAGAGCTCAAGAAGCTCGACATCGAAGCGCTCAAGAAAGACGTCAAGACGCTAATGACCGACAGCCAGGACTGGTGGCCGGCCGACTGGGGCCACTATGGCGGCCTGATGATCCGCATGGCTTGGCACTCTGCCGGCACCTACCGTATCGCCGACGGTCGTGGCGGGGCCGGCAGGGGCAACCAGCGCTTCGCGCCGATCAATTCCTGGCCCGACAACGCCAACCTCGACAAGGCGCGCCGCCTGCTCTGGCCGATCAAGAAGAAGTACGGCAACCAGGTCAGCTGGGCCGACCTGATCATCCTGGCCGGCACCATGGCCTACGAGTCGATGGGTTTGAAGACCTTCGGTTTCGGCTTCGGTCGCGAGGACATCTGGCATCCCGAGAAGGACACTTACTGGGGCGCGGAAAAGGAATGGCTCGCGCCCAGTGGCAGCAAGGGCAGCCGTTACTCCGGCGAGCGCGATCTGGAAAACCCGCTCGCCGCCGTGATGATGGGCCTGATCTATGTGAACCCGGAAGGCGTCGACGGCAAGCCCGACCCGCTCAAGACGGCCCGCGACGTGCGTGTCACCTTTGCCCGCATGGCGATGAACGACGCGGAAACCGTCGCCCTAACGGCAGGCGGCCATACCGTGGGCAAGGCACACGGCAACGGCAGCGCCGCCAACCTCGGCGCCGCGC
Source organism: Rhodocyclaceae bacterium (assembly GCA_011391215.1). Classification (GTDB taxonomy): domain Bacteria; phylum Pseudomonadota; class Gammaproteobacteria; order Burkholderiales; family Rhodocyclaceae; genus Sulfuricystis. Next base: position 12,508 of record JAABQX010000055.1, read on the forward strand.
CCGAAGGTGCTGAACTTGAAGAGCAAGGCCTCGGCTGGAATAACCACAAGAGTCGCGGTATCGGCGGCGACACCGTGACCAGCGGCCTCGAAGGCGCCTGGACCACACACCCGATGAAGTGGAATGTCGGGAAGGGCGGTTACTTCGACCTGCTGCTCGGCTACGAGTGGGAACTCAAGAAAAGCCCGGCCGGCGCCTGGCAGTGGGAACCGATCAACATCCGGGAAGAAGACAAGCCGGTCGACGCCGAAAACCCGTCGGTCCGCCGCAACCCGATCATGACCGACGCGGACATGGCGATGAAGATGGACCCGGAATACCGCAAGATCGCCGAGCGCTTCCATCAGGACCCGCAGGCCTTCGCCGACGCCTTCACCCGCGCCTGGTTCAAGCTGACTCACCGCGACATGGGCCCGAAGGCACGCTACATCGGCCCGGACGTGCCGCAAGAAGATCTCATCTGGCAGGACCCGGTGCCCGCCGGCCGCAAGGACTACGACGTGGCCGCCGTGAAGGCGAAGATCGCTGCCAGCGGACTTTCGATCAGCGAGATGGTGGCCACCGCCTGGGATAGCGCTCGTACCTACCGTGGTTCGGACAAGCGCGGCGGCGCCAACGGCGCACGCATTCGCCTCGCCCCGCAGAAGGACTGGGAAGGCAACGAGCCCGCACGGCTAGCCAAGGCACTGGCGGTCTATGAAAAGATCGCCGCCGCAAGTGGCGCCAGCGTGGCCGATGTGATCGTGCTGGCAGGCAATGTCGGCATCGAACAGGCTGCCAAGGCCGCCGGTTTCACTGTCACCGTGCCCTTCGCGCCAGGCCGAGGCGATGCCACGGCGGCAATGACGGATGCCGAATCCTTCGATGTGCTGGAGCCCTTGGCGGATGGCTTCCGCAACTGGTTGAAGAAGGATTACGTCGTGACGCCGGAGGAACTGTTACTCGACCGCACACAACTGATGGGCTTGACCGCCCACGAAATGACAGCACTGGTCGGCGGCATGCGCGTACTGGGCGCCAACCACGGCGGCAGCAAGCATGGGGTATTTACCGGCCGCGTGGGCGCGCTGACGAATGACTTCTTCGTCAACCTGACCGACATGGCCTACACATGGAAACCGGCCGGCAAGAATCTCTACGAGATCATCGACCGCAAGAGCGGTGCGGTGAAATGGACGGCCACGCGTGCCGATCTGGTATTCGGCTCCAACTCGATCTTGCGTGCCTACGCCGAAGTCTATGCGCAGGACGACAACCAGGCGAAATTCGTCAATGACTTCGTCGCGGCCTGGACGAAGGTGATGAACGCTGACCGCTTCGATCTGTAATCAGATCTGCCCTTATGTCGGCTGGCGACTCGGCTAACGCCGTCTCGCCAGCGCCGACTTTTTCTGCGACAAACTGCCGCAGGGCTTGATAGCGGTGCGTGAGGCCAGCCTCACGCTTGCTATAGTGCGTCGCGTCCAGATTCACTGAGCCTTGCGCATGCGCTTACGTTACCTGATCCCTTTTCTCTGTCTGCCATGGCTTTGCGCCTGCGGCGGCGAACCGCCGGCCAAACTCAATACCGGCGATGCCGCGCCCGCCTTCAAGACCGTGCAGCTTGACGGCACGCCCGTCGACTTTCCTGCCGCATTTGCCGGCAAACCCGTGGTGCTGCGCTTCTGGGCCGACTGGTGCAAGTTCTGCGAACCGGAGATGAAGCTCCTCGACACCGTACGGCAGCGCCACGCCAAGAGCGGCCTGAGCATCCTGGCCGTCAACGCCGGGCAGGACAAGCCGACGGTCGCCGCCTTCATGCAAAGGCTTGGCGTCAGCTACCCGGCGGCACTCGACGAAAGCTCGAAGATTGCGAAAAGCTACGGCGTCGTCGGACTGCCAACAAGCTACCTGATCGACGGCCAGGGCATCGTGCGCGGCAAGATCATCGGCGAGGCCGATGCGGCGATGTTCGAACGCCACATTCAGGTGTTACTAAAATGATCGCCTGTGACCTGTGCAGCCTCGATTGCGGCAACAAGCCCTTCGCCCTGGCGACACCGGAAAAAACCCTGCAATTTTGTTGCGAAGGCTGTCGCGGCATCTACGAAATGTTGCACGATATCAAGGCAGCACCGGAGAAAACGGCGCAAAATAGTCCGCACTCAACCGAAAGGAAATGACATGAATATCCCCATGACGGAAGCCGCACGCCAGATGCCGCACATGATGAGCAACATGGGCCAGATGATGGCGCATCCCATGGCGGGTGGCGCCATGATGGCCGCCGGCGGGTACGCTGCCGGCAAGGGTCTGCTGGCCGGGGCCGGCTTGCTGCGCAACCCGCTGGTTTTCATCGCCGCTGGCCTCGCCGCCGGCTACCTGCTGCACAAGTATGAAAAAGAAATTGTCGAAACTGTCGCCAAGGCCAGCGGCATGGGCAAGGACTTGCTATTGCACCAAAAAGAAAACCTCGACGACCTGATTGCCGAATCCCAATCCGCCCCGGCGGCAGCAGCCCCGGCGACCGCTGCACAGGAGTAAACCACGCATGGATGCCAGCACCATTGAAGTCCTGCAGCGTGAGGCGGGCTATCTGCGTCTGCGCCTGCCACTCGCGCTACGCACCCCGGCTGCCGGCACGGCGATCGAAAACGGCTTGCGTGGCCTGTCCGGCGTACTGCGCGTCACGCTGCTGACGGCGGAAGGCAAGCTGGCGGTGCGCTTCGATCCGCACGTTTGCACTGCTGCCACCGTTGCCCTGCGCATCAAGTCCATGCTTCCCGAGTTGCCGGTTGCTGATGCACC
>JAABQX010000056.1 GCA_011391215.1 Rhodocyclaceae bacterium
CGGCAGGCGCTTGATATAGGTCAGCGAGGAATAGCCGGTGCCGAAGTCGTCGAGGGCGAACGTCACGCCCAACTCGCGGCATTCCCCGATGATGCGGGCGATGTGCCCGATATCCTCGAGCGCCGCCGTCTCCAGCACTTCCAGTTCGAGGCGGTGCGGCGGCAACGTCGGATGAGCCTGCAGCAGCCCGGTCAGGCGCGCCACGAAATCATGCTGCGACAGGTGGTGCGCGGCAATGTTCACACTCACCGGCAGGTCCAGTCCCAGCGCCTGCCACGCCTGCCACTGCCGCAACGCTGCAGCGATGACCCATTCGCCGACCTGCATGATCATGTCGGTGTCTTCGATCAGCGGCAGGAATTCGGCCGGGGACAGCAGGCCACGCTGCGGATGCTGCCAGCGGATCAGCGCCTCGACGCCGACCACGCTACCCTGGCGCATGTTCACCTTGGGCTGGTAATGCAGCACGAACTCGCCGGCGGAGAGTGCCCCGGCGATGCCGTCGAGCGCTTCGTGGTGGGCGCGCACCTCGCGGTCTTGATCGGGGTCGAACAGATGATAGCGGTTGCGGCCCTCCTGCTTGGCGCCGTACATCGCCTGGTCGGCGTGGCGCAGCAGGGTATCCGGATCGGCGTCATCGAGCGGAAACAGGGCCACGCCGATGCTGGCCGAGATCGCCACCGGCTGCCCGGAAACGGTAAACGGCTGGGCAATCGACTCGAGTACCCGGCGTAGCGCGGTGTCGCACTCCTCCCGCCGCTCCATGCCCAGCAGCAGCACGAACTCGTCGCCGCCCAGCCGGGCCACGGTGTCACCTCCCCGCAGGCCTTCGCTCAGGCGGCGGGCGATCTCCACCAGCACGCGGTCGCCGGCCTCATGGCCGAAGGTATCGTTGATGGGCTTGAAGCCGTCGATATCGACGTAGCAGACCGCCAGCAGGTGGCCGGAACGGCGCACCTGGGCGAACGCCTGGTGCATGCGGTCGGCCAGCATGACGCGGTTGGGGATACCGGTGAGCGCGTCGAAATGCGCGATGTGCTCGAGCTGGCGCTGCTGCTCCTTCAGGTGAGTGATGTCGGTGAACATGCCAAAGGCGCCGTTGTAGCTGCCATCGGGGTTCATGATGGCGGTACCCGATACCTGCGTCCATAGCTCGCTGCCATCCTTGCGGCGGAAACGCCTTTCGTAACCGCTGCTTTGACCCTCCTGGCGCGCCGCGATCTGCTTGCGGTGGTCGGCGAGGTCTTCCGGATAAAGGAAATCCTCCCCCCGTTGGCCGAGAATTTCCTGCTGCGTGCAGCCCAGCATGTCGGCCATGCGCTGATTGACGAAAGTCACCCGCGTGTCGGGATCGATGATCCAGATGCCCTCGTTGGCCGTCTCGACAATACGGCGGTTGCGCGCCTCGCTCTCGGCCAGCGCCCGCTCCGCCAGAAGGCTGTCCGTCACGTCGGTCGCGAACCCCAGCACGCAGGAATCGCCGTCAATCTCGGTAATTTCAGCCGAAACCCTGACGTCGCGCAGCGTACCGTCCTTGCGCCGCCAGCAGGTGAGCTGCTCGTAAAGGTGGCCGTCACGCTGCAGCGCCTCGATCCACGACTGGCGTGCCGCCTCGTCCGGCCACACGCCCAGTTCCACCGAGCTATGGCCGATCAATTCCTCGCGGTTCCAGCCAAAATCGTCCTGCCACTTGGCGTTGACCTCGATGAAGCAGCCGTCGGCGACGCGTGCCAGCGAGGCGGCGATCGGGCTGACGCGGAAGGCGACGGCAAAACGATTTTGCGAGGTACGCAGCGCCACCTCGGCCTCCTTGCGCTCGGTGATGTCCTCGATGAAGCCGTGGGCGACCCTCCGCCCGTCGGACAGCCGGCGCAGTGCCGACTTGATGGATACCCAGCGGATGCTGCCGTCGGGCTTGACGACGCGAATCTCGTGGTCGGCGGGGCGCTGCGCCGCCCAGCCGGCGCGATCAGACGCGATGAATTCGGGCAGGTCATCCGGGTGGATGCGGGCAAAGGCGCCTTCCACATCGCGCATCGCCTCGGCGGCACTCACGCCCCAGATCTCCTCGATACGGTCGCTGACGTACAGAAGGTTCGAGCGGCCGTCGTCCTCGATGCGGTAGCGATAAACCGCGACCGGCAGCGAATCCGTCATCTCATGCATGTCCTCATGCGCTACGACGAGATCGGTCTCGCGTTGCCGCAGCCGCTCCTGCAGGCGGTTGAAGCTTTCCACCAGCCGCCCCACCTCGTCCTGCCGCTTCACCGGCAGCGCCTGCAACGGCGCCGTGCCGGCCGAAATAGCATCCAGCGCCGTCGTCGCCTGCCGCAGGGGCGCCAGTGCCCGGCGCACCCACAGCGTCGCCAGCGCCGCCACGAGCAGCGACAGCAGCAGGGCGCCGCCGAACGCCAGCTGACGCAGAACCACGATGGGGGCGAACGCCTCGGCGGTGGGCAGCCGCGCCACGGCCATCCAGCCCTCAATCGAAGACAGTTTCCGCCCCGATACCAGTTGCTCGATGCCCTTGGCGTTGACGCTGATGCCAGAGCCCTCCGCGCCGGTGCGGAAGCGGTCGAGCATGACATTCACGCCCGGCTTCGGCAGTGGCCGCATGATGTCGTCCGGATTGGTACCGATCACCACCATGTCGTGCTGCGGTGCGACCACCACGAAGTCGCCGGTTTTGCCGTAGCGGTGCTGGCCGATGATGCCGAGCAAGTCCGGTGCCTGCACCGCGCTGACGCCGGCGAGGATCGCCACCAGGCGCCCATCCTTGTCGCGCATCGGCACGGCGAAGCCCAGCATCGGCTGCTTGGTGCGCAAGCCGATAAAGGGCTTGCCCACGGTCGGACGGCCACTGCGGATGACGTCGCTGACTGCGGTGAAATGCTCATAACCTTGCTCGCGCCGGCCCGGCACTGGCGGAAAGTCGGCGAAGGCACCCGAGCCATCCGGCTTGACGACGATGACGCCGCCGTCGAATGACTTGTGCAAGAGCGGGCGCTGGCGCAACATTTCCTCGAGGCGAGCGGGATCGCTGAGCAGCTCAAGCGGCAGGATGGTCGCCGCCTGCACCAGGTTGTCGAGGCGGCGGCTCAGCCGCAGGTCGAGATCCTCGGCAACGTAACCGATGGTCGCCTGCTGTTGCTCGATCAGCAGGTGCTCGATCCGCGCCGTCTGCTGCATCGCCAGCAGCCAGGCAAAACCCCACAGGCTGCCGAGAAACAGCAGGGTCACGCCGAGTATCAGGCGCAGTTGCAAGCTGGAAAGCCGGGAGCGGATCACGAAGCGCACGCGGGAGATGGAAATGCGGTCAACCTGACGGCTGCGTGGCCAGCCAAACCGAAAAATCCTCGGCCGGCATCGGCCTGCCAAAGTGAAAACCTTGCAGGACATCCACGCCCAGCGTGCGCAGGATCTCGGCGGTTTCGCCATCCTCTACGCCTTCGGCCACGGATGTGAGGCCAAGGATCCGCGCGATCTGCGCGATGGATTCCACCATGGGCAAGCCCTTCGGCTCGCGCAGCCGACGCACGAAAGAAATGTCGATCTTCAGCTCGTCGACAGGAATTTCGTGCAGTTGCGAGAACGAGGAATAGCCGGTACCGAAGTCGTCGATAGCCAGCACGAAGCCGGCATCGCGCAGCTCCTTCAAGCGTGACGCGGCGTGGGCGGCATCGCGCAACGCCACGCTCTCGGTAACTTCCAGCACGATGTGCTGCGGCCGCAGGCTAAGACGGACCACATCCTCGACCATGCACTCGACCAGCGAGGTACTAAACAGCTGCCGCTTGGAGATATTGACGGCGATGCTCAATTCGGTATGGCCGGCGTCGTGCCAGCTGCGCAGCGTCGCCAGCGCCGAGCGCCATACCTGATTGCCCAACTCGCGTATCAGGCCGATATTCTCCGCCATCGGAATGAAAGTCACGGGGCTGATCCAGCCAAGCTCGGCATCTTTCCAGCGCGCCAGTACCTCAGCCCCGATGCACAGCCCGGTGCGGGCATCGATCAGCGGCTGGTACCAGGCCTGAATCTCCAGGTTTTTGATGGCATTGGCGAGATGACTTTGGATGTAGAGATCCTTCTTGCCCAGCCCCTTGTCGCTCATGTCGGAGAAAAAGCAGACCTGGTTGCGGCCCTGCGCCTTGGCGTAGAACATGGCACGGTCAGCCTGCGAGAACAGCTGCCCCATGTCCTCGCCGTCGTCCGGATAGACCGCAGTGCCCATGCTGAAAGTGACGCGGATATCGGTGCCATCGACCTCCAGTGGTGCCTGCATCAGGTCGGCGATCTTGCGTGTCACCTCGCGCACGGCATCGAGCGACTCCATGTCGGGCAGCAGCAGCACGAACTCGTCGCCGCCCCAGCGCGCCAGCGTGTCGCCCGAGCGCAGCTCACTGTGCAGCAAGTTGGCGAAGCCTACCAGCAAGGCGTCGCCGGCCTTGTGCCCGAGCGAATCGTTGACGGTCTTGAAGTTATCAAGGTCGAGGAAGCAGACGGCGGCATGGTGGCCGTTGCGTTGCGCCATGCGCAGGGCGACCTTGAAACGGTCTTCCAGCAGCACGCGATTGGGCAGGCCGGTGAGGGCGTCGTGCAAGGCCATGTGGGTGATCTGGCGCTCGTGCTGGTAGGTCTGGGTGATGTCGCGGATGACACCGCGAATCGAGATCACCCGTCCGCTTGCATCGCGGTGGCTGATCAGTCGTGCCTCTACCCACTGCTCGAGGCCGCCCTCCCCATCGAGTCGCAGACGCATGCTGCTCTGGTCCTTGCGCCCGCTGCGCAGCAGGTCACACTGCAAGCGCAGGGTTTCGATGTCTTCCGCGTGCACGAAAGTTGCCAGCGCAGTGCCGATGGAATCGTCCTGGTGGCTCAGGAGATGCCAGCCCGAGCTGGCGTGGATGATGCGTCCATCCAGATCCAGATCCAGCACTGCCTCGTCAAGCACGGAGAGCGTCTCCAGATAGATTTTGGCCTCGTCTTCGCGCCGCTCCACCGTCGCCGCTAACACTTCAAACGCCGCTGCCATGGCGGAAATCTCGTCGTCCTTCTGTTGCGTCGGTACCAGCCGCCGGGTGATTTCAGCCGCCGTAAAATTGCTCTCGGCATGTTCATCGAGCACCCCGTCGATGGCCTCGATGCGCTGCACGGTCCCAGAAAGCCAGCGCCACAGGCCGAGCCACATCAGCAACGTCATCACGCTGATGCTCACCACAGAAAAGATGCCAACCAGAAATCCCAGGTCCTGGCCGCCAATCGCGCGGTAAACCTTGAGCTGCGGCTTGAAGGTACCTTGGGCGGCAGCAGCGCCCGGCCAGTCAAGCTCAACTTCGACGAAACGTTTTCCGGCCTTCAAGACCGTATCGTTGCGCATCGACACTTCCGGCACTCGCAGTTCCTGGTTCGAATGCAGCAGTTCTTGCCGACCGACGTAAAGTTCAAGATGCACCCCGGGAATGACCATTTGGCGTAGAGCCTCGCCATTGATCGGGCGAAACAGCAACAGGCTACCCTGCCCTGCGGCGCCCAGCCAGATCGGTAGTTTGAAGACACGGTAGATTTCTTCGTGCGAAGGCATCATGAACCATTCGCCATCGGCGACATCCGCAGCGCTGATCGCCTGCCCCACCGGCCCGTAGCGATAGAGCACATTGCCATCCGCTGCCAAAATAACGATGGTGGGAAACTCGGTGAACGCCCACTGTGCATTGAGGAAAGCGCTTAGCTTGGGTCCCGTGGCAGCATTGCGCGTTTCCATTATGCGGGAAAACTCGATACGCCCCTTCAGCTGTTCGGAACTGGAACGCCAGGCAGCTTCGGCACGTAGCAACTGGTCCTCGTAGAACGCTCGCGTAATGTCGCGACTTTGGGAAATTTCACGCCTTTCTATCAAATAGAAGGCGGCCGCACCCAGCGCCAAAACAGTCACTGCCGCGATCAGGGCAACCAGCAGCAGATGGACCAGCGCCTGCCCGCGCAAACGCGCAAGTTGCCGCTGCAACCACGTCCAGAATCGCCGCCTGACCCCGGGCATGCAGCTAACGCACCCAGCGCTCGTCGATCAGGCTGGCGATATCGCCACCCGCCGGCATCGCCAGGCCAATGGTCTTCATGAAGACCCGGGTATCCTCGATATCCGCCTTGCTGAAGGTCCCGTCAATACTGTAGAAAGTGGGCAGGCGGCCCAGCGCATGGACGATATCCGCGCGCTGCGCCAGGTCCGGCAAACCAAGGCGCTTGGGAATTTCCTCGCGCGGCGCCTGTTGCATCCACTTCAGCGCACGGCGCAGCATCTGCACCATCTTGCGCGCCGCCTCCGGCCGGGCTTCCAGCATCTTCGGGGAGGCGGCCAGCACAGCACGAATGTGGTTGCGACCCGGCATCTTCTCGGAGTTTTTCGGATCAGTCAGGCTAGCGATCTGCACTCCCAGTCCTTCCCGGACCAGCGAACTGGTGGCCGGCTCTTCGCAGAACACCGCATCGACGATTTCGCTGGCCAGCGCACCATGCACCCCTTCGTAATTCTGCGTAATCGGCGCCCAGCGCAATTCATGCGGCTTGACGCCGTACGTGCCCACCCAATGCTCGGCCAGCAACTGCAGATAGGTCTTGGTGGACGCGCTGCCCATCGGCACCCCCACCGTGCGACCACGCAAGTCTTTCAAACTGCGTAGCGACGCCGCCAGCGCCTTGCGCACGACAATGCCATAAGGCGGTGCACCGCTCGACAGCGTGGCAATGGCGACGACGTCCTTTTTCCGCGCGATGAAATTGGGCAAGATGGGGAAACCCGTTCCAGCAAAGTCAGCGTTGCCGGCCAGCATGTCTTCCGCCGCCAGCACACCCGATGGCAGATAGCGGATGGCCAGCCGCACACCCACCTCGTGGTCGAGGCCCAGCGCGGGAATCAGCTCGAGCGGAAAGAAGGGCATCAGGTGCGGGCCCGGAATGTTCAGCCGGATGAAGTCATCGCCCGCCGCCCGCAGCGGCCGCACCGCCGCCGCCAGCCCCAGCGCGCCGACACCGAACAGCGCCTGCCTGCGTGACATGCTCATGATTTGTCCCCCGATATATCTTTAGTGGGAAGATTACACGACTTGCCTGCGAGTTCAAGAGGTTTGAAGGATTTTCAGGGACATTGCAATCAGCGGGAGGGGTCTGCGCTCATGGCGACGGATTGTATGGGTGCGCAATTGGCGATTGACTGCAGCGCCCAGTGTCAGCGATACTTCCGCAGCACCTGTCGGATTTCCTATCCTTCATGAATTGCCGTTTCTTTTTGCAGAACTGCCGCCGCGCTACTGGCGATATCATGCATGACGTATCCAGCCAATTTTCATCACGGGCTACCACTGGGGCGGCTTCCGCATCGACTACAAGACCGAATAACCAACTGAAGGCAACTCGTCATGACCTTGCGCAATAGATTGATTCTGGTACTGGCTGTTCTCGTGATCGCAACCATCATCGCCAATGGCTTCAGCCTCCTGCAATTCAACATGCTGGCCGACGCGGCCGGCAAGGCCGACCAGAAACTGGCGACACTGGCGGATAGCACCAGGGTTTGGCTGATGATCGTGATGGCGGTGTCCGCTGTCGTCGGACTGGCCGCCTTTGTCGGCTTGGTGCGCATCCTGCTCGCGGTGCTGGGCGGCGAGCCGCAATATGCTGTGGATGTCGCCCGGCGCATTTCCGATGGCGACCTCTCGGTCCAGATCGACATGCGGCCCGGCGACAGCACCAGCCTGTTGGCGGCCATCGCCACCATGCAAGCCAGCCTGCGCGACATGGTGGGCCAGCTGCATGAGGCTTCGGCCCGGTTGGGCGGGGCTGCTAGCAACGTGGTCGAAATGACGGCGAGGATCCGTGCGGGCACGGAAGATCAAAGCACTGCGGCGGCGAGCACGGCCGCTGCCGTCGAGGAGGTCACGGTCAGCATCAACAGCGTGGCAGACAGCGCCGCCGAGGTCGACCGCAACTCCGGCTCCAGCCTCGAACGCATCGAGGCCGGCAACGAGGCACTGTCGAAAATGATCGGCGAGATCGTCCAGGTCGAAGACTCGGTCAATGACATCGCCAGCACGGCCAAGAACTTCATCGAGAGCGTGCAGACCATCACCAACATGACGCGCGAGGTACGCGACATCGCCGACCAGACCAACCTGCTGGCGCTCAACGCCGCCATCGAGGCGGCACGTGCCGGCGAGCAGGGCCGCGGCTTCGCCGTGGTTGCCGACGAGGTGCGCAAGCTGGCCGAGAAATCGGCCGCTACTGCCGGCGAGATCGACAAGGTGACGCGCATGATCGGGCAGAAGTCGGATACCGTCGAAGCCGCGCTGCAGCGCGGCCTTGCTTCGCTGGCGACCAGCCAGGAACACCTCGAGGAGGTGGCCATGGTACTGGGCGAGGCCAATGCCGCCGTGACGCAGACCACCAGCGGCATGAGCCAGATCACCGCCTCGGTGCGCGAGCAGACCACCGCCTCGAACGAGATTGCCCGCAACGTCGAAAACATCTCCCAGATGGCCGAGACGACTGCGGTGGCGGTGGCGCAGGCGGCGGATGCCGCCAGCGAACTGCAGGCTCTGGCGGCGGCGCTCGACGGGGTGGCCGGGCATTTCCGCATCTGAGGCCGGGAGCCGCGACACTGCCATTTCGCACGCGCTCCCCTTGCCCGCAGCTACGCCCGAGCCTGGTGATATGCACTACAGCGGGGTGATGATAATGCGCGGCTGGTGTAGGCCGTTGTTTGTCGCGTTTTCTGCCCTGACGCTCTGGCTACTCACCCCCTTTCCGCTCGTCCATGCGGCGGAGGGTGTAACCAGCGGGGCGCAAGAGCGCGTCATCGGCGTACTGGCCCTCCGCGGCAAGGACCGGACGGTGGCCGACTGGCAGCCGACAGCAAACTATCTTTCGCAAGCGCTGCCCGGCATCCAGTTCCGCATCCTGCCACTGCAACTGGACGAGATCGAAGACGCCGTGGCACAGCGTCGTGTCGACTTCGTGCTGACCAACCCCGAGAACTACATCGTGCTCGAAGCGCGTCACGGCATCTCGCGCAATGCCACGCTGATCCAGGGCGACAAAAACAAGGCGCTAAAGGAGTTTGGCGGGCTGATCTTCACCCGAAACAATCTCAACGATATCAACACGCTAAGCGACATAAAGGGGCGCCGCGTCGCTGCCGTAGGCAAGAATGCCTTCGGCGCATACCAGATGCAGTTGTATGAACTGCTCAAGGCAGACATCGATGCCGATGATTTCACACCAAACTTTGTCGGCCTGCCTCAGGATAATGTGGTCGAGGCGGTCGCACGCGGCGCGGCCGATGTCGGCTTCGTGCGCAGCGGCACTCTGGAATCCATGGCTGCCGCAGGCAAGATCCACATGGGCGATTTCCGGGCTATTGCCCCCCGCAAGTACGCAAATTACCCGTACCTGACATCCACCGCGCTGTATCCGGAATGGGCCTTTGCCGCCCTGCCCCACGTCGAGGAATCGCTTGCCAACCAGGTCACGGTGAGTCTCCTGAGCCTGCCCGTCGGCAGCGACATCGCCAAGGCCGGCGGCTATTACGGCTGGGCGGTCCCGCTGGGCTACAACACCGTGCACGACATGATGAAAGCCTTGCGTTCGCCCCCCTACGATGTGGAGCAAAACATCAGCCTGGCCGAGCTTGCACGCAAATATGATCGCCACATTGGCGTCTTCCTGCTCACCGCCCTGATCTTATTGACTTTCCTCATGCGGCGCTTCTCGCACCTCAACCATGCACTGACTGGGCAAATGACCTTGGTGAAGGAGCAAAACGACCATCTGAACCGCGAGGTTCTGGCGCGCCAGCGCGCCGAGCGCATGATCCGCAACGAAAACCAGGTGCTCGAACAGCTGGCGGAAGATGCTCCGCTGGATGGCATTCTGCAAACCATTGCGCAGATGTGTCACGCGGAGTTCGCAGGTTCCACGCTCGCGCTGTTCCGGCGGGAGCACGGCGAGGTCCTTCTGGTAGCAAGCGCCGGGATGAGTGCCAAGCAGCGTGCGCACATTGAGTCATCACCGCTGCCGGAAAACGCCGAGGCGCTGGTCGCCCGCATCGACGAGCAGGGCGTGCCGATCCACGTCCCCTTGTTTGCTGCGCGGGAGCAACCGGAGGGCTGCATCGTGCTCATGCCCGCGGCCAAGTCGGCACAGGACGAGATCCGCCCCACGGTAGAGATTTTCGCCAGTCTGGCCAGCATGGCCCTCGCGCGCCGGAAAAGTTCGGAGCTCATGCGGCTGTCGGCCAGCGTGTTCGAGAACGCGCTGGAGGGTATTGTTATCACCAATGCCCAAGGCCGCATCATCGACATCAGCCCCAGCTTCATCCGCATTACCGGCTATACCCGCGAGGAGGCAATCGGCAACACGATGGCACTGATGCGCTCGGGACGTCACGACGAAGCCTTTTACCGCGAGTTGTGGCGCCATTTACTGGAGCACGGCTCGTGGAGCGGCGAGATCTGGAACCGCACCAAGGACGGCCGTACCCTCGCCGAAATTTTGCATATTGCCAGCGTACGCGATAGTCAGGGCAACCTCTCCCATTACGTCGGCACCTTCAGCGACATTACTTCGATTAAGGATGCGCAGCATCACCTCGAAAAGCTCGCCAGTTTTGACACGCTCACCGGCCTGCCCAACCGCGGCCTGCTCGCCGACCGTCTCAACCAGGCCTTGTCCCAAGCCGAGCGACGCTCTCGGCTGCTGGCGATCTGCTTTCTTGATCTCGATGGGTTCAAGGCGGTCAACGACAAGCATGGCCACGAGGCTGGCGACATACTGCTGCGCGAGGTGGCGAAGCGTCTGAACAATTGCGTGCGCGCCGGCGACACCGTTGCCCGTCTGGGGGGCGACGAGTTCGTGGTACTGCTGGGTGACATCAAGGATGTCGATGAACTGGACACGACCGTTGCGCGCATGTTGCAGGTCGTTTCCTCCCCCTACGACCTTGGCGACAGCACGGCGAACGTATCAACCAGCATCGGCATCACGCTCTACCCGCTGGACGACACGGATCCCGAAACGCTGCTGCGGCATGCCGATCAGGCCATGTATCGTGCCAAGCAGGATGGGCGCAACTGCAGCCGCATGTTCGATACCGAGCACGCCGCCCTGCACCAGGAGCGCATAGAGCAGCGCGAACGCCTGAGGCAGGCGATAAACCGCAACGAACTGGTGCTGTATTACCAGCCCCGCCTGAATCTGCAAACAGGCGTCGTGGAAGGTGTCGAAGCACTGCTGCGCTGGCAGGATCCCAGCCGTGGCCTGCTGGCACCCGGGGTATTCCTACCGGAAGTCGAACGCGACGACCTGATCTGCGTCATCGGCCGGTGGGTTTTGCACGAGGCGCTGGCCGAACAGCAGCGCTGGCTGGCACAGGGAATAACGCTGGCGGTCAGCGTGAATATCGCAGCCCGCCAGTTTCTCGACCCCCGTTTCCTGGAAAATCTCGAAAAAGCGCTGGCCGCATTCCCGCAGCGCCCGGTCGATGGACTTGAACTGGAAATTCTTGAATCCGCCGCCATCGACGACACCGGGCGCATGCTCGAAGTCATTCGGCACTGTAATGGGTTGGGCGTGAAATTTGCGCTGGACGACTTCGGCACCGGTTACTCGTCACTCACCTACCTGCAACGTTTTCCCGCCGACACGCTGAAAATTGACCGGAGTTTTGTCAATGGCATGCAGGGTTCGCGTGCCGGACTGGCGATTGTCGAGGCCATCATCGGCCTGGCGGGTGCATTCTCCTGCGACCTGGTCGCTGAGGGCATAGAAACCATCGAGCAGGGCGAACTCCTCGTCCGTCTCGGCTGCCGCAGCGGCCAAGGCTACTTCATCGCCAAGCCGATGCCGTCGGACAAATTACTGACGTGGATGGAAGACTATCGAGCGCCCACACGCTGGACCGACTGGCATGATGTCAGTATCGGGCCACAAGACTTTCCGCTGGTGCTGGCCGAATTCGAGCACCGCTGCTGGGTCGGTGATCTTGTTGCCGCAGCCGAAGGGGCGCTGTTGAAGACCGCATCCGAAGCAATTCTCGACCCGACCCAGTGCGAGTTTGGCCGCTGGTTCGAAAGTCGCGGGCGCAGCGTTTATGGCAAAACACAGGCGTTCGCGGATATCGATGTCATCCATCGTGAAATCCACCACTTGGGCCGAGAAATTTTTGTCGCGATCAATCAGGGAAAACTACCAGAAGCTCGCGAACGTGTGCCGCAACTGGAGACATTGAGTGAACGATTGATACTGGCAATTGTCAGCCTGCAGCGCGGTGCGGCCAATCAGCAGCGGGCCGACTGAGGCCGCGGGGTAACGTACTCACTGGCTTTCACGGGTACTCACGGGGTTTCACGGCAGCGCAAGGCGGCGTCTTTCAGTTTTTTACTGCCCCCGCTGCCAGCAATTCCAGCATCTGCGAGACAATTTCCGGTTCCACATCGATGCCGACATCCAGACCCGGATTCACCGAGATGGCAAAGCCGGGTTCCATGCGCTCGACGATCCATGAGAAGTCAGCCAGCAAACCACCGCTGTAACCAGGAAGCTCGGAAAGGAAATGCTGGGCACGATCCGGGCTGGTGAAGAGCACCAGGATATTCATTCCATCATCATCCTGGATAACCAGCGGTGTAGCCTTGGTGGTGAGCTGGAAGCCCTGGATGCCAACGTCCTTGTCATCCTTGATGGGGATAAAGATTTGCTGGGCCATCAACTCGCGCATGAAATCCTCGCTGGAAAGCTCGCCTTCCATGGCTGCCAGCAGTTTCTTTTCGAGTTCGTTTTTGGGTTCGAAAGCCTGTTCTTGCATGATGTGATTCCTCAGATGGGGTGTCCAGCAGGATATTCCAGATTGCGCGCCGTGGTAGATTCGGGGCGACCAAGGATTTTGCAAGGGGGAGTGGATGACTTATGCACGCAACGTCGGCCTCAGCGCCTCGGAAGACCGCATCGAAAAACTCATCACCGAGCGACTGCGCCCGGGTGCTGACAAGGCTGAAATCGACGCCCGCATCTGGGATCTGTTTGGCGAAGAATGGGCGGTCATGTTTACCGACCTCGCCGGTTTTTCCAGCGGAGTAGCCTCCTTCGGCATCATCCACTTCCTGCAGGTCATCTACGAATCGCAGCGCCTCCTGATCCCCTGCATTGACCTGCACGACGGCATTCTGCTGAAAGTCGAAGGCGACAGCATGCTGGTCATCTTCCGTAATGTCGGCAAGGCCATCGATTGTGCGCTCAGCATGCAGCAGGCCTGCCATGACTACAGCGCATCGCGAGAGAAGGCCGAGCAGATACGCCTGTGCGTCGGCCTGGGCTTCGGCCGCGTGCTGCGCATCGGCGACCGCGATGTTTATGGCTGCGAAGTGAATGCCGCCGCCAAGCTGGGCGAAGATATTGCCCGTGCCGGCGAAATTCTCGTCACCGATGCAGTCCATCGGGCTGCACTGAAAGCTGCCCCCGAGCATGTTTTTGAACCCATCAGCGAGGTGCCCCCCGGGGCGCAGGCTGCATTTCGACTCCGGTAAACTGCCCCATCATGAAAACCACTGACAACAAAGATAACCGCCCCGGCTTCGCCACCCGCGCCATCCACCATGGCTATGACGCCTATGCCGGGCACGGCTCGCTCAATCCGCCGCTTTACCTGAGTTCGACCTACGCCTTCCCCACAGTCGAAGACGGCAGCGCACGCTTCGCCGGCGAACAGGCCGGTTTCGTCTATTCGCGCGTCGGCAATCCGACCACGGCGCTGCTCGAAGCGCGCCTGGCGGATCTGGAAGGCGGC
>JAABQX010000057.1 GCA_011391215.1 Rhodocyclaceae bacterium
ACTCGCGGCATCGTTGTTCGCCAGTTGCATGCGGGCCAGCGTCATCAGCACGGCCAGATCTTCCGGCGACCGCGACGAGGCGACTTTCGCCGCTTCCAGCGCCGGCGCCGGCCGGCCATGGCGCAGGTGGAATTCAGCCAGGGCAAGCGGCCAGCGCACTTCCTTGAGGCTCGCGCTATCGACAGCCTTCTCCAGCCAGCGCTGGGCTTCGGGCAACTGGCCGCGACGCTCCGACAATACGGCCATCTCGGCCATGGCTTCGGCATTCTTCTCATCGATCTTGAGCAAGGCAGCCAGCCGGGCAGCGGCGGCATCGTAGGCCTTGTCGGCGATCTCCAACCGTGCCAGATTGAGTCGAGGCGAAGCCAGTTTGCCATCGAGCTTGATGGCCTGTTCGAAAGCGGCCCTGGCCTCCACCGGTTTGCCGGCCTGACGTTTCGCCAGCCCCAGCAGGTTGAAAAACTCGGCATTCTCGGGGTGTTGTTTGGTGATTTTTTCCGCCAGCGCGACCGCCTTGGGCGTTTGTCCCGTTCGCAAGTAAAGGACAACCAGCGCAGTGGCTGCCTGGGTCTGGCCAGGCCTCTGCTTCAGGGCAGCCTCCAGTTCAGGAATCGCATTGCCCATCTGGCCGCTGCGGATCATGCTCAGGCCCAGCACCGTGCGGAACTCCGGGGCATCGCGCGTCTCCAGGGCTTGCTTCATGATGGCCATCGCGCGCGCATTCTGACCCTTCGACATCAGCGCCGATCCCATCAAAATCATGGCCTGTCCGTCTCCCGGCTGCGCCTTTAGGTAGGCTTCAAGCACCTCGATGGCGCGATCGGCGCGCGACTCGCCCAGATAGATCTGCGCCAGCAGCTTAGATGCAGGCGAATTCGACTGAACACGCTGGAAAGCCTCCAGATAACCCTTGGCCTTCTCGATCTCGCCGAGTCCGAAGTGCGCCAGGCCATTGAGCATGAGTAATTGGGGCCGGTAGCGGATGAAATCGATGGGTACCGGATCGATCAGCCCTGTCAATTCCCGCAGCGCCTGACGGGCCTCCTCCGGTTTGTTGTCCCGTTCGGCCAACAATGCCCGCAAATAAGCCGCACGCGGCTCGCGCGGCGAGACTTTCCTGAGTTCCTCGACATCCCGGGCGGCATCCGCATGACGGCCCAGATCGACATACAGGCCGGCGCGGGCCACGCGCGCCTCGACATGTGCGCCATCGATCTTGAGCACAAGATCATAGGCCGCGAGCGCCTCAGTCAATTCCCCCAAAACATGGAAAACGGAGGCCCTTTGATACCAGGCCTCGGCCGAGTCGGGCGCCAGCGCCAAAGCCTTGTCAACGGCCAGCTTCGCCTCGGGAAACTGGCGGGAACGAATGCGGATTTGCACTTCAGCCAACCAGGCTTCCGGAGCCTTGGGATCGATGGCGCGCGCATCCGCAACCGCCTGCAGGGCATCACGCGTGTTGCCCAGATCCGCATGGGCTGAGGACTGCAACAACAACACCTGCTTTTGCACGGCAGGCGGCAGCCCCGTGAGGCTGAAATGGTGTTGCTCGAACAACAACTTATGCTTGCCTTGCGCCAGATAGGCCTGACCGAGCAGAGGCACGATTTCGGCGCGATTGACGCCGAGTCGCAAGGCCTCCAGCAGGGCCACCTCGGCGGCGGCCACCTCTCCGTTCTGTAGCAGCGCCTTGCCGAGCAGCATCTGCACCGGCAGCATGCTGCCGTCGATCTGCAGCGCGTTTTTCAGCTGGATGATCGCTCCGTCGAGATCCTTCTTCTCGTAGCGCACCAAGGCATCTTCGTAATACTTCGATGCCTTGGGGTCGGCCGCCCCGGCGGATGCCGAAACCAGCAGGGCGAGAATGAAGCCGAGGCGGGAGAATTTCATTTATTGCGCCCCCTTACCACCAACCACCACGCCAACCGTCTCAAACAACACCACCAAATCGAGCATAAGGGTGTGATTCTTCACGTAGAAAAGATCGTATTGCAGTTTCTGCACGGCATCATCGACCGAGGAGCCGTAGGGGTAGCGCACCTGCGCCCACCCTGTCACGCCCGGCTTGACGCTGTGGCGCACAGCGTAAAAAGGGATTTCCTTCGTTAGTTGATCGACGAAATAGGCGCGCTCGGGGCGCGGCCCGACCAGGCTCATATCTCCCATAAGTACGGAAAACAATTGCGGCAATTCATCGATGCGCAGCTTTCGAATGATTCGTCCGACGCGGGTGGTTCGATCATCGTTCTTGGTGGCCCAGCGCGGCGTGCCGTCACTTTCGGCGTCGCGCCGCATGCTGCGAAACTTGGTTACATTGAATAGTCGGCCATTCAAACCCACCCGCTCCTGACTGTAAAAGAGAGGGAAGCCGTCCTCGAGGAGAATGAGCAATGCGGTCACGACCATCAGCGGTGAGAAGATGATCAGCAGCACAAGCGCCGCGATGATGTCAAAAACACGTTTGACGAACGTGCGCACCACTCCTTGCCGAAATCCACCGCCAAAAATAAGCCAGCCAGCCCGTAGCGCATCGAGCCGGATCTGGCCGAGCATGCGTTCGTAATGGCTGGACATGTCGAGAACCAGGACACCCGACAACCGGCAATCGAGCAACTCTCTCAAAGGCATCCTGCCGCCCCGACGCTCACCCACCGCAACGACAATCTCGTCAACCTTGAGAGTATCGACCAGATCAACCAGCGAGAGCTCCGGATCGACGAGCATTTCTTCAGGCACTGCCACATCTTCCAAGATCGACCCGGGGTGGAAGCCGACGACGCGAACTGTCGGATCCTCCTTCCTCAGCGAAGCCGCCACTTTCGCCGCCTCACTGCCCGCGCCGAAGATCAGGATACGCTGTGTCACCAAGGCGCGTCGGCGTCGATGGGAAGCCATTACGCGATTGCTCAACATGCCGAACAGGGCCGACATGCCGGATAACTCGAACAAGGTACGGTTCGCTTCCGTGACGGGCAGGAACAGGAAAATCACATAAGCCACAGGAATCGAGATATGCAAAGCCAACACCGCGCGCGCGCGCGAATCATCGACCGTCCGGTCGTGAATTCGGTGATAGAAACCAAGCCAGGCGCTGATGGCAACCATGGTCAAGGTCAGAATCAACGAAAAGACCACAACCAGATAGGGATCCACAGGAAGTCCGTTGCCGATCCAGAGAACGCCAATCAAAATCCCGACGAAAACGAAGCCAAAGTCGAATATCACCTCTAACAAGGTGTCGACACTAAACACTCTGCCAAAGCTCAAAGATGTCATAAGAGTATTCTACCAATAAGGGAAAGACTGTAAGCCAGTGTTCAGCGTTACTTACTCCAGCTTTTTCAGATAATCCTTGGTAAAAATCTTATCGGGCAAATCACGTAGCTTCATGCCCTGATATTCGAGCACGGATTGCTCGCCCGCCTTCAGCGCGTCTTCCATGACCAGGCGGGCGGGGCGCAGGCTGCCCGCCATATTCTGGAAGTTTTCATACCTGCAACGCTTCAGCAGGCGATTGGAAAGCGAGTAGAACTCGGCCTTCAGAGGCCACCCATTGCTCTTGCTGACCCAGTACTTCACGCGCTGGTAGGTCACGCCGCGATCAACCGCCTTCAGATCGAGGACGTGATACTGTTGGTCGCCGATTGTTTCGCTGCCAACGATTTTCGGTGAATAATCGCCGCCGAAATTCGCCCGCGCCAAATCGCCGTTGGCGACCTGACCGGTCAGCCGCTGGGCCAGCGACAAACGTATCGGCTGCGAAACCTCCGGCATGAACACCCACAGGTCGCGACCCTTCATCAAAATGATCTGGCCACGATCCACGACCGGTTCGGTCACCATGACCACGCTGTTTTCATTGCCCTTGGAAAGCACCCGGTATTTGCGGCTTTCGACCGACTGGTCCGCGTTCGTCGTGTTGATCGACACCTCGACCTGAAAACCCTCCGCCGGGAAACGGATCCGGTCCGCCTTTTCGACGATAGCTTGCGCCTCGGGGTCCACGGCAGCCGAGTCAGATGTCTCCTGGGCCACACAATTAACCGCAAATCCCGCCGCTATTAACAGCAACAGGGTCTGGATCGTTTTAGCATAATGAACAAGGTGGTACATTTTCGGATGCTCCGACTGGATGATGTTGGACTCTTGGTTACAAGAGGCAAGGTGCCAAAACAATGTATGTAGTAAGCGTCGAGAATGTCTGCAAGGAATACCAGCTGGGCGAACAACTGGTCCATGCCGTCGATGATATCTCGCTATCCGTGGAGCCGGGGGTGTTTCTTGCCATTTCAGGTCCGTCGGGCAGCGGCAAGACCTCGCTCCTGAATCTGATCGGCTGCATCGATCGCCCGACCAGCGGCAAGATATTCATCAACGAGCAGAGCGTCAGCGGCATGTCGGACAACCAGCTGGCGGCCCTGCGTCTGAAGTCCATCGGATTCATCTTCCAGACCTTCAACCTGCTGCCCGTGCTCTCGGCGTCTGAAAACGTCGAATACCCGCTGCTGCAGCGCACCGACCTGACCGCCGCAGAGCGCCAGGAGCGCGTCGACCATTTCCTCGATGTCGTAGGCTTGTCGGGCCGCAAGAAGAATCGTCCCAACCAGCTGTCGGGCGGGCAACGCCAGCGCGTGGCGATTGCCCGGGCTCTGGCCGGCTCGCCGAGCATCGTGCTGGCTGACGAGCCGACGGCCAACCTCGACAAGCACACCGGCGTCAGCATCCTGCAGCTCATGAAAAAGATCAACGAGGAGATGAAGACGACCTTCATCTTCTCGACCCATGATCCACGCGTAGTCGCGCTGGCAGATCGGCTCGTCAAGGTCGAGGACGGCAAGGTCCAAGCTCTAGGGATCAGACGGAGCGGCGAATGGTTATTGTCGCACCGCCAGACAAACTGATTGTGATGGGAGTCACCCCGTGAAGAAGCTTATATCCCGCGCCACCCTCAGCATCCTGATCGCAGGACTTGCCTTGAGCGCGCAGGCCGTGCGCGCCGATTCGGTCGATGCGCTGTTCGGCGATGACGTGCCCACCCCGCAAGCCAAGACAGAGAAGAAGGACGAGTCCGCCCTGAAGGGCTTCATTCAGTTTGAAATGGCCCACACGACCGCCGACCCGACCCATTGGTCGAAGCTGCGCACGCGCGGCGAAATTGGTTCACAAGGAAAGCTGGACGCGGGACTCAAGTGGAAGGCCAGCGTCCGGCTCGACTACGATGCGGTATTCGACGTCACCGATCACTACCCGGAGGCTGTGAAACACGACCAGCAAGCCAATGCCTCGCTATATGAAACCTACCTCGATGTCGCCACGGGCAACTGGGATTTCCGTCTCGGACGCCAGCACGTGATCTGGGGGGAGATGATCGGCCTTTTTTTTGCCGATGTGGTATCGGCCCGTGACCTGCGGGAATTCATCCTCCCCGATTTCGACATGTTGCGGGTACCACAATGGGCGGCCCGCGCAGAATACTTCCATGACGATTTCCATGCCGAACTGCTGTGGGTACCGGTGGCCACCTACGACGAAATCGGCAAGCCGGGCGCCGAGTTTTACCCCTACCAACCGGTACTTCCAGGTATGACCGCTTATTACCGCAACGAGGACAAGCCGACCCGCAACCTCGACAACGGCAACTACGGCGCACGGTTGAACTGGCTCAAGAACGGCTGGGACATTTCCGGCTTCTATTACAGCAGCATGGACATCCAGCCCACGTTTTATCGTCAGATCGACTTCTCGGCATCCGCGCCGATCGCCTATTTCGAGCCACGCCACGACCGCATCAGCCAAGTCGGCAGCACGCTGACCAAAGACTTCGACTCGTTCGTCCTGAAGGGCGAAGGCGTCTATACGCATGGACGCAGTTTCACGGCCACCAATCCTTTGGACTCCGATGGCGTGGTGGCGCAGAACACCCTCGACTGGGCTCTGGGACTCGACTTCACACTGCCGGCCGACGCCCGCTTCAATGCCCAGGTGTTCCAGCGCGTGTTCTTCGACCATGAGCCAGGCATCATTCCGGACCAGCGTGAAAACGGCTACAGCCTGTATCTGAACAAGAAATTTGCCAGTACCTGGGAAGCCCAGGCGACCTACATCGCCAGCATGAACCGCACCGACTGGTTATTCCGTCCCCGCGTGCAATGGAACTTCGCCAAGAACTGGCGCATGCTGGCCGGCGCCGACGTTTTCAAGGGACCGCCGCTTGGCATGTTCGGCCAATACGATAACCGCGACCGGGTCTATTCGGAAGTACGCTACAGCTTCTGATTCGTTCCGGTGGTGCGCCGCCGTCCCGCCGGCGCCGACTTTCTCACGCTATGTTGCGCTCAGCGTTTCAAAAAAGGTCTTCCAGACTGCATCCGGGTCGCCAAGAAAGAAACCGTAGGTGCAAGACTCATCGGCATGGACAGGATGCTCGCGTAACGCCAAGGCCTTGACGGTTGCGACATAGCGCTGCCCAAGGCTGATCGAGACTTCGTACCATACCTGCAAGGGCAGCGGCTTTGCCGACCGGGCCTGAAAACCGTAGCGAGACACGTCGTTCACCTCGATATTCATGCGCCCCC
Source organism: Rhodocyclaceae bacterium (assembly GCA_011391215.1). Taxonomy (GTDB): domain Bacteria; phylum Pseudomonadota; class Gammaproteobacteria; order Burkholderiales; family Rhodocyclaceae; genus Sulfuricystis. The sequence goes on from JAABQX010000057.1 coordinate 6,576, forward strand.
GCCTGCCTCCCTGCTCATATGCCAGATGGCCCGGACATTTGAAAGAATGGCGGCTGTGCTCGCGGTAGCGGCGTTCGCATGAACGAAACGGCAGTGGCGGCAACACATCCTTGAATTCTGCCCGATCGTAGATGGAGTGCAGCAAGGCTTTCTGGTGATCGTCGAGCCGGGAAAACCCATCGGTGCGCACATTGAAAAAATAGTCGAGCAGTGCCGGCGTCAATACCGGATCGTTGGTTGTGTAATAGCGGCGTTCCGGCCAGCGAATATTCGGTAGTTCGTTCTGGATGAAGTAGGCGTGGAGATTATTGCGCGGCGGCTTGTCGCCATAGACGCGCACTAACTGCTCCGGCGCATCGTGCAGGTCGATCCAGGCGCCAACCGCAGGCGCACCATTGACGAAGTCGTAGTTCTCCACGACATGCGCTGTCAGGCGCTGGAAAAACAGCAGCGACTCGTACATCTCGATCTGCTTCGGGTTCACCGCGATCACCAAGTGCCGGGTATCGAAGAAGCGCGTCGCGTACTCGTACATGAACTTCATCAGCGGGAACAGGACCGGTCCGCCATTGTGGCGAAACTTCGGGTGCACCGCCAGCGCCGACACCTCGGCGATACTGCCCTGCCGGGTACGCACCTCGCTCAGATCGAAGACTGTATGGAGCGGAAACTCGAACGCGCTGTCATCACGGATCAGCGAGATCGTACCGACCACCTCGCCATCCCACTTCGCGCACAGCGTCGTCGTCGTCGGCAAGGCATGGTAGAGCGTCACCCGCATGCCGGACGGATGCGGCTTCATGAAGCCACTCTCGACATAGGCATCGTGGAGCAAGCTGAAGCAAGCTTCCAACTCTTCCTTCGTATCGGCGATCTTCAACTCCAGGCGCTCACTCGGCGACGGATCGCAATCGACGAAGGAACGGTAGATGGTGAAGCGACGCTCCCTGGGCAGGAAATGGAAAAGCTTGCGCAACGCCCTTCGAACCAAACTGCCCGACAACAGGCCATGATTGCGCCGTTCCGCCAGCGCCGACTTTTCTTTGCTCATGGCAATACTCCCAAATCTGACAAACTGGACTTATCTTACGCCCTCGTTATGCATGATTAGGGTTGTCGGGGAATGGCGACAATTTCATTCAGACGTCGGTTATTCCGACAATGGCCAATTGCAGGCGCAGTACTTCGAACGCGTCCCGGCAAGGCAATACAGCCGGTTGCGGATCGGGAATCATGAATGGGCGCCGTCCCGCCAGCGCCGATTTTTTTCGCTAATTTGCGCTCAATGTATCGAAGAAGGTCTTCCAGACCACGTCCGAAACACCGAGAAAGAAACCGTAGGAACGGACTTCTCCAGCAGTGACGGGATGCTCGCGCACCGCCATAGCCTTAACAGTAGCGACATCGTCTTGGCCCAGGCGGACCGTCGCATCGCCCCATACCCGCAAGGGCAGTGGCTCCGCAGACCTGGCCAGGAAGCCGTGGCGTGACACGTCAATCACCTCGATCTCCACCCGCGCCATCCTGCCTTCCTGCATGAACGCCAGATGCCCCGGGCACCTGAAGGAGTGGCGGGTATTCTCGCGATAACGGCGTTCGCCGGGGCTATAGGGTAGCGGCGGCAGCACGGCCTCGTATTCGGGCAGATCGTAGATCGCGTGCAGCAAGGATTTCTGGTGATCGTCGAGCCGGGAAAACCCATCGGTGCGCACATTGAAAAAATAGTCGAGCAGTGCCGGTGTCAATACCGGATCGTTGGTTGTGTAATAGCGGCGCTCCGGCCAGCGGATGTTCGGCAGTTCGTTCTCGATGAAGTAGGCGTGAAGATTCTTGCGCAGCGGTTTGTCACCATAGACTCTCGCAAACAGCTCTGGCGCATCGTGCAGGTCGATCCAGGCGCCAACTGCGGGCGCACCGTTGGCGAAATCATAGTTCTCCACGACATTCGCCGTCAGGCGTTGGAAAAACAGCAGCGACTCGTACATCTCGATGCGGTTCGGATGAACGGCGATCACCAGGTGGCGGGTATCGAAATAGCGCGTCGAATATTCATACATGAACTTCATCAGCGGAAACAGGATCGGCCCGCCATTACGGCGAAACTTCGGGTGCACCGCCAGCGCCGACACCTCCGCGACATTGCCCGGCCGAGCGCGTACCTTGCTCAGATCAAAGACCTTATGCAATGGAAACCCGAAAGCACTGTCGTCGCGGATCAGGGAGATCGTGCCGACCACCTCGCCGTCCCACTTCGCGCACAGCGTCGTCGTCGTCGGCAGGGCATGGTAAATCGTGGCCCGCAGGCCGGAAGGATGCGGCTCCATGAAACCGCTTTCGACATAGGCGTCGTGCAGCAACCGGAAACAGGCTTCGAGCTCTTCCCGGGTTTCGGCAATTTTCAATTCCAGACGCTCGCCTGGCGCCGGATCGCAATCAACGAAGGAACGGTAGATAGCGAAACGCCGCTCCTGTGGGAGAAAATGAAAAAGCTTGCGCAGCCTTTTCCGCATCTTGCTACTTGAGAACAGACCCTGCTTGCGTCGTTCCGTCGGCGCCGGTTTTTCTTCAGTCAACAATGATTAGCCCTCTACCTCAACCCTGCATTTCAGGACTGGGAATCAAGTCTAGCGGATCAGAGTTTGGGAATATCATCAAAACAGGCTAACCGATGCAGGCCTTTTATGAATCCTGACCACAGGAATAACAGCAAATAACAGCAAATAACAGGGGACAGACCACGGTTTTAACAAATAACAGGGGACAGACCACGGTTTTAAGGCAAATAACAGGGGACAGACCACGGTTTTCTGATTTCAGACAAACAACTTGTCCGTTTCCGGTTCTGCCTGCTTGCGCGGCCGCCCTGATTTTCCCGGCATCGCCCGCCGCCCCAAGACTAAGGCGATCTGCTCCCCGAACCGTTCGCTGCCCAGCGCAAAATTACCGTTGGTGGCGCGGCGGATTTCATCGATCATTGCCGGTTCCAGTGCGTACCTGAACAACTCACGATAAGCCGCCTCCCTGGCGGCGGTATCCAAACCAAGTGCCAGGTAGAGTTCATGCGCCTGGACCAAGGTATTCCCCTCTCCCTGCGCATTGGCCCGGTAACTCGACCAGCGATAGTCTGCCGGATGCTCCACCATCCCGGCGCGCACCGGGTTGAGTTCAATGTAGCGCTGGCAGATCAGCAGATAGGCTTCAGCCTGGATGGGGCAGGAACGATAGCGCCCTTCCCAGAGCGTCCCGCTACGCCGGTAGACGCGATTGACGTATTGCACGTAGCGCTGGCCCAGCGCTTTCATCATCTCGCCGGGCGCAGCACTCCTCTCTGACGAAATCAGCAGATGTACATGATTGGTCATCAGCACGTAGGCATGGATGCGGCAGCCGGCCTTGCTGGCATACTCCGCCAACCAGTCGAGATAGTGAGCGTAGTCTTCGTCAGTATAAAAACAGGCCTGGCGATTGTTGCCACGCTGGATCAGATGCAGGGGAATTCCGGGAAGGGTAATACGGGTGCGACGGGGCATGAAAAGGGTACCAACCAAAGCAGACATGCAGAGCATATCAGGAAACCGTGGTCTGTCCCCTATTTTCGGGTATCGCTACTGGCGGCTGCAGACCGAGACGGCGGGACGCCTTGACGAACTGTGTATCGAACGTTGCGAAGCCAGCACACAACCCAGCCTGAGCGAGGTGCAGCCCATCAGAAAAATCCAGCCCCTGCCGGTACCATTCGACAGCCTGACCGACAGCGGCGGCTCGGTCTACCACGATGTTTTGCACGGAAAGCATGTCGTCGAGTACTGACGCAATATCCTCCCGCGGCATGTCGTACGCACCCCGTAACACCCACTCCAGCTCCTCGATGACCGTTATGGGTACATACATCTCCTGACCCGATGAGAGTAGATTTTGTGCGCATCGCTGCTGTGCCTGGGTGGCACTGTCTGCATCGAATTCGGTAGCAATGGCTCTGGCGAGGATATTGGTGTCCAGCGCAATCACAGCTTGACCTCCTTGGCCAGTTTCCTCGCAATTGCCGCGCCCTGCAGTTCATCGATTGCGACGTGTGGTCCTTTATGAATCAGCCGGTCAAACAACACGGACGCGGATTTTCTACCGGTTTTAGCGGCGGACTGGATCAATATGCCGCTGCCGTTGGGCGCCAACACCACCTGAACCTGAGCACCGGGCGCCAGCGATACCTGCTGACACAGATCGGCAGGTAAAACAACTTGCCGTTTTGCGGAGAGCGTCATGGTAGTCATAGAGTTATTCCTTTCGATGCGATGGTGCCAGTGTATGCCATCTACAGGTATCGTTCAACCGCGTTGAACTAATCGCAGGAAACAGGGAAACAGGGGACAGACCACGATTCTATGCGACTCAAAACCGTGGTCTGTCCCTCCCCCTATATGGGTTTCCCTTCTATTCTGGGCATCCTTTGCCTGCCTTTGCTTGCAAACACCTCAACACTTCAATATGATGAAATTTGATTTAAATTGATTGGAGCCTGTCATGCAACACGCCGCAACCAAGGTGATTACCGCCCATGTTCCGCTGCCTCTCGCTGAAAAAGTCGATCAACTTGCCACGCGCCTGGAGCGCTCGCGGGGGTGGATCGTCAAGCAGGCGCTCGCGGCCTGGATCGACCAGGAGGAGGAACGCAGCCGTCTGACCCGCGAAGCGCTGGATGACGTCGACGCGGGCCGTGTCATCGATCATCAAGCAGTGCAAGCATGGGCCGATAGCTTGGGCACCCCCAACCCGCTGCCGGTGCCGCGCTGATGGAATTGAAATGGACCAGCAAGGGCTTGTCCGATCTGATCCGGCTGTACGATTTTCTGGCACCGGTGAATCCGACTGCAGCCGCGCGTGTGGTTCAATCACTGACTGCCGCGCCGTCGGGCTTGCGTACCAATCCCCGCATCGGCGAGCGCCTGGAGGAGTTCGACCTGCGCGAGGTGAGTCGCATCCTCGTCGGCAACTACGAGATGCGTTACGCAATCCAGGGCGACAACATTTACATTTTGTGCATCTGGCATACGCGCGAATACCGTTAAGCGCCTGAAGCAGCAATGGACTGACGCGAAAACTCGGCGCTGGCGAAACGGCGCCTCACGCAGCGCACACAAGAAAACGGCCCGCCGAAGCGGGCCATTTTCATTCCGAACTAGGAAACTGTGGTCTGTCCCCTATTATTTTTTAGCCGATTGGGAAGGGAACCAAGCTTCCGATAGCACTTCGTCTTCAATGGTCCAAGGACAGGCTTCGGGGAAGCAGTCCAGCCCCGTTTCGCTGACGGCCTGCGCCACAGCTTTAGCCCACACCATATCGAGCCACTTGGCTTCCTCAAGCTTCGGCATCAAGCTTGGAGATTCATCCAGCGCATACCGAACTTCCTTGCGTTGGGCCCTGATCGTCTTCTCCCAACTCGCACCTTGCCGCTCAGGCTGATATTGCCACTGGAGCAAGTGCGCAAGCAGGATAGACATGCGACTGGCCAATTCACGTTGTTCGCTCTTGCCCACGTCTTCTACCTCCCCTGCGATATGTTCGATGTCCAAGAGGTCGAAGCGACCAGCGCGGAGTAGGCGCGCTTGCTCACTCGCCCAAGCAACAACGTCTTTCTCGTAAGTCTGCATAACTATCCCCTATCGCTAGCTGTTGCCTGCGATGGTAGCACTGCGCCACTGATCAAAGCAGGATAATCAGAGCACGGAGTTTAATGGCATACACTGAAACAGGGGCACGATTCTATGCGCCTCAAAACCGTGGTCTCATGTTTTTCTGCTCGAACAACAGCGTGGTAACCGTGACGGACGAGGAAGATCGGGTATACCCCGCGTCCGGGCGCAATGCGCATCATTTCGGCACGGAGAGCCAACCACCGAGAGGTTCAACACTATGAAAACAATATGCATAACGATTGATCCGGCTACCCCTTCCTCCCTAAGGAAGGGCCGTATTGACCCTGCTCGGGTAGATGCCACCAGTGAAGAGGCGATTGCCGCACAAATCAGACCAGAAAACCGTGGTCTGTCCCCTATTTACTCTTGCAATTTCCAACGACAGCACCTAGTATTACTTCACGTTACCTAGGAGCACTATCATGGAAGCAAATCTTCAGCGTCCCGTATCTCTCAAGCTTGACCAAGCTGTTCATGAAAGATTGAAATGGCTTGCCGACGCTCGGCAGCGCAAGCCCCATTTCCTAATGAAAGAAGCGATCCGTCAATATCTGGATCGCGAAGAAGCACGCGAATCATTCAAGCAGGAAGCCCTGACCTCTTGGCAGGCTTATCAGGAGACCGGTCTGCATCTCACCGGAGAGGAAGTTGCCAATTGGCTTGAAGCTTGGGGTACGGATCAAGAAAAGGCGATACCCGCTTGTCACGACTGATCTTTACGCCAACGGCAGCACAGGGAATAGAGCGTTGCCGAGAGTTTCTTGCCCGGAAAAGTCCTGCCGCCAGCCGGCGCGCTGCGCAGGCGATCATTCGGCAACTTGAAGTACTGGCGACTCAGCCGGGAATCGGGCGACCGCTTGAAGACGAACCGAACCTGCGCGAGTTAATCATCGCTTTCGGCGACTCGGGCTATGTCGCGCTGTATCGATACGACACGCAAGCCGACACTGCATTCATCCTTGCGTTTAGACACCAGAAGGAAGCTGGGTACTAATCGGCCAGCGCTTTCACATCAATAAACCGTGGTCTGTCCCCTATTATTTCCGCGTCGCGAGTTTAGCGCCTCGCTGGATTTCTTCCTTGAGACCTGCGCCAAGCATGGTGTCGAGCCAAGGAAGCAAGCCAGCGGCAAATTCGTCGTGCGCCTGCCAGTCGATCTGCACGCCAAGGCAGCGGCAGCCGCCACGGCCGCAGGCGTCAGCCTTAATGCACTGGTCGAGCGGGCAATACGTCACGAGATTCACGCCGGCTGAATGGTTCGGCGAGTAAAACTCGGTGCTGGCGAGACGGCACCTCAACCCGCCGCACCAAAGAAAATGACCCGCAGAAGCGGGC
>JAABQX010000058.1 GCA_011391215.1 Rhodocyclaceae bacterium
CTGACCGTGCCCTACATCACCTACATCCTCGCCGAATCCCTGCATGTTTCCGGCGTGCTCGGCGTGGTAGCGGCCGGCTTGATCCGCGGCCGCTTTGCACCGGAAATCGCTTCCGCCGAAATGCGCATCATCGCCCGCTCGGTGTGGAACATCCTGGTGTTCATGCTGAACAGTTTGATCTTCATCCTGATCGGCGTGCAGATGTCGGACGTGATCGAAAAGCTGACGATGTACTCCGCCGCCCAACTGACCGGACTGGGCCTGGTCGTCGGCGCCGTCGCCATCGCCGTGCGCTTTGCCTGGGTGTATCCGGTCGCCTACCTGCCGCGCTGGCTTTCCGGCAGCCTGCGTGAAAGCGAATCGCGCCTCAGGAAACGTGAATTGGGCATCATCAGCTGGTGCGGCATGCGCGGCATCGTCTCGCTGGCGGCAGCGCTGGCCCTGCCGGCAACGCTGCCGAACGGCACGCCCTTCCCGCATCGCGAGCTGATCATCTTCCTGACCTTTTTCGTCATCGCCATCACCCTGGTCGGACAGGGATTGTCGATGCCCGCCTTGATCCGCAAACTCAAGGTCGGGTCGAACTGGAGCCTGCACGCCGAGCAGCAGCGCGTGCGCGCCGCCATGAGTACGGCAGCGCTTTCCGCCATCGACAAGATCGTACAAGCCGAAGGAGTGCCGAGTGAATGGGCCGACCAGCTGCGCGCCGAAATTGCCGAGCGCATCGAACTCGCCGCACCGGACGGCATCGAACACACCCCGCGCCGCGATCTGCTGCTACGTCTGCGCCACGCCGCCACCCAGGCCGAGCGCAAGGAACTGATCCGTCTCTGGCACGACAACGAAATCAGCGACGAGGTGATGCATCACCTGGAAGAAATTCTGGACTATCAGGAAGCGCACCTGTAGCGGCGAGGTTGACGTGGCAGACGACGAGATCATCCTGCTTGCCCTTCACCTGAAGTCCAAAGATTTCGCCAAAGGCAAACTGCCCGGGACGTGATGCCTCAATCTCTGCCATCACCTCGCGGCTGATCAGGATCGATCCGGGCCGGCAGCCTTTTTCGATGCGGGATGCCGTATTCACCACGTCGCCGATGGCGGTCCAGTCGAGGCGTTCGGCGGTGCCGACGTTGCCGATGACGACCTCGCCCCAGTGGATGCCAATGCGCAATTGCAAGGTCTGCTGGCCGGCGCGGAAGCGCAGGCTGTTGATGTCTGCCGCATGGCTTTGCATGTCGATGGCGGCCAGCACCGCCGCCGCCGGATTGTCAAACAGGGCCATGATGCAGTCACCCATGAACTTGTCGATAGCACCGCGATTGCGCTTCACCGACACGGATACCCGGCGCAGGATCGAGTTGAGCGTATCGATGACAGATTCGCTGCCGGCATTGCGCTCCACATAGGAAGTGAAGCCGACGATATCGCAGAACAACACCGCCACCGGGCGCTCTTCATTGGTCAGGCTGGTCTTGCCCATGCGGATGGCGTCGCGGGCTTTCTGTTCCACCAGTTGCGGCACATAGTTGCGCGTGATGTTGTGGATACGCACTTCGCTGATGATGGAACCCTCGGAAAGCTGGCTGGCGCCTTCGCCCTGCGAAACCACCTGCCACAGCGAATGGATGCTGCCATCCTGATGACGAAAGCCGCTGACGTTAAAGAGGACAGACTGGGCGCCGGCGCCCGGCATCTGCAAACGGATGCGATAGTTCTCGAAGGCGCCGTTGTTAGCGTCGACGAGCGCCATCCCCCAGATGACGTCCTGGCGGAAGCTGAGGGGAATGGCCTCGGCAAGTTGCACGATGGACGCGCTGCTCACTGGTAAACGCAGACGCTCCAGCAAGGCGGGGGAAACGGCCGTAATGCCGCCAGTAGCGGAGAAATGGATCAGGCCATAACCAAGCTGGTCGAAAAGCTGTCCCAGACTGCCCGCCTGCTGCTCATCATCCAGCAACTGCGGCACAGTACGCTCGACTGGCCGGTCATCCTGTCTCGACAAGGTGATACGGCTGCCGGGGTCCGCCGCTTCCGCATCGAGCCGGAACCCCAGCGCATCGATCAGCCGCTCGACCCGGCACTGGTTGCGCTCCCAAATGAAGGGCACGTCGACCTCCAGCAGGGCGGCGGTGCTTGAACTTTGCGGCGCGGAAAAACGCACCAGCACCTGCCAGCCCCCCTGCTGGCAGGCATGCGCGATATTTTGCGAGCCGTGTTCGCTGAGTTCCGCCTGGTAAAGAGGTTCGAGTTGCGCATCGCCGCCTTCGAAGGGCAGGCCGACCTCGGCTTCCAGGATATTGCGGAACACCCGCAGATGCATGATGCGCAGCGCGTTGTCGAGCAGGTCGTGGACAATCAGCGTGGTCGGCGCCAGCAACTGGCCGAGTTGGCGTGCCTCCAGGGCGGTCTGCAAACCTGCCAGCACCTCCTGCCAAGGGCCGTGGCTCATGGCGTGGAGACAGATCTGATCGACCACCCCTGCCGCCATGGCTACAGGTTGGCGCATAGCTGATAGGTCTCGTCATTCATCAGGCCGGGCACGAAATCCTCCTGCAACCACGGGTCGCAGAGGGTTTCGCCCAAGCCCAAAGCCATCAGGATCTGTTTGCTCGACTCGATGTCGTTGCCCGGCGCATTACCTATGCCGGCGCGCTCAACCAGAAAGTGCGCCGCCGTGAGGCTGAGCCGGACCGGATCGGCAGACAATCCGGGATGAGTCATCGAAAGTTCCTCGCCCATGAACTCGGCAAAGCGTTCCGGCAGCTTCCATTGCGTTACCGCTTCGCGACCGACCTGGCAATGGTCGCAGCCAAACACCTGCTGCTCGGCCTCAATGCTGGGCGTGCCCTGCTCCAGCACGCGGGCCAGCACGTCCAGGTAACGTTTTTCATCATGCGTGAATAGCAGCACCTTGCCCATCTCGTGCATCAACCCGGCGATGAATGCCTCGTCCTTCGCCTTGCTTGCACCGATCGCCTGACAGATGTCGCGCCCGGCAATCGCGCAGAGCAGGGAATGCTGCCAGATATGCAGCCGGAACAACTTGTCCTTTGTCCTGGAAAACATGGAACGGCTGAAAGCCAGCATGGCCAGCGAGCGCACCACGTTGAAGCCGAGCCGGCTGATCGCCATGGGAATGGTGCCGATCTTGTTGCCGCGGCTATACAGGGGGGAATTCACCACCCGCAACACCAGCGTCGCCACCCCCTGGTCGGAGCGCACGTAGCTGTCGAGGTCACGGAAGCAACTGATGGATTCGACATCCAGCCGGATGATCCCCGAGATGATCTCCGCCTGAACCGGAATATTTTTGTAATCGATTGCCCGGTAATCCATGAAGTTACGAGTTATGCCGTCGCCAAATTGGGAACGAGGGGAATTGTAGCAATAGGGTATTCAGGACGCCCGTACGCCGGGATTTCGATTCACACGCCTTCAAGCCCGGATAGCGCCGTCCCGCCAGCGCCGACTTTTCCACGAAAAAAAACGCCACGACAGGGTGGCGCTTTTCCCGAGGCAATGCGTCTGCTCAGCCTTTCAGTGCAACCAGCACCTCGTCGAGCATCTTCTTCGCATCGCCGAACAGCATGCGGTTGTTCTCTTTGTAGAAGAGCGGGTTGTCGACGCCTGCGTAACCGGAGGCCATGGAGCGTTTCATGACGATCGAGGTCTTCGCCTTCCAGACTTGCAGCACCGGCATGCCGGCGATCGGGCTGGTGGGATCATCCTCGGCGGCCGGATTGACGATGTCGTTGGCGCCGATGACGATCGACACGTCGGTAGTCGGAAAGTCCTCGTTGAGTTCATCCATCTCCATCACGATATCGTAGGGCACCTTGGCTTCGGCCAGCAGCACGTTCATGTGACCGGGCATGCGGCCAGCGACCGGGTGGATGCCGAAGCGCACGTTCACGCCCTTCTCACGCAGGAACTTGGTGATTTCATAAACCGTGTGCTGTGCCTGCGCCACCGCCATGCCGTAGCCCGGCACGATGATGACGCTCTTGGCGGAGCCCAGCAGCTCGGCGGTCTCCGTCGCGCTGATCGGCGTGACTTCTCCGACCGGCTCGCCATCCGCCTTCTTCACCACCGTGCCGCCAGCGGTACCGAAGCCGCCCGCGATGACGCTGAGGAAGTTGCGGTTCATGGCGCGGCACATGATGTAGGAAAGGATCGCGCCACTGGAACCCACCAGCGCACCGACGACGATCAGCAGGTCATTGGAGAGCATAAAACCGGTCGCGGCGGCGGCCCAACCGGAATAGCTGTTGAGCATCGACACCACCACCGGCATGTCGGCGCCGCCGATCGCCATCACCATGTGGATGCCGAAGAGCAAACCGACGACGGTCATCACCACCAGCGCCAGGGTGCCATCGATGGGGGTGTGCGCTTGCATGAAGTCATAGGCGAAGTAGATGACCAGCAGCGCGCCGATCAGGTTGAGCAGGTGACGCGCCGGCAGCAGCATCGGCTTGCCGCCGATTTTGCCGGAGAGCTTGCCGAAGGCGATGATCGACCCCGAGAAGGTGACGGCGCCGATATAGATGCCAATATAGATTTCCAGTTCATGAACAGCTTTTTCAGCGCCGGAAAGCACCGTCGAGGTATCGATGTAGCTGGCAAAGCCAACCAGCATGGCGGCCAGGCCGACCAGACTGTGCATCAGGGCGACGAGTTCCGGCATCTGCGTCATTTGCACGGTGCGCGCGGCATAGAGGCCGATGCTGCCGCCGATGACCATGGTACCGATGATCCAGGGAATGCCGGCCGCCGTGACGCGCGGGCCAAATACCGTGGCGAGCACGGCAATGGTCATGCCGATGATGCCGTAGAGGTTGCCGCGCCGCGAGGTTTCCGGATTGGACAAACCCCCGAGGCTGAGGATGAAGAGAATGGTGGCTCCGATATAGGAGACATTGGCGAGGTTGGCGAGCATGTTCATTTTTCCTTATTTGCGGAACATCGCCAGCATACGGCGGGTGACGGCGAAGCCGCCGAACATGTTGATGGAGGTCAGCACCAGGGCGAAGGCGGCAAGCCCGAGGATCCAGGTCGTCGGACGGCCTTCAGCGACGCCCTCGAGCGGCGGCGCGATCTGCACCAGGGCGCCGATGGCGATGATGCTCGAAATGGCATTGGTAACGCTCATCAGCGGCGTATGCAGGGCCGGGGTGACGTTCCAGACCACCATGTAGCCGACGAAGCAGGCCAGCACGAAGACCGTGAAGTGGCCGATGAAGGCGGTCGGTGCATACGCGCCGATCAGTACGAACAGCAGCGCGGCACAACCGAACATCAAGGAAAGCGTACCGGCTGACGCAGGAGCGCCGGTGCCATGCACGGACTTTTTGGCGAGAGGCGCCGGCGTGGCTGACTTTGCGGCCTGCGCCGGTGCTGCCGCGACTTTCAGCGGCGGGGGCGGCCAGGTGATGCCGCCCTCCTTGATGACCGTCAGGCCACGGATGGCGTCGTCGTCCATGTTGACGTTGATGTTGCCGTCCTTGGTTTTGCACAGCTCTTCGGTGAGGCGAAACAGGTTGGTGGCGTAGAGCGTCGAGGACTGCCTGGCGAGACGCGAGACCAGGTCGGTGTAGCCGACGATGGTGACGCCGTGCTTCACCACTGCATGACCGGGCTCGGTCAGCTCGCAGTTGCCGCCCTGCTCGGCCGCCATGTCGACAATCACGCTGCCCGGCTTCATGGTCTGCACCATTTCGGCGGTGATCAGCTTGGGGGCAGGCTTGCCAGGAATCAGCGCGGTGGTGATGATGATGTCCACTTCGCGGGCCTGCTTGGCGTACATCTCGCGCTGGGCCTGCTGGAAGCCCTCGCTCATCACCTTGGCGTAGCCGCCGCCGCCCGAGCCCTCTTCCTCGTAATCAACCTTGACGAATTCGCCGCCCAGCGACACGACCTGGTCGGCCACTTCGGCGCGGGTATCGTTGGCGCGCACGATGGCGCCCAGGCCGGCGGCCGTACCGATCGCCGCCAGGCCGGCGACGCCGGCGCCGGCGATGAAGACCTTGGCCGGCGGCACCTTGCCGGCGGCGGTGATCTGGCCGTTGAAGAAGCGGCCAAAGGCATTGGCGGCCTCGATCACGGCGCGGTAGCCGGCGACGCCGGCCTGCGAGGTCAGCGCGTCCATCTTCTGCGCGCGGCTCAACTGGCGCGGCAGGGCATCGATAGCCAGCACGGTGACCTTGCGGTCGGCGAGCAGTTGCATGAGTTCAGGGTTCTGTGCCGGCCAGATGAAGCTGATCAGCGTACTGCCTTCTTTCATCAAGCCGACTTCGGCCGGGGAAGGCGCACGCACCTTGAAGATAAGGTCGGCAGCAGCCCAGAGACTGGCGGCATCGGCAGCGATGCTGGCGCCGGCAGCCTGGTAGGTGGCGTCGGCAAAGTTGGCCAGATCGCCGGCGCCGCTTTCAACTACCACGGCAAATCCGAGTTTGATGAGTTTCTCGACGACTTCAGGAACCGAAGCGACACGCTTCTCGCCCGCAAAGGTCTCCCTGGGTATTCCGATTGTCAGTGACATTTGTGTCTGATCCTTTCCTAGATGGGCGCCGTTTTCTTCCATTGCGGTGCAGCTTTGGGCGCTTCGACTTCTTTCAGGCGCACGATCGCCAGCGTGCAGTTGTCACCGCGGCCCTGGGCCCGGTCACGCGCCGAGTTGATGAGAATTTCCGCCGCCTGGCGCACCGGAAATTCGTGGAGCACGCGGCCGATCTCGTCATCGGTGAAGTAGGCCCACAAACCGTCCGAACAGAGCAGGAAGCAATCGCCCCCGACCAGCGGCACGGCCTTGCCGAAGTCGATCTTCGGCGCATCGTTGTCGCCCAGACAGGAAATCAGCAGGTTCTTCTGCGGATGGCTCTCGGCCTGTTCCTCGGTGAGATAACCCATCTTCACCAGATTCATCACATGCGAGTGGTCGTAGGTGCGCGACACCTTGACGCCATCGCGATAGTGATAGATGCGCGAATCACCGCAATGCGCCCAGTCGGCGCGGCCGGGCTGCAGAATAAACGCGCTGGCCGTGCTGTGCGGGTCCTGCTCGCTGGTGAAGCGCGACAGCTTGATGCCGTCGTGGGCGTCGTTGATGCCGGCCGCCAGCATGTCCTCGATATTGGTGCCGGCCGGCAGATTGGCCTGAAAACTCTGCTTCGCCGACTGGATCACCTGCTCGGCAGCCAGTGCGCCGCCGGTATGGCCGCCCATGCCGTCGGCCAGCACCGCCAGCAGGGTGGCTTTCTGGTTCGGATGCGCAAAAAGGGCGACGCGATCCTGTTGTTCCTGGCGGTCGCCGATGTGCTGCGCGGTGCAGGTTTCGATGGTGAAAGACATGGCCGTGGATTATACGGTCAGAAGCTAGGCGGTCAGCCGTTCATCCAGCCATTCAATCCAGTGCTTGATGGGGACCCCGGCTGCGGATTGCAGATGAGCGATGCAGCCGATATTGGCGCTGGCGATGCCCGCCGGCTGGCCGGCATGCAGCGCAGCAAGTTTGTTGTCACGCAATTGATAAGCGATTTCCGGTTGCAGGATTGAGTAGGTTCCCGCCGAACCGCAGCACAAGTGGCTATCGGCTACCGGCGTCAGCTCGAAGCCGGCGGCGGCCAGAATCTGTTCGACACCGCCCTTGAGCTTGAGACCATGCTGCAGGGTGCAGGGCGCATGAAAAGCCAACCGAGCCACGCGGGGCCGTCCTGCCGGCGCCGACTTTTCGAGCAGAGTCGTCAAGGCCGCTTTTTCGGCAGTCACGACCTCACTGATATCGCGCGTCAGTTCCGCGATGCGGGTCGCCCTGACGGCATACGCCGGGTCGTCCTGCAACAGATGGCCATAGTCCTTGACCTGCACGCCACAGCCCGACGCGGTGATCACGATCGCTTCGACGCCCGATTCAAGTTGCGGCCACCAGGCGTCGATGTTGCGCCGCGCATCGGCGCGCGCGCCCTCGGCATCATTGAGATGCAGGCGCACCGCGCCGCAGCAGCCGGCTTCCGGCACCTCGAACAAATGAATGCCGAGACGCGCCAGCACCCGCTGCGTCGCTCCGTTGATATTCGGATACATGGAAGGCTGGGCGCAGCCGGCGAGGGCAATCATCCTGCGCGTTCGGCCGCCGGGCGTAACGGGTGCAACGGCAAGTTGGCTTCCCGCCGAAGACGGCAGCGGCACTTTCGATTTCAAAGCAACAGGCAACAAGGGACGCACCAGCTGGCCGAGCTTCATCGCCGTGCCGAACAGCGCCGGACGCGGCAGTAATTCGCGTAGCGTGCTACGCAGCACGCCATCGACACCCTGGCGCGGCACACGTTCTTCGACCAGCGCCCGGCCAATGTCGAGCAGGCGCGAGTAATGCACGCCCGATGGACAGGTCGTTTCGCAGGAACGGCAGGTCAGGCAGCGGTCGAGATGCAGGCGCGTCTTTTCCGTCGGCATCACGCCTTCGAGCACCTGTTTGATCAGGTAGATGCGCCCGCGCGGCCCGTCGAGTTCGTCGCCGAGCAACTGGTAGGTCGGGCAGGTGGCAGTACAAAAGCCGCAGTGCACGCACTTGCGCAAAATCGCTTCGACCTCGCGGCCGGCGCTCGTGTCGCGGATGAAATCGGCGAGATGTGTCTCCATGCTCAGAGCTCCGGATAGAGACGGCCGGGATTGAGGATGCCGCGCGGATCAAAGGCAGACTTCATGCGGCGATGTAGATTCATGAGCGGTTCCGGCAAGGGCGCAAACGCGCCGACGACTTCCTTCAGCGCCGGATCGCAGCGGAACGCCGTCGCGCTACCGCCGACTTTTGCTGCCGCCGCGCGAATCTCGCCGGCGGCAGCACTCGAACGCAGCCAGCGCTGCGCGCCGCCCCACTCGATGAGCATTTCGCCCGGCAAGTCGAGTACCGGCGCGACCGAGGGTAGCGAAAGGCGCCACAACGGCGCCGGATCGCTGAAGAACGGCAGCCGCTGGTCGCGCAACTCATCAAAATAACCCTCCGGTGCCGTCCCGCCAGCGCCGACTTTTTCACCGGCAAGTTTTTTCTCCGCCGCTTCCACCGCCGCGCGCGCGCCGGCCAGACGCAGCGTCAGCACACCGTCCTGCCACGCGCTGGCCACGATCGGCAGCGGCTGTCCGGCCCAGCGGTTGAGCTTATCGAGGGCTACGGCTTGCGACATCTCAAAGCGCAGCGTGGCATCTGCCACCGGCTTCGGCAACACCTTGAGCGAGACTTCGAGAATCAGCCCGAGCGTGCCGAGGCTGCCGGCGATCACGCGCGACACATCGTAGCCGGCAACGTTCTTTATCACCTGGCCGCCGAAGGTCAGTTCGCGGGCCTCCCCGTCGAGCAGTTTCACGCCGAGCACGAAATCGCGCAGTGCGCCGGCACTGGCCCGGCGTGGGCCGGAAAGTCCTGCCGCCACCACGCCACCGATGGTGCTGGCGGCAGAAAATCGTGGCGGCTCGAAGGCCAGGCATTGCTCCTTTTCGGCCAGCACGGCCTCGATTTCCACCAGCGGCGTACCGCACCGGGCGGTGATGAACAGTTCGGTCGGCTCGTAGGCGACGATGCCGGCGTGGCCGCGCGTAGCGAGAATTTCCCCGTGCGGCGCGTTGCCGTAGAAATCCTTGCTGCCACCGCCCCGGATACACAGTGGTGTGCCGGCAAGAATTTGCGACTTGAAGGTATCGATCATCAGAAGCGCTCCAGTTCCGGGTGCTTGAGCGCGCCGTGATGCACGTGCATGCGGCCGAACTCGGCGCAGCGATGCAGTGTCGGCACCGCCTTGCCGGGGTTGAGCAGCCCCTGCGGGTCGAAAGCGGCCTTGACGCGGTGGAAAGCCGCCAGCGCCGCGCTATCGAACTGCACGCACATCGAGCCGATCTTTTCGTAACCCACGCCATGCTCGCCGGTAATGGTGCCGCCGAGCTCGACCGTGCGCGCAAGGATTTCCGCGCCGAACGCCTCGGTGCGCTCCAGTTCGCCCGGCACGTTGGCATCGTAGAGGATCAAGGGATGCAGGTTGCCATCGCCGGCATGGAAGACATTCACGCAGCGCAGGCCGTATTGCTTCTCCATCCCGGCAATCGCGGTGAGCATTTCGGCCAGGCGCTTGCGCGGAATCGTGCCGTCCATGCAGTAGTAATCCGGCGAAATGCTTCCCACGGCGGGGAACGCCGCCTTGCGGCCGGCCCAGAAGCGCAGACGCTCGGCATCGTCGGTCGAAACGCGAATCCCGGTGGCGCCGCTCTTTTCCAGCACGGCGCGCATCGCGGCGATTTCCTCTTCCACCTCTTCCGGCGTACCGTCGGATTCGGCCAGTAATATCGCCGCCGCACTCAGGTCGTAGCCCGCCTTGACGAAGGGCTCGACCGCCGCCGTGGCCGCCTTGTCCATCATCTCCAGCCCGGCCGGAATGATGCCGGCAGCAATGATCTCAGCCACCGCCGCCCCGGCTTTCGTGATGTCGTCGAACGACGCCATGATGACGCGCGCCACTTCCGGCTTGGGCACCAGTTTCACGGTCACTTCGGTGACGACGGCCAGCAATCCTTCCGAACCGATCATCAGCGCCAGCAGGTCATAACCGGGGGCATCGAGCGCCGCGTTGCCGAACTCGACGATTGCGCCGTCGATGGTCACCCCGCGCACGCGCAGCACGTTATGCACGGTGAGCCCGTATTTGAGGCAATGCACGCCGCCGGAATTTTCGGCTATGTTGCCGCCGATGGTGCAGGCGATCTGCGAACTCGGGTCGGGCGCATAGTAAAGCCCGTGCGGCGCAGCCGCCTCGGAGATGGCAAGGTTACGCACCCCCGGCTGCACCACGGCCGTGCGTGCCGCCGGATCGAGCCGCAGGATATGTTTCATCTTTGCCAGCGACAAGACCACGCCATGCGGGTGCGGCAGCGCACCGCCCGACAGCCCCGTGCCCGCGCCACGCGGCACGACCGGCACGCCGAGACGATGGCAAGCCTGCAGGACCGCCACCACCTGGGCCTCGTTCTCCGGCAAGGCCACCGCGAGCGGCAGATGGCGATACGCCGAGAGGCCATCGCACTCGTAGGGCTTCAGATCTTCCTGACCGGCCAGCAGGGAAGCCGGCGCCAGGACAGCGGCCAGCGCCTGCAAAACAGCGGTGCGATCGACACCGGAAAAATCCTGGTCACGTTCGTGGGAGTGCGTGCGTTGGGTCAGTGTTGTCATGGTTCGATAAGGATCGCTCTGAAGTCATTGACGTTGGTGCGGGTGGGGCCGGTGACGACCAGATCGTCGAGGGCGGCAAAGAATCCGTAGGCATCATTGTCCATCAGCCGGGCCGACGCGTCCACGCCCCGCGCTACCGCGCGCGCCAGCGTGTCGGACGTGATGATGGCGCCGGCGTTATCCTCCGAACCATCGATGCCATCAGTGTCGCAGGCGATGGCATGGATGCCCGGCGCGCTATTCAACGCAACGGCGAGCGCCAGCAGGAATTCGGCATTGCGCCCGCCGCGTCCCGTGCCGCGCACCGTCACCGTCGTTTCGCCGCCGGACAGCAGCACGCAAGGCGGTTGCAACGGCAGGCCGTGCTGTTTGCACGACAGCGCGATGCCGGCCAGCACCTTCGCCACCTCGCGCGCTTCACCCTCGATGCGGTCGCCGAGGATCAGCGGCGTAATGTTGACGGGCCCGGCCTGCCGTGCGAAAGCGGCCGCCGCGTGCAAGGCATCGCGCGCCGTGGCGATCACGCGTGTTTCACAGCGGGCATAAGCGGGTTCATCGGGTGCCGGCACCGTTGGTCCGGAAGCAATCACAGCCGGATCGTCGCCGGGCACATCCGAGATGGCCAGCGTCAGCACGCGCGCCGGCAGCGCAGCAGCGGCCAGCTTGCCGCCCTTAATCGCCGACATGCGTTTGCGCACCGCGTTGATCTCGTGAATCGAAGCACCGTTCTTGAGTAGCTCACGCGTGGCCGCCTGCTTCTCGGCCAGCGTGACACCCGGCACCGGCAAGGCCAGCAGGGCCGAACCGCCGCCCGACATCAGCGCCAGCACCAGATCGTCTGCCGTCAATCCTTGCACGGCAGCCAGGATGCGCCGGGCCGCTGCCTGGCCCGCAGCATCAGGCACCGGATGCGCGGCTTCGACGACTTCGATCTTCCGCGTCGGCACGCCATGGCCATAGCGCGTGACCACCAAACCCGTGACCCGGTGGAGATCATTGCGCCATGCGATCTCTACCGCCTGCGCCATCGCGGCGGCAGCCTTGCCCGCGCCGATAACGACGATGCGGCCCTTGATCGTTGCAGGATCGGGCAGGTGCGGCGGCACGCAGAGCGAAGGATTTGCGGCGGCCAGTGCAGCGTCGAAAAGGCTACGGAGGAATTGGCGAGGATTTACCGCCACGTATCCAGCCACCCGAAACTATCCACAGACTCTCCACTCGGCTGGTACTCGCAGCCGATCCACCCCGCGTAACCCAGCTGTTGCAAGCGCTCGAAGAGAAAGGGAAAACGGATCTCGCCCGTACCCGGTTCGTGGCGGCCCGGATTGTCCGCGATCTGAATGTGACCGATACGCGGCAGGTGAGTTTCCAGGGTGCGGGCAAGATCGCCCTCCATCACCTGGGCGTGATAGATGTCGTATTGCAGTTGCAGGTTGCGGCTGCCGACGGCATCGATGACCTGCAGCGCCTGCGCGGTCGTCGCAATCAGGAAGCCGGGGTTGTCACGCGTATTGAGCGGCTCCAGCAGCAGGCGGATACCGGCACGCTGCGTCAGCGCGGCGGCGAAGCGCAGGTTGTCGTGCAGCGTTTCCAGCGCCGTGTCGCGGCTGGCTGTGGGTATTCCGGCCAGGCAGTTCAGTCGCGTGCAACCCAGCGCTTCGGCATACTCGATGGCTCTGCCGACCCCCTCCTGAAACTCCGCCTTACGTTCCGGCAGACAGGCGATGCCCCTTTCTCCCGCTGCCCAGTTGCCTGCCGGCAGGTTGAACAGCACAACCTCGACGCCCGAGGTCAGCATCACCTCGGCCAGCACGGCTTTGTCGAATTCGTAGGGAAAATGGAACTCGACACCCCTGAAACCGGCGCGCGCGGCAGCGCCAAAGCGCTCGGGGAAATCCAGTTCGGTGAACAGGAAAGACAGGTTGGCGGAGAACTGGAGTGGCATGGCGGGCATTATGCCAAGGCCAACGTCTCTATGTTGTACGTCAGCGACTCGATGGCCGACTCGTCGAGCGCGAGCAGTTGCCGCGCGACTTGCTGCCAGTGCGCCGCTCCCCACCGCACGCTTTCCTGTAATTCCGCCGTCCCGCCAGTCCCACGGGGATTCCCTTCGGTCACGCCGACTTTTGCGTAATCAAACCCGGCTAGCGCAGGAAACAACTCCCGACGCATGCCATCGAAGTTGGCGAACCAGAACCAGAGTTGCGGCCAGGCTTGCCGTTCGAGCAGCGCGGGTAGCGTGACCAGGCAGTCAGCGAGATTGTCGCGCACGGCGCGGGCGAGGA
>JAABQX010000059.1:0-11156 GCA_011391215.1 Rhodocyclaceae bacterium
AATGTCCAGCAACTCGCCGGCAAAGCGCGTACCTATGTCGTTCCCGAAGGACACGCGCTGACCCCGGCCGATGGATTGATGCTGGCCAGCCTGATGCGTTAAAGAGTCATAGAAAAGTGTTTGCGGAATATTGTTCGGCAGAATAATTCTGCTAGAATCCGCGCCCTTGATATCGGTAAATTCGTTGCACGGCCGATAGTCAATATGGAGTGGTAGTTCAGTTGGTTAGAATACCGGCCTGTCACGCCGGGGGTCGCGGGTTCGAGTCCCGTCCACTCCGCCAACAAAATCAATAAATTAGCCCAGCTCACAAGGTTGGGCTTTTTGCTTTCTGGATTTCGTGTAGGCGATGTGTAGGTTTTTCCTTGGGCTGCCAGACCTCGCCCAATGGATTACTGACTCTGATTCAGCCCCATCACTGTCCTGTCAGCACCGACTATTTCCTGTTACCTACCTAACCCACTCAGGAACTTCACCGTACCGCTATGCTCAGCCGCAATGAGCGTTGGAACCCTGTAGGGCGAATGCCGTCCCGCCAGCGCCGACTTTTTTTAACCAGAAATAACCCTCCGCCATGCCTTGCCGTATCACCACATTGTGCTTGCTTTCCATTTTTGCGTTGCCTGCCTGCGCCGCTGCGTCTTTGACGGACAGCGCTCCGGCGGCCGGCAGCGAAGTGCAGTTGTTCATCGAGAACGACATGCTGGCGAGTACCGACCGCTACTACACCAATGGCATCAAGCTCGGTGTGGGGCTGCCCTTCGAGTTTCTCCAGGCGCCGGCTGCCGAAGTGCTGCGCAACCTCGATCCCGATAATGGTGAAGATATTCACGTTGGCCTGTTCCTCGGCCAGAACATCTATACGCCACGAGACATCACTATCGCTGCGGCACAGCCGTACGACCGGCCATGGGCGGCCTGGCTGTATATTGGCGGCGTGGCCCAGCGCGGGCGCGGCAACCGTCTCGATACGGTAGAGTTCGACGTCGGTGTGGTCGGCCCTGCTGCGCTGGGCAAAGAGGTACAAACAGCCTGGCATCACCTGATTGACGCAAAGCAGCCGCGCGGCTGGGACAATCAGGGTTCAAGCGAGCCGGCGTTCATGATTTCGTATTTGCAGAAACGGCGCTACGGTAGCGACAACGCCGACGTGGTAGTGCATGGCGGTGCGACTCTGGGTACGGTCATGACCCTGGCGCGCACCGGAGCGATGCTGCGGTTGGGGCAAAGGCTAAGCGGCTTCGGCCCGGACACCATCGAGCCGGGCGGGGCCATGCTGCACGGCACGCGCGCGCAAGGCATGACGGAATACGCCGGCAACTCGTGGTATGTCTTTGCGGGTGCGGATTATCGCCTGGTAGCGCACAACATCTTTCTCGACGGCCAGGTATTTCGTGATGGTCCCGGTGTGGAGCGGCGCAATCACGTCCACGATCTGTCGGTCGGCTTCAGCATGCGCATCGACAAAATGCGCTTCTCGTGGACGCATATCCAGCGCAGCGAGGAATTCCGCAGCGCTTTCGGCAGCGGCACACAGAGTTTCGATTCGCTGAATCTGGGTTTCGAGTTCTAGAGGCGTTTCGAAACTGATTAGCACAACTGTGCGTCGGAAAGCAGGCGGCCCAATTCCATCTTGACCGTGGCATAGCACTCGCAGGCGCGGGCTTCCAGCCCGGATCGATCCAGCACGGCGATGTGTCCGCGGCGGTAACTGATACAGCCGGCGCGCTGCAAATTTCCGGCGGCCTCCGTAACGCCTTCCCGGCGCACGCCGAGCATGCCGGCGATCAATTCCTGCGTAATGACCAGTTCCCGTCCGGACACGCGATCTTGGGTCAGCAACAGCCAGCGGCACAACTGCTGCTCAAGCGAATGGTGCCGGTTGCAGGCGGCGGTCTGGGCCATTTGCGTGATGAGCGCCTGGGTGTAGCGCAGCAACAAGCGCTGCAACAGGCCGGCACTGTCGAATGCCTGCTTCAGCAGGCGGCGTTCGAGCCGGTAAGCGTGGCCAGCGGTCTGCACGATGGCCGAGCTTGACGTTGTGTCACCCCCCAGGAACAGCGAAATGCCGACAACACCCTCATTACCCACTCCCGCCGATTCAGCCGATGCGCCGGATGCCATGACGTAGTGCAAGGACACGATGGCGGTGGTGGGGAAGTAGGCGTGCTGCAACTGGGTGCCAGGTTCATAAAGCATCTTGCCGAGTGGCAGCGTGATCAGTTCCAGATGTGCGGCCAGGGGCTCGAATTCTGCTGCAGGCAATGCGGCAAGCAGATGGTTTTGCTGCGGGCTATGGAGTGATGGCATGGCCGGGCGTCCAGAACGTGGGGCTATCGTGTGTGCTATTGGCTTGCGCTTTGTTCCACGCCGATGCCACGGTAGCCAATATAACGGGCGGACTGGTTGAACATCGGCTCCCCGCTGACCCGGAATGTTTGCTTAGAGCCATCGGCTTTGACGCGGCTGAAGACGAGGTCCAGGAAGGGTTGACGGGCGGCAATGGTGGCCTGAAGAAATTTCCGTTCATTTTCGTCCCAGCCTGTCAGCGGAACACTGCGTGTATCGTCCGCCAGGGTGTCGACCTGGATGCCGAGCATTTCCAGTACCGGGCCGGATACCTTGGTGAAGTTGCCGTTCTCGTCCTGCTCCCAGTACCAGTCCGAGGCCAACTCCGTCAGGCTGCGATAACGCGCTTCGCTTTCGCGCAGTTCGGCAGTGCGTTCCTGTACCGTCTGCTCCAGTTCCTTGCTGTAATTTTCGAGCTTCTTGTACAGCAAGCGCACTTCCAGCATGTTGTGAATGCGCATCTTGACTTCGACAAGATCGAACGGCTTGCTGATGAAATCCTTTGCACCGGCCTGCAAGGCACGCAATTTGTGGCCGGGCTGGGCGGTAATGACGAGGACGGGCAGGTAAGCCTCCGCAGCGTTGGTCTTGAGGCCGGCCATCACCTGAAAGCCATCCATGCCGGGCATTTGCAGATCGAGCAGGATAAGGTCGTAAACATTTTTGCGATGCAACGCGCAGACCTCCTCGGGCTTCATGGTCGAGGTGACGCAGGTATAGCCGGCGTCACTCAGCAATTGTTCGAGCAGCGTGACATTCGATTCCTGATCGTCAACGATCAGGATGCTGGCGTTCAGGATTTCGGACTCGGTAATCATGATGCGGGTTCCTTGTGAACTACGCGGATGGCTGCCGCTTGCGTGAATCTCAGAGCTTCGTCTAGTTTATCCATGAACTCGCCCACCTTGATGGGTTTGGTGACGTAGTCGAAGAACCCGGCTTCGAGCGCCTTATCGATGTCACGGGGCATCGCATTGGCGCTGATGGCGATGATCGGGATATGCGCTGTCGCCGGGTCCAGGCGCAGGATTTGCATGGCGTCGATCCCGCTGATGCCGGGCAGGTTGATGTCCATCAGGATTACTTCTGGCAGGTAGGCACGGGCAAACTCGATGCCGAGATTGGCGTCAGGAGCGGAGAGGAGGCGCAGGTCGGAGCGCCGCGCAACGAGCTGCTCGACCAGTTCCAGGTTGGCTGGATTGTCTTCCACATACAGCAGGGTGTGCAGCGGTGTGCCGTTCGGCAATCTAGGTCTCAGCGGTGCGCCATGCTCGGTCTTGTGCTCCGAAAGCTGTGGCGCAGCCGTCAGGCTCAATTCGATCCAGAACACACTGCCCTCCCCAACGGTACTTTCTGCACCGATGGTGCCTCCCATCAACTCGATCAGCCGTTTGGTGACCACCAGGCCGATGCCTGTGCCTTCCTCTGCGGTGGCCTCCCTGCCAATGCGATTGAATGGCTGGAACAGCTGGGCAATCTGTTCCGGAGCCAGCCCCACACCGGTGTCGCGTACGCTGATACGTATCGAATCCGGGGGATTCAGGGTGTACTCAACTGAAACAGCGCCACTTGGTTTGTTGTACTTGATGGCATTGAAAAGAAGATTGATTAAAACCTGTTTTAAGCGCGTCCGATCAGCTTTGACATAGTGAGGGACATCAAAGCGCGGGAACGTCATGCCGATGCCGCGTTTCTGCGCCTGGGGCTCGATCATGGCCCGGCATTCGAGCATGACTTCGAGCAGCGAGACCGACTCCCCGGATAGGCTTACCCGGCCCGACTCGATCAGTGCGAGATCGAGGATTTCGTTGATCAGTTCCAGCAGATACCAGCCGCCCTTGAGAATCTGCTCGATATTGCGCTTCTGGGTGGGTGTCGGCGGCGGCACGCCGGTTTCCAGAAGCTGGGCAAAGCCAAGGATGGCATTCAGCGGCGTGCGCAACTCATGGCTCATGCTGGAAAGGAAATCCGATTTCGCGAGGTTAGCTTTTTCCGCCACAGACTGGGTGCGTTCAAGTTCGACGCTCCTGTCATGCAAGGCCTGCTGTATCGCATATTCCTTGGTGACATTCCGAAACACCAGCACGGCGCCGACCACTTGGGCGTCGCGATCACGAATCGGTGCACAACTGTCGGCGATTGCGCATTCGCTGCCATTGCGGGCAATCAGTACGGTGTGGTTGGCGAGGCCCTGAATCGTGCCATGTGCCAAGGTGTCGATGACCGGAATCTTGGCAGGTTGGCGGGTCTCCTGATTGATGATGTGAAACACTTCATCGACCGGGAGGCCAGCAGCTTCTATCTGTGTCCAGCCAGTGAGCTGTTCAGCAACATGATTCAGACGTACTACGCGCGCGGAGGCATCGGTGGCGATTACTGCATCGCCGATGGAATTGAGCGTCACAGCGAGTCTTTCCTCGCTATCGCGCAAGGTGGTGTTGGCCTGCTGCAACTGCAGATTCAGCGCTTCCTGCGACTCAAGCAAATGCTGTGTTTCGCGATGTATGACATCTTTAAGCTGCTGTTGCGTTTCGCGATAAATCAACCAGGCGAATGCCACGGCAAAAAACAACGCAAGCAGGCTGGTAATCACGATGAGGGCAAGCAACAGTTGCATGCTCGTCTGAAACTCGTCTTCGCGTTGCGCCAGCAAGTCATCCTCTATCCGAAGGAAACTAGCCATCTCGGTGCGAATCGCATCCATCAAGTGTTTGCCCTGGCTACTGCGTACCAGCGCTATCGAGGCGGTCAGCGAATGGTTATGGCGCAACTCGATGGCCTCCGCCATATTCGCCAATTTGGCATCAATCAATGGCGACAAGGCATCCAGGTGATTCCGGGCTGCATCGAGGAGGGTGATTTGACGCAGTTTTTCCAGATCGCCGCAAATGTTGTCGCGCACCGCCAGGTACGGTTTCAGAAAATCATCATCCCCGGTCAATAAATAGCCACGCTGACCCGTCTCGGCATCTTTCAGTGCCGACATCAAATCGTGCGCACCTTTGATCACCGCGCTGGTGTGCTGCCGTACGCTGGCGGCGGTTTCAATATGCCTGAACGCCCATAACGCCAGCACTATCCCCACGGTAACCAGCAGGGCGGCGCCCGTAAGCCAGGCAACAACTTTATGTGTGGATTTCAAGAAAGATTACCTTAGCCAGTAGCAGGAGACTGCGATCCCAATCGCAGGAAAGACCGCGCCTGCCCGTATCCGAGTGTGGATCATCACCGTGTTGCCGACAATCGACTGTGCGGTGACACACATAAGCCTGGCGATGCTACTCGTCATTCTCCGGCGCGGGGAAGTAATCCGGGGTTCCCCGGCCCGAAGGGCAGGACGGCGACGGTAAATTTTTCAATAAGTGCGCCAGCGAACAGAGAACGTGTGAGCGTCACGGGATGATGGCCGCAATGATTCATTGCCCTCGAAATAGTCCGCCTCGAATTGAAATTATTTTGGCGCCTTCCAGGAGCAGTGAGCAGTTCAGATCGCTTGGAAGTGACTGTCAGTATCTCACCGCGTTTGCCGACAGTCGGAAGAACCAGGTCAACAGAATGCGGAGTGATGGCTCATCTTTTAGGAATCGGAATAATTATGACAAATCTATTTACCAGGAAGCAAATGGGCTTGGCCGTATCGTGTGCTTTGTTACTGGCTAGTGTGTCTGGCGTAACCAGCGCGCAAATTGACCCGGCGACGAGCGGATATGTTACCGATCAGCGTGGTGGTGTCGTGAAGAGCGGCTATGGGCTGTGCTGGCGTACCGGCTACTGGACCCCGGCGCTGGCAATCGCCGAATGCGATCCCGACTTGATGCCAATAACCTTGGCTGCAGCCCAACCTGCCGCCGCCGCAAAACCGGCAGCGATGCAGCCGGCATCCGGAAAAGTAACGCTGGCTGCTGACGCGTTGTTTGACTTTGACAAGGCGGTCCTGAGGCCAGCCGGAAAGGTGTCGCTGGATGAGTTCCTCGGAAAGATGAAAGACATCAATCCGGAAGTGATCACCGCCGTTGGCCATGCCGACCGCTTTGGGTCTGACAGCTACAACCAGAGTCTATCCGAGCGGCGCGCCGCCGCAGTCAAGAACTACTTCCTGAGCAAGGGCATTGCATCGAATCGCGTTCTCGCCGAAGGCAAGGGAGAAACGCAACCAACTACCAAAGCGGATGAATGCACCGGCGCCAAGAGTGCCAAGGTCATCGCTTGCCTGCAGCCTGACCGCCGCGTCGATATCGAAGTGGTGGGGACACGAATTACCAAGTGATCGCTCCGCCCACCATTTACTGCACCTCCACCCCAACGCATCACCTAAAGGAAAAATCATGAACAAAATAAACATCAGCGCCATCGCACTTGCACTTGGCTTCGCCTTCAGCGCCGGCGCAATGGCCCAAAGCCTGTCGAAGAGTGACTACCAAGCTGGCAAGGACAAGATTTCGACCGAATACAAGATGGCCAAGACGAGCTGCGCCTCGTTGTCCGGTAACGCAAACGATATTTGCGTGGCCGAAGCCAAGGGCAAGGAAAAGGTCGCACGAGCCGAACTCGAAGCCAGTTACAAGCCAAGCCCGAAGACCCGTTACAACATGCGCGTTGCCAAGGCAGAGGCCGACTATGCGGTGGCCGGTGAACGCTGCGACGACCAGGCGGGTAATACGAAAGATGTCTGCGTGAAGGAGGCCAAGGCGGCCGAGACGGCAGCCAAAGCCGATGCCAAGGCACAGCTGAAGACTACGGATGCAAATGTTAAGGCCAACGAGAAATCGGCCGAGGCGCGAAGCGATGCGAACAGCAAAGCCATCGACGCCCATAACGACGCCACAGCGGACAAGGTTGATGCCGAGTATGCAGTGGCAAAAGAGAAGTGCGACACGTTCGCCGGCGACGCCAAGGATCGTTGTCTGGATCAGGCGAAAGCGCGATTCGGCAAGAAGTAAGTCGCACGACAAAGCAAAGTACCGGAAAGTCATTTTTCGATAAAGAGGTAATCCAATGAAAAAAATTAACAGATTCACACTCAGTGCAGTTGCCGCAGTCACGCTAATTGGCTTGAGTGCCTGTTCCGGAATGTCGACGCAGGACAAAAACACGGCTGTCGGCGCTGGCGTCGGTGCTGTCGGCGGAGCCATTCTTACGGGTGGCAGTGCGGTCGGGACGGTCGGTGGAGCAGCCGTCGGTGGCGTCATTGGCCATGAAGTTGGCAAATAGGGGGATATCAGATGAAACTCAATAAATCATTCAGCGCAGCCTTGTTTGTCGGTGCCTTGTTAGCGGCACTTGCGGGCTGCCAAAAGCAGGAGGGCCCGGCGGAACGTGCCGGCAAGGAAGCCGACAAGGCGGTAGAGAAGGTCGGACAGCAGATTGAAAAAGCCGGTGACAGCATCCAGGACGCGGCCAAGGGCAACAAGAAGTAATGGTTATGCACCGCAACCGTGAGGAGAAAACAATGAACGCATTGAATGCAATATTGAAATCAACGCTGGTGGTTGCCGGAATGGCAATTGCTGCGCAAGTGGCTGCCCAGGTTACCTTTTACGAACGCGAAGGTTTTGAAGGCCGGTCGTTTTCGACTGACAAACAGGTCAAGAACTTCGAGCGCCAGGGTTTCAATGACCGTGCCTCGTCGGTCATTGTGCTACGCGACAAATGGGAAGTCTGCGAAGACGTCAAGTTTCGCGGTCTGTGCGTCGTCTTGCGACCTGGCCGGTATGCGTCGTTGGCCACGATGAACCTTAATAACCGCGTGTCATCGGCGCGGGCCGTGAGCCAGAACGCACGTATCGATGACAGCCGTTATGCACCGGTGCCCGTTCCGGTCTATGACAACCGCCGGCGCGGCAACGAACGACTTTACGAAGCAGACGTTACCTCCGTCCGTGCCGTCGTCGGGCCACCCGAGCAACGCTGCTGGGTCGAACGCGAACGTATCGTTGTCGAAGATAAAAGCCAGCACAATGTGCCCGGAGCGATCGTCGGCGCCGTCATTGGCGGCGTTCTCGGCCACCAGGTCGGTGGCGGTCGCGGCAAGGATCTCGCCACGGTCGGTGGTGCGGTCGCGGGTGGTGCAATTGGCGCCAACGTCGGCCGCAACAGCGGGCAGCATGAGGAATTCCGCAATGTGCAGCGCTGCACCAGCGAACCCAGTCACGCCAAACCTGAATTCTGGGACGTTACATATAGCTTCCGCGGCGAGGAACATCGCATACAGACGATTACCCATCCGGGGGCTACGATTACCGTCAACCGGAAAGGCGAGCCCAGGGCTGAGTAGTCTTCAGAAATTCCAGAAGCTGATCGTACCAACTGTATTTGCTGGTGCGACTACTGTCGATCTTCCGCGGTGAGCGATGGGAATCGCTCACTTCACAATGTAAAGGAGTCCAGCATGAAATACAAAACAGTTGTCTCGGCAATCATGGCGATACTCATGACTATGGGGAATTTTTCCTTCGCCAAAGGTGACGACGATCGCCGTGATCGTGGCCATAATGATCGCGGTCACCATGAGCAAGCACAGCGTGGCGGCCAACAGGATCATCGCGACAACAGAGCGCGGCCGCCACCGCGAAACTGGGAATACACGGGGCACGCGTATCGGTTCGATGGGCACGATCAGCGTGGCGCAGGGCCAGGTTATCAATTCCACCGGGGCGAACGCCTTCCGCCCGAGTACCACCACCGGCACTATGTGGTCGATGACTGGCGCGGCCATCACCTGAATGCCCCGCCGCATGGTTACCATTGGGTGCAGGTCGGCAGCGACTACATTCTGGTTGCGATTGCCACTGGCATTATCGTGCAGCTCTTGCTGAACAACTGACTTCTTGGTACGGATAAGCAGGCGGGATGGCGTTCATACCCATGAGGCCTGCCAATGATCCGCTTTGATCTGCGCCTCTGGCAGCGCTTCAGGACCATAGCAACACCCTACTGGTTCGAGGAAAAGAGATGGCAAGCCAGGGGCTTGCTGGTTCTGCTGGTGCTCCTGCTGTTGGGACAGACGGGGTTCGCCGTGCTGTTCAACGAGCTGACAGGGGAGTTCACCTCGGCGCTGGCGGCAAAGGATGCCAATCGGTTCTGGATTTCCATCGCCCAGTGCGTGGGTATCCTGCTGGTGGCCGTACCGATCTATGCGTTTTATTACTATGTGCGGGACCGCCTGGCGCTTTACTGGCGGCGCTGGCTGACGCGCGATTTCCTCGGTAGTTATTTCAGCAATCGGGCGTATTACGAACTGAATGGCAGTACCGAGATCGACAACCCTGATCAGCGCATCGCCGAAGACATCAATACGTTTACCCAGAAATCCCTCTACTTTCTGCTGGTACTGGTCGGAGCACTGTTGCAACTCCTGGCATTCAGTGGCGTTCTCTGGTCAATTTCACGGGAGCTGGTGTTTTTTCTGATTGTTTACGCCATTGCCGGTACGGCGATTACCGTGCTGGTGTTCGGAAAAGTCCTGATTGGGCTGAATTTTTATCAACTGAAACGCGAAGCTGATTTTCGCTTCAGCCTGGTACGCATTCGCGAGAACGCCGAAGCCATTGCTTTCTATCGCGGCGAGAATCAGGAATCACTGCAGGTCGGCCAGTACTTTAATGAGGCCTTCAGCAATTACGGCAAGCTCATCAGGGTGCAACTGAATCTGAATTTGTTCCAGAATGCCTATGGCTACATGACCTTCATTTTGCCCAACGTGATCCTTGCCGGGCAGGTGATTGCGGGTGAGTTGGAGGTCGGGAGCGCGATCCAGGCGGCCGGTGCTTTTGCCGCGATATTGGGCGCACTGACCGTGATTGTTGATAATTTCGAAAGTTTCAGTCGATTCGCCGCAGGGATTGATCGCCTGTATAGCGTCAAAAGATTCCTCACCGGGACGGACGGCGGACGGCCAAAGGCTGGTAATGACATCGCTATGGTTCAGGATTCCAATCTGGCCATCGAAAACCTCACCTTGCAAACGCCGAACCATGCACGAACCCTGATCAATGACCTATCCCTGTCGATCAATCCGGGGGAAGGGGTGCTGATCGTGGGAGCCAGCGGTTGCGGGAAGAGTTCATTGTTGCGCGCGATTGCCGGTTTATGGCGTTCCGGAAGTGGTCGCATCATCCGGCCGGAGGGGTCCGAAATGCTGTTTCTGCCGCAGCGGCCCTACATGCTGCTCGGCAGCCTGCGCAGCCAGTTGTTGTATCCGCTACACGACAGGGAAATCGGGGATGACGAACTCCAGCGTTTGCTGGAAAGCGTGAACCTGCCGGATCTTGCTGAGCGCTTTGGCGGCCTGGATGCCGACCTGGACTGGGCAAAGGTCCTATCGGTCGGGGAGCAGCAGCGGGTGGCATTTGCTCGTGTGCTAATCGCCACACCGCGCTACGCCGTTCTTGATGAAGCGACCAGTGCTCTGGATGAGGGCAACGAGGACAGTCTTTATCAACAGGTGCTGAGCAGCCAAACAACACTGATTAGCACCGGTCATCGCCCCTCCATCCTGAAATATCACCCGCAGGTGCTGGAACTCACCGGGAATGGCGGCTGGCAGTTGTATGCAGCGGGTGACTATCGCTTCAAGGGCTGACTCCACCAGACGCCTGGATCAGCCAACAGTCCGCAGACCGCTTTCTTAAAACAAAGCGTCCCATCCGCGCCAAGGAAGTCACGCGGACGGGCCTATGCTAACGATCCTAAATGGATTTCTTGATGTCTGCTTTCAAGTCACCATACGCGGCCTGGACTTTGCCGCTGGCACCTTGAATCTTCCCCTTCAGTTCAAGATCCTTGTTGCCGACGACCTTGCCGGCGAC
>JAABQX010000059.1:11166-26755 GCA_011391215.1 Rhodocyclaceae bacterium
GCGACTTCCTTCACTTTGCCTTTTGCCTCTTCAATACGACCTTTGGTTTGGTCCTTGTTCATGGTGATCTCCTAAGAATGACTGCTGCGATGATTGTGAGCGCTACAATTCTGCGAACCGACACTCACTGGCTGACAGACTGACCGTTACAGCCGATACTTTCAGTTCGGTAGCGTACAGAAAAAAGTTGCTCGGCCATTTAGCCTCGGTCTTGAGGGCGCTGGCATCGTCTGAAGTTCGGGTCGTGCGCATCAAACACGCACGGGTGGCAATCGCTTCAAGGGCTGATCCAAATGGAATTCAAGGATTACTACAAGATCATGGGTGTGGCGCGCGATGCGACCCAGGATGAAATCAAGCGGGCCTATCGCCAGCTGGCCCGGAAATATCACCCCGACGTCAGCAAGCTTGCGGATGCCGAAGTCCGCTTCAAGGAACTTGGCGAGGCCAACGCGGTGCTGAAGGATGTGGAAAAGCGTGCTGCCTATGATCAGTTGGCTAGTAACTGGAAGGCGGGACAGGAGTTTCGTCCGCCTCCGGACTGGAACGCCGGATTCGAGTACTCCGGCAGTGGTTCCGAAGGTGCCAGCAATGGCGACAAGGACAGTTTCAGCGACTTTTTTGAAGCGCTTTTCGGGCGTGGCGCCGCTGACGGGGGGCGTGACCATGCAGCGTTCAATACCCATGGCACAGACCATCACGCCAAGGTGTTGATCGATCTGGAAGATACGTACGCCGGCGCCATCCGTACCATCACCCTGCAAACGCCCGGGATCGACGCACAGGGGCGTGTCTCGATGCGCGCCCACCAGCTCAATGTAACGATTCCGCGCGGTATTCGCGCCGGGCAGCATATCCGCCTGACGGGGCAGGGAACGCCGGGGGTTGGGCAAGGAAAGCCGGGCGACTTGTATCTGGAAATCGGGTTTCGCCCCCATGCGCACTACCGTGTCGAGCAGCGCGATGTCTATCTCGATTTGTCGATCGCCCCATGGGAAGCCGCCTTGGGCGCTACAGTGAAAGTGCCCACCCCGAACGGGGTGGTCGAGCTCAAAATTCCGCCGGGTTCGGTCGCTGGCGGCAAGTTGCGACTGAAAGGCCGGGGTATTCCCGGGGATACCCCGGGCGACTTCTATGCGGTTTTGTTGATCGCCTTGCCGCCGGCCGACAACGAGTCTGACAATGCCCTCTATCGCGCCATGGCCGAACAGTTCAAATCCTTCAATCCGCGCGCCAAACTGGGAGTGTAAGCATGGAAAACGAGAAAATGCTGCCGCAACTGAGCGCAACCATCCTGGAAGAACAGGCTGAGTTAACCCTGATCGAGGTCAGCCATGCCTGCGCGGTTCAGGTTGAGTGTATTGTCGAACTGGTTGATGAGGGCGTACTGGCACCGGTCGGGCGCGAACCGGATTGCTGGCGCTTTAGCGGTATTCACATGCGCCGTGCCACGGTGGCTCTGCGCTTGCAACGCGATCTTGGTGTCAATCTTGCCGGGGCTGCACTGGCGCTGGAATTGCTTGATGAGGTCGAGGCGTTACGGACGCAGCTCAAGGCCATGGGTTGCAACTGACCGCTTGGCTCAACCAGCGCGAACCGCCGCTACTCGCCAGGCAGGATGGCAAAGCAAGCACCGCCTGAATCGAAAGATGTTGATCGATCCCGGCGGTAAAGTGAATCTTCAATACGCTAATGAAATTTGGCCTGAGCTTCAGCCAGGCCGGTTTTTAGGTCTTCCCATATCTTGTCGCTGGTTTCCTTGACCTGCGCCCACGCATCGCCGCTGGCCTTTGCGAGTTCCTTCATCTTTTCAGAAGCGGCGTGTTGCCGGGCACGCAATTCAACAAGCTCCCTCGAATACTTGACCTTAAGATCCGCTTCGGCGTTTTGCACCTTGGCTTCCAATAAATTGATTTGGGCGCTCCACTCCTTCAGTTGCGCGGCTCTTTTCTGTTTGTAGGCTTCTTGCAGTTCCATGATCGACTCCTAGATTGTTGAGGGGAATACCATCCGACTTGATCTACTTTGTCATCAGTCGATTTTCAACAGCTGCTACGCCGGCTACGGCGCTCGCCAGAGCTTTTGCCCTGTCACTATTCACCTGCGTATCAACCGAACCGCTGAGTGTCACCACGCCCTTGACGGTATCAACACTGATTTGCAGTGTCTTGAGGCCGGGCTCGGCAAATATCGCCGCTTTGACCTTGGTTGTAATCTCGGTATCGTCAATGGCTACGCTAGTTTTCTCACTTTGCGTACTGATCTTCTCGCCGACCTTATCTACCGTTTCAGTTATTTTCTTGCCGGCTGCATCAGCCGTACTGTCAATCTTCTTGCCGGCACTCTCCGCCGGTCCGGGCTTGTCGCAGGCGGCCAGTCCAATGGCAAGCAACATCGAGATGGTGATCAGTTTTGCATTCTGTAAGGCTTTCATTTTTATTTCCTTTTCAAGTTGATTTAGCGGTGATAAATGGGCTCGTGATTGACTGAACTAGACCATACCCAACAGCAACAGAATGATCAGGATCGTCAGCAGCAAACCAACGCCGCCACTGGGCCCGTAACCCCATCCCCGGCTGTGGGGCCAGGCGGGAATGACGCCAAGCAGCATTAGCAGCAGGATAACCAACAGAATTGTTCCCAATGACATGGTGTGTCTCCTTCATAAGTTGTAAGCGCGATATCCGGAAATGCTGCCGTAGTGTTCTGCGGGTGCATCGCCATTTCCTGACTGCGATCCTACTCAGGCAGTGAAATTCTTCTGTACGCCAGCGCACATGGAGGCCATGGGTACGTTGGCGCACAGACTGGCTGGTCAGGGATGGATCAGGATGCGCTATGGGCAACGTCGTGCAGTGCTAGTGAACAAGGCTGTGATTGCCCCCGCTCATTCACACACACCAGGGAGACATGATGAAAACTGAACTTGTCGCAAACCATCAGAATGTAGAAAGCAGCGAGAAGGCGCTCAACAAGGATCAGCAAGGCGTGGTCGGCGATGCTGACGATCTGTTAAGGGAAATCTCTAGCGCCACCGTCGAAACACTTGCGTTGGCACGCACGAAGATCGAAGAAAAACTGAGCAATGCGAAATCCAGCGTCGAGGCTGCACGCATCTCCATCACAGATAAGGCTCATGACGCCGCAGACAACGTCTATGGATATGTTGCAGAGAATCCATGGAAGGTTTTCGGTGTTGCGACTGCGGCAGCCATCGCCGGGGTCATCGTCGGGGTTGTTCTCAACCGCCGCTGATTGATGGACTGGCCGTAGCGAATCATGGCATATCACACAACCGGACTGGCCGTAGCGACAGCAATCTTCCTGCTAGCTACGGTGGGTTGTGCAACTTTGCCGGACGCCGATGCGCTCATCGCACGGCACAGCAAGCAGGCCGCCCGCTTCGAAAATGCGCGCGGCGCAATCTCCGCGCAGAATAGCGCCGCCATCGTCGCGGAACTGAAACGCAAATCCGGTGATATCGACATCCTGGATAAACAGATTGCGCTGGAACAGGCGATCGTCGGCAGCCCTCTCCTTTTGGGCAACAAGGTCACCTTGCTGCAAGACGGCGCGGCGACCTACCCCGCCATGTTTGCCGCGATCCGCAAGGCACTGGACCACATCAACCTGGAGTCCTACATCATCGACGATGATGAGGTCGGCCGGCAGTTTGCTGAGCTGTTGCTGGAGAAGCAGAACGCGGGCGTCCAGGTCAACGTGATCTATGACAGCATCGGCGGCATCAGTACACCGAAGGAATTCTTCGCGCGCCTGAGCACGGCCGGCATTGCGGTGCTCGAATTCAATCCGGTCAACCCGTTCGCGGGAAAAACGCCATGGCTGCCCAACAACCGCGATCACCGGAAACTCCTGGTGGTGGATGGGCAGACCGCATTCATCGGCGGCATCAACATCAGCAGTGTCTACTCCTCGGGATCGGTCATCCACCGCGCCGGAAAAGAAACTACGAGCACCATTGCCTGGCGCGATACCGATCTCCAGATCGAGGGGCCAGTGGTCGCCGAGTTTCAGAAACTATTCATGGAAACCTGGGAAAAGCAGCGCGGCAAGCCGCTTGCCGCGAAGAACTACTTTCCCGCGCTGAAAACGGAGGGGATGGATATCGTGCGCGCCATCGGTAGCACGCCGGACGACCCCTACAGCCTGATCTACCTGACGCTGATCTCCGCCATCGGCAATGCCGAAAAGCATATACACCTCACCCATTCCTATTTCGTTCCCGATCCCCAGTTGCTCCAATCCTTGATCGAAGCGGCCGGGCGCGGAGTCGACGTAAAACTCATCCTGCCCGGTCACACTGATTCGAACATCACGTTTCATGCCGGTCGCTCGCATTACGCCAGCTTGTTGGAATCCGGTGTCAAGATCTACGAGCGGCGCGGGCCGCTGCTGCATTCCAAAACCGCAATCATCGACGGCGTGTGGTCGTGCCTGGGTTCGAGCAACCTCGATTGGCGCAGCTTTCTCGATAACGACGAGGTCAATGCGGTGGTGCTGGGGCGCGACTTTGCCCGGCAAATGCAGGCCATGTTCGACAAGGATATTCAGGGTTCGGTAGCCATCGATCTCGTCACCTGGCAAGGCAGATCACCCTGGCTGCATGTCAAGGAGTGGGCGGCCAGCCTGGTGCAGCGATGGTTCTAACGCCAACAATTGCATGCAGACTATGTCTGATGCTGGTCTTGGGCGGGTGCGGTTCGATCGCTCGGCAGGACAATTCCCCTGTCCCGATCAAGGTGCCGGCGGCATGGTCGGCTGCCCATGACCTTGCGACTGCTGGCAACACCTCGCTGGCGCCGGGTGGCAACACCTCACTGGTACTTTGGTGGCGGCACTTCGCTGATCCACTGCTGGCGAGCCTCGTTGAACAGGCATTGCTCGCCAACACCAGCGTCAAGAGTGCCCAGGCTGCGTTGCGGCAGGCCCGTGAGCTGCGTGATGTTTCTGCGGCCGGGCTGCTGCCGGCGCTGGGCAGTTCCGCATCGGCGCAGCACAGCCGTACCGACGGCAACAGCACTGGCGACAGTTTTAAAGCCGGCCTCGACGCGAGCTGGGAGCTGGACATCTTCGGCGCCAACCGCAACGCTCTGACGGCGAGTGAGGCCACCGCCCGGGCCAGCGCCGCAAGCCTCGGCGACGTGCAAGTTTCGATTGCTGCAGAAGTGGCCATCAACTACATCACCCTGCGCGGCGCCCAGGCGCGCCTGGCGATTGCCGAAGCCAACCTGGCCAGCCAGCTTGAAACGCTGCAGATCACGCTGTGGCGTCTGCAGGCGGGCCTGGTGACATCGCTCGAAGCCGAGCAGGCTCGTGCCGCTGCCGAACAAACCAGCGCCCTGTTACCGGCCTTTCAGACGAGTATCGAACAGACCCGGCATGCCCTCGCGGTTTTGACCGGCCAGCCGCCGGCCGCCCTGGCGCAGGTGCTGGCGGTGGCCGCCCCGATACCGCAAGCGGCGGATGATCTGGCGCTCAGCATTCCCGCAGAAACCCTGCGCCAGCGGCCCGACGTGCGCGCCGCAGAATATCGGGTGACGGCGGCAGAAGCCCTCGTGGCAAAGGCCGAGGCGGAGCGCATGCCGAACTTCAAACTGGGTGGTTCGCTCGGCTTGAATGCACTCACGCTCGCTGGCCTGTCCAGCGGTGCGACGGTGGTCAGTGCGCTGCTGGCGAGCGTGACGTTGCCGGTGTTCGATGGTGGCGCCCTGCGCGCCCAGGTACGTGCCCAGCAGGCAGCGCTTGAGCAGGCACAATTTGCCTACCAGGCCACGGTGCTGGCAGCGCTGCAAGACGTGGAGAACGCTCTGGTCGCCTTGCAGGGCTACCGCGCACGCCTGCTGCATCTGCAACAGGCGGCCGAAGCGGCCGGCAATGCTGCACTGATGGCGCGCCAGCGCTACAACAGCGGATTGATCGATTTCCAGATCGTGCTGGAAACCCAGCGCACCCAGCGCAACACACAGGATGGCGTCGCCAACGCCAGCGCCGACCTCAGTGCCGAATACGTGCGTCTGTACAAGGCGTTCGGCGGCGGCTGGCAGCCTGATCGTGACCCCGCTGTGGTGGTTATCCCGCCTGCAAATGAAGACATCACCGAAGACATCACCCCGGCGCCTCAATGATGAATACCCCAATTTCCCCCACGCCTACTTCACCCACCGCACCCACCACGCCCACCGTGCCGCCCCCTGAAGCTGGTGGCGAAACCGATCTTGCCACGCTACTTGCCGAGCCGGCCCCGCGCGCCTGGTACCGCCGTCCTGTGTTGTGGGGCGGCGCATTCCTGTTGTTGTCGGGTGTTGCAGGTCTGTGGTACTGGCAGGTGGAACGGGCCGCCAATGCCAAGCCGAGCTACATCACCCAGGTCGTCGCGCGCGGCAATCTGACGCTGACGGTCACCGCCAACGGTACGATCCAGCCTACCCGCTCGATCAACATCGGCAGTGAACTCTCGGGCACGGTGCTCAAGGTCAATGTCGACGTCAACGACCGAATCAAGAAAGGGCAGGTGCTGGTAGTGCTGGATACGGCCAAGCTGCGCGACCAGATATTGCGCTCGACTGCGGCCGTGGCGGCTGCGCAGGCGAAGGTGGCGCAGACCGTTGCCACGGTGAAGGAGGCCAGAGCCACCCTGACACGGTTCGAAGAAGTGGCGCGTCTGTCGGGCGGCAAGGTGCCGTCCAAAACCGAGCTCGACAGCGGCCGGGCGACCCTCGAACGGGCCACGGCCGACGAGGCGAGCGCGCGTGCCGGCGTCAGCGAGGCACAGGCGACGCTGTCCACCGACCAGATCAATCTGTCCAAGGCCTCGATCGTTGCACCGACCGACGGTGTGGTGCTGACGCGCAGCGTGGAACCTGGCAATGCGGTCGCCGCATCGCTGCAGGCGGTTACTTTATTTACCATCGCCGAAGACCTGACCCGGTTGCGCCTCTGGGTGTATGTGGACGAGGCCGACGTCGGCTCGGTCAAGCTGGGGCAGGAAGCGACGTTCACCGTCAGCGCCTATCCCACGCGCCAGTTCCCTGCACACATCACGCGCGTGGGCTTCGGTTCGACCATCACCGACAACGTCGTCACTTACCTGACCTACCTCGACGTCGGCAATGCCGACCTGAGCCTGCGCCCGGGCATGACGGCGACCGCCACCATCACGGCGACGCAGCGCAAGGATGTGCTGCTGGTGCCCAACACCGCGCTGCGTTTCTCGCCCACTTCGGCGGCGGCAGGCGCCGGGGCCAAGAAAGGTATCGGCGTCAGCCTGCTGCCCCGCATGCCGAGCAGTATTACCCGCAAGTCGGCAGCAGCGGGTGCCAGCATGGCCGCTGCCCGGCAGGTATGGGTGCTGCGCGATGGCCAGGCGGTGTCCGTCGCCGTGACGCCCGGCATCAGCGACGATCGCATGACCGAGATCACCGGCGGCGACTTGCAAGCCGGCATGCTCGTCATCACCGATCAAAAGACGTCGTTGGAGAAATGAGCGACCTGCTCATCCAGCTGCGGGGCGTTACCAAGCTGTACGGCAGCGGGCAGGCCGAGCTTTTGGCGCTGAAAGGCATCGACCTCGACATCCGGGCCGGTGAATTCGTCGCGATCATGGGCCCCAGCGGCTCGGGCAAGTCGACCGCGATGAATATCCTGGGTTGTCTGGATACGCCGAGTGCCGGCCAGTACCTTTTCAAAGGTGCGCATGTCGAGGTCTTGTCGCGTGACCAGCGCGCGCGCTTGCGGCGCCGCTTTCTGGGCTTCGTTTTCCAGGGTTTCAACCTGCTGGCGCGCACCTCGGCGCAGGAAAACGTCGAGCTGCCGTTGCTTTACCGTGGCGATAGTGCCGGCGTACGCCGTGCGGCCGCCGCCAAGGCCTTGCAGGCCGTCGGCCTGGGCGGCTGGGAACATCACACGCCGGCGGAACTCTCCGGCGGCCAGCAGCAACGTGTGGCGATCGCACGCGCCATCGTTACCGCACCGGCCGTGGTGCTGGCCGACGAGCCGACCGGCAACCTGGATACGCAGCGCAGCCACGAGATCATGGGCCTGCTGATGGCCTTGAATCAGGAGCAGGGCATCACCGTGCTGATGGTCACCCACGAGCCCGACATGGCCGCCTACGCGCGGCGCATGGTGCACTTCGTCGACGGCCGCATCGCCAGCGACGTGCCCAACCTGTACCCGACCAACTCAGCACCTGACGCAGCGTTACCTGCGGAGATCCTCTGATGCTTTACAGCGTTTTCATGCTGGCCTTGCGCTCGATCCTGCGCAACCTGATGCGCTCCTTCCTCACCATCTTGGGCATCGTCATCGGCGTCAGCGCGGTGATCACCATGGTCACGCTCGGTAACGGCGCCACGCAGTCGATCAAGGCACAGATTTCCGGCCTCGGCACCAATCTGCTCATGGTCCGGCCGGGTCAGCGCATGGGGCCGGGCGGCGGCGGTGGTGGTGGCGGGGTGCCGCAATTCAAGGAAGGCGATGCCGAGGCCATCCTGTCGCAGATCGGTGGTGTCGCCGCCGTCGCCCCCGAAGGCCGTTCCAGCCTCACGGTGGTGGCGAACGGGCGCAATTGGGCCACCAGCGTGATCGGCAGCAGCAACGCCTGGTTCGATGCCGGCAACTGGAAGCTCGCCAGCGGCCGCCTCTTCGCTGCCGACGAACAGCTGGCCGGCGCCGCCGTGTGCCTCATCGGCGAGACGGTAAGACGCGAGATATTCGACGGCACGATCGGTCAGACCGGCCTCGGCGAGCAACTGCGCGTGCGCAAATTCTCCTGCACCGTGATCGGCATCCTGGCCGCCAAGGGCCAGAGCGGCATGGGCGACCAGGACGACACGGTCGTGGTGCCGCTACGCACGCTGCAGCGGCGTGTGACCGGCAGCGTCAAGGTTGCCACGCTGCTGGTATCGATGCAGGATGGCAGTGACGGCACTCGGCTGAAGGCCAGCCTGAAACAACTGTTGCGCGAACGCCGCAACCTCGCCGCCGATGACGACGACAACTTCAATATTTTCGACACACAGCAACTGGCCGAAACGCTGTCGAGCACCACCCAGGTGCTGACCACCCTGCTCGGCGCCGTGGCGGCGGTGAGCCTGCTGGTCGGCGGCATCGGCATCATGAATATCATGCTGGTCAGTGTCACCGAGCGCACCCGCGAGATCGGCCTGCGGCTGGCCATCGGCGCATTGGAAAGGGAAGTGCTGCTGCAGTTTCTGATCGAGGCGGTCGTCCTGTCCGCGCTGGGCGGCGTGGTCGGCATCGTGATCGCCACCGCCGCGTCCTGGGGGCTCTCCAGCCTGATGGACGTGCCCTACGCCTTTGATCCCTTCATCAACCTGCTGTCGCTGGCCTTCTCGGCCGGCATCGGAGTGCTGTTCGGTTACTTCCCGGCGCGTCGCGCTGCGCGCTTAGATCCGATCGAGGCACTGCGGCACGAATAAGGCACGGTTCCGGTAATTGCGCCGTCCCGCCAGCGCCGACTTTTGCGTTTGAACTAACGCCAGCCTCCCGCAACCTACGCGGGGAACTTCCTCGCGGTATGCACAACGTTCAGCACGACAATCACGTCGGGCAGCAACTTAACAAAGACGATGTACGGCAGGCGGTTGACGACCAACTCGCGCGCCCCAGGAATTCGCTCGCTTTTGCGGATGCGCTCCGGAAATGGGGGAAGCCCCTCGATCTGCTCAACGATGCGGCGCTCGACCGATTCGGCCGTGCGCGGACTCGCTGCCACGCAGGTGTAGGCGATGATTTCGGCGAGGTCGTCCAGCGCCTCGTCGGTCCAGAGAATCTTCATTCCGCTACTGGGTCTGGCGGGCCAGCTTTGCCTCGATGCGTGATCTCAAAGACGCCACGGCTTCGTCGTGCGCAAGCAGCGACGTTGCGCCTGCCGCGACGCGGGCCAGGGTGGTGCCAACTTTCGCGGCCAGCCACTCCTCGTAACCGGGGTCCTTGTCCATGAACATTTCGGGGATCAGCGTGTCCGCCGCATCCTCGATCGAAATCATGATCCCGACCGGGCGGTCATTCTTCGTCACGACAACAGGCTCGCGCCGGGCAGCGTCGAGAAATTCGCCAAATCGGTTCTTGGCATCGCGCGCGGTCATCGTTTTCATGGTCACACCTCTGGATTAGTGGCTACTTTGGACATTGTAGCCATTTCTACCAGTCAACCGCCGTACCCGCTTCGGCGCATTCCCCTGTCACCGCTTGAGGCTTACGCCAGGACATCGTACTGACGACATCTTCGGCTACCGCAAACAAGAATACGCAGTAAGGCGGACGCGTTCCGTACGCTAGACCCCATAGTCTGTTTGGTTCACTTCAATGCCGGTTGACCTGATCACGGAAGCATTGATCATCGAAC
This sequence comes from Rhodocyclaceae bacterium, assembly GCA_011391215.1. Classification (GTDB taxonomy): domain Bacteria; phylum Pseudomonadota; class Gammaproteobacteria; order Burkholderiales; family Rhodocyclaceae; genus Sulfuricystis. The sequence continues at coordinate 21,557 of JAABQX010000059.1, forward strand.
CGAATCACATGTACATCATCCCGGCAAATCGGGATTTGCACGTCGGACAGGGAAAGTTTCATCTAAAGCCGATCTTCAAGCCGCGTGGCTGGCCCGATGTCATTACCGTATTTCTGCGCTCACTGACCGACTTCTGGGACGGCCAGCTGATTGCCGTGATTGTCTCCGGGTATGACGGAGATGGCGCGTCAGCGCTCTGTGGCATTAAAGACGTTGACGGTATCACCATCGCCCAGAAACTGGAGACTGCCAAGGAGCCGGAAATGCCAGAAAGCGCCATTGCAACCGGGTGCATTGACTTTATCTTGTCGCCACAAGACATCGCCCAGGAAATTGTGAAAATTGCCTTGTCCGATAAAAAAAGATCCCGGCGCAAGGCCGGGATTTAAGCCGATTCCTTGCAGAATCGGAGGGGGGAGTCGGTACAGCGGTACGCTGCGTCAGGCTACGCTGCGTCAGGCTACTGCCGCAGCGTCTGACTTCAGGTGATACTTTCTATTTGCACAGGTTCTGCCATCCGGACTTCCGTCTTTCCACTTCATCGATATCGATGCCATAGTCTTCCAGAAGCCGTCCGGAAAGTTGCTCGCGTTTGCCGGCAACGACATCCAGCGGATTGTCGGTAAGTTTGCCCAGAATCACCTGCAGATTGCCCTTGATTTGCCGCCAATTACCTTCAATACGATCCCAGTTCATGTTCCTCTCCATCGTGCGTTGTGCTTGCCATGGATTGCATAGTGGCGTGGTTAGCCGCGACGTACAGTTCGCTGGCACACACTGTTGAGGAAATTCCTTCAATACGGGGCTTCCGGGTAGCTGGCGAGAGAGGCGCCGGCTTCCTGCGCCAGTGCGCATATGAGCCGCGCGGGACTATTATTTTTCCGCCAATTCCAGCGCTGCGTCCAGCGACTTCATGAACTCGTCCACTTTGATCGGTTTGGTGAGATAGGCGAAGAAGCCGGCATCGACGGCCTTCTTGATGTTGTGCGGCAGCGCATCGGCGCTGAGCGCGATGATCGGGATATGCGCCGTCGCCGCGTCGGCGCGCAGGATCTTCATGGCGTCCACTCCATTGATGCCGGGTAGATGGATGTCCATCAGAATCACCTCGGGCAGGTGGGTGCGCGCCAGCCGGATACCCAGATTGCCGTCCGCTGCGGTAAGCAGGCGCAGGTCGGGTCGGCGCGCCACAATTTGTTCGACCAACTCCAGGTTAGCCGGATTGTCTTCCACATACAGCAGGGTGTGCAGCGGTGCGCCGTGCGGTGCCGCTGGCCGCACCGCTACCGCAGGCCCGGTTTCATGCACGGCCGGTTGTGGCGCGCCCGCCAGGGTAAATTCGATCCAGAACACGCTACCCACCCCGACGGTGCTCTCCACGCCGATGGCGCCCCCCATCAGTTCGATCAGTCGTTTAGTCACCACCAGGCCGATGCCGGTGCCTTCTTCCGCGCCGGTTTCCTTGCCGAGACGATTGAACGGCTGGAAAAGCTGCGTCAGTTGTTCTGCAGTCAGTCCCGCACCGCTATCCCGGACACTAATCCGCAGCTTGTTCGGGGGGCGCGGCGTGCACCCCACGGCGACCGTGCCGTCCGGCCGGTTGTACTTGATGGCATTGCCCAGTAGATTGATGAGAACCTGTTTGAGCCGGGTCGGATCGGCATGGACAAACCAGGGGGTGGCGAATTGCGGGAAGGTCAAACCAATGCCGCGTTGCTGGGCCTGCGGCTCGATCATGGCCCGGCATTCGAGCATGACCTCGCTCAGTGAGATCGGCTCAAGCGCCAGCGTGGTTTTGCCTGACTCGATCAGCGCGAGATCGAGGATTTCGTTGATCAGCGTCAGCAGGTACCAGCCGCCCTTGAGAATCTGCTCGATGCTGCGCTGCTGGGCGGGCGTCGGCGGCGGCGTGCCGGTTTCGATGAGCTGGGCAAAACCGAGGATCGCATTCAGCGGCGTGCGCAACTCATGGCTCATGCTGGAGAGAAAAGTGGATTTTGCGAGGTTGGCTTGCTCGGCGGTCGCCAGGGCTTGATTGCGCTCTGCTTCGAGACGTTTGCGCTCGGAAATGTCGGCGATGGCAACGCGGACTGCCGTCTCGCCAACGCCGACTTTTTGGTGACCGCAGTCTAGTACTGCATGAAAGACCGTGCCATCGCCGCGTTGCATGGACAGGTCGATGCGGTCGCGCCCGACGTGATCTATTACGTTGGTAAAAAACCGGGACCAGCACTCCCGATCCTCATGCATGACGAAAGCGCTGAAGCGCTTGTTCAACAGTTGCTGGCGCTCCACCCCGAGAATAGTGGCGCCGGTGAGGTTGATCTCTGCAATCTGGTCGTCGGCAGTCAGGGTGACATAGCCCAGAGGGGCGAAATCGTAGAGGTCCGCGTAGCGATCACGCGATTCCTCCATGGCCAGGTGGGCCAGATGCAACTGCTCATTCTGCATCTCCAGTTCGATCTGATGCACCTGCAGTTCGTGCAGCAGGCGCTGCAGATCAGGCTCGCTGAATTTCAGGTGCGGAGGCCGTTGCGCGAGATCTTCCTCCGCGCGTCGGCGCAGTTCTTCTTTACTCAGTTCAGGATTGTTCCCGGTCATGATCGTCGCCTACGCGCTGCGCTTTCTCAACTCGGCTTCCAGCTGCTTGATCTCGGTGATGTCGGTGAAAGTGATCACCACGCCGTCGATCACGTTGTCCTGGGTGCGGTAGGGCATGATGCGCACGCGGTACCAGCGGCCGTCGTGGGTGGTGACTTCCTTCTCCTGGTAAGCCAGGGTGCGTAGCACTTCCCGTGCGTCTTCATTGATCTGCGGGTAGTCGAGATCCGTGACGACATGCGACAGCGGCCGCCCGATATCGCCCGGAATCAGCTTGAAGAGCTTGGTGGCATAGGTGGTAAAGCGCCGTAGCTGCATCTCGTTGTCGAGGAAGATCGTGGCGATTTCCGTGCTGTTGAGCAGGTTGGCCATGTCGTTCTGCACCCAGGTGAGGTCGTCCACCTTGGATTGCAGCTCGGCATTCACCGTCTGCAACTCTTCGTTGAGTGACTGCAATTCTTCCTTCGAGGTGCTCAACTCCTCGTTGGTGGACTGCAGCTCTTCATTGGTGGATTGCAGCTCCTCGTTGCTCGACTTGAGCTCCTCCACCGTGGTCTGCATCTCTTCGTGGGTGACTTGCAGTGCCTCACGCGCCTGCTGCAACTCGTGCAGCAGCGCATCGTGCGTATCCGCAGCGATGCTCTTGCTCGGCCTGCGTCGCGCCGGCGGCGCTGGCATGTCCTTGAAAACGATGAGGATACGCCCGCGCAGGGCTTCGGGCTTGTCGATAGCCTGCACCACGACATTGACGATTTGCGTGCTGCCATTGGTGCCGATCCGTAGACCGTTGAGGACAACGGGTTGTGGATCTTTCAGCGCCTTGCGGAGCACGCCGGTGAGCGCCTCGCGCAGGCCTTCGCGCGCCATGGCGTAGATGTTCATGTTGGTCTTGCCGGCGGCGGGTTCCAGATACTTGCCAGTGCGGCCGCTGATGTAGAGGATGTCGCCTTCGCCATTCACCAGCACGGCGGCGGGCGCCCAGGTCTGCTGGATGAGCTGATCGGTGAGCAGGCCGAGGTTATCGGGACGTTCGATGAGGGGCAGTTCGCTGGGGGTGGAAGTCATCACTTTGCCGGGAAATTCCAGTTGATTCACGGAGAGCAGTTGATCGAGGCGCTGGAAGAGACGCACCTTGTTATTGAGCGGGGTGAACAAGTGTCCGTAGTTGCCGACGGTTTCCGCGCTGCCAAGCAGCAGCAGGCCATTTCGGTTGAGGGCGTAATAGAACAGCGGCAGCAGTTTTTTCTGCAACGCCGCGCCGAAGTAGATCAGCAGGTTGCGGCAGGTAAGGATGTCAAGCTTGGTGAAGGGCGGGTCGGAAACGACGTTCTGCGTGGCGAACACAACCATTTCGCGGATGTCCTTGGCGACGCGATAGCCGCCATCCTCTTCAGCGATGAAGTGACGTGCCAGCCGTTCCGCTGAAACGTCCGCCGCGATGTTGACCGGGTAAAAACCTTTGCGCGCTGCATCGATGGCATCCGGGTCGAGATCGGTGGCGTAGATTTTCAGCGTGAAGTGCGCTACCGGCTGGACGAGCGCCAAGGCTTCCTTGAACACTATCGCCAGCGAATAGGCTTCTTCGCCGGTGGAACAGGCCGGCACCCAGGCCCGCAGGGCCTTGCCGGAAGGGTAGCGGGCCAGCAGTGCGGGAATCGCCTCCGTGCGCAGAAACTCCCAGGCCTCGGCATCGCGGAAGAAGTTGGTAACGCCGATCAGCAACTCCTTGAAGAGCAAGTCGAGCTCGTGCGGGTTCTCGCGCAGGTGTTGCACGTACGCCTCGATGGTGGCGATCTGGTGCACGGCCATGCGCCGTTCGATACGCCGATGGAGGGTGTTGGACTTGTAGAGGGAGAAGTCGTTGCCGCTGCGTTCGCGCAGCAGGATGACGATCTTGTCGAGGGCGTTGATGATTTCCGCCGGGGCGGGCGGATCAATCGGTAGCACATGGGAGGGATGCCGCAAGGTGTCGGCGATGCGTCCCGGCATGGCGTCGGGTGTTGCGACGATATCGGCCACGCCGGCTTCGATGGCGCTGCGCGGCATGCTGTCGGCCTGGGCGCTGGCGGGTTCCTGCACCAGCGTCAGCCCGGCTTTCTCTTTGATGGCGCGCAGGCCGAAGACGCCGTCGGAGCCCATGCCCGAGAGGATGACGCCGATGGCATACTCCTTACGATCATCCGCCAGCGAGCGCAGGAAGAAATCAATCGGCAGGCGCAGGCCGCGCGGCGCGATAGGCATAAGCAGATGCAGCTTGCCGTGAAGCAGCGACAAATCCCGGTTGGGAGGGATGACATAGACGCCATCGGGTCGGACGAGCATGCCGTCGGTTACCTCGACGACGGACATGGTGGTGTGATGCCGCAAGAGTTCGGGCAGCGCGCTGACGTGTTCCGGGGCGAGGTGCTGGACGACGACGAAAGCCATACCGCAACCGACCGGCACATGGCTGAAGAAATTTTCCAGCGCTTCGAGCCCGCCGGCCGAACAGCCGATGCCAACGATGGGGAAGGCTGCGGCTGCGGAAATCACACGGGTTGTGGTTGTCGCAACCGGTTTCACGGCGCGCCGTAGTTTATGCGGGGGGGGGGGGGGGGG